>JBBILC010000004.1:0-79979 GCA_037445115.1 Coleofasciculaceae cyanobacterium bin_20
ATGACTCTCGCACCCTAAAATGTAAAGTTTTATATCTGGATTCAACACTTCTGCTTTGTGGGGTAAGCATCCAGCCTGCCCAGCCCCAAGACTAACCGTCATGACAACCGCGATTTACAGTCATGACAACCAAGATTTACAGTCATGACAACCAAGATTTACAGTCATGACAGCCGAGACGGCTATCCCACAAGAAGGCTATATTGCTATCCGCAACAACCGTCATGATCGCCGAGAGGGGCCGTTCAACTGCCCCCATCAACGGGGTAACATTGCTTGGGGGCTTAGGATGGGTATTTTTCGAGGTGCCCTGTACATAGGAGATGCTATGGATGTTATTGATTGATCGGGCACCTAACGTCACTTGCTATCAGCCACTGGGCAGAGAGTTTCGCCTTGCCCCAGCAGGGGGTTGGGTACCAATGGCCAACCTGAGCATCTAGAGCCGCTAATGGAGATTGGCCCCAAAATTGCGTCCGAGCCAACCCAAACGCGGCCCATCATCCTATAAAAATGGAGTATAAGACCCAAAATGCTTGCATAATTGCCTACAATCAAGCATAAATACGCGTAAGAGTTAGAAGGAATGCGAGTTTTACTCCTCTATCCCCAGTTTCCCAAAAGCTTTTGGTCCTTTGAGAAAGCCTTAGAACTGGTTGACCGCAAGGCATTGCTGCCCCCCCTTGGTTTGATTACCGTCGCTGCAATACTGCCCCAAACCTGGGAGTTTAAGCTGGTCGATCGCAACGTGTGTGATGTGACGGAAGCGGAATGGGCTTGGGCCGATCTAGTGATATCGTCCGCCATGATTGTGCAAAAGGAAGATTTCTTGGCCCAGATTCGGGAGGCTAAGCGGCGCGGTAAATTGGTGGCGGTTGGCGGTCCCTATGCCACAGCCTTGCCCCAGGAACCCCTAGCTGCCGGGGCCGATTTCTTAGTTCTGGATGAGGGAGAAATTACCCTGCCGATGTTGGTTGACGCCTTGGCGCAAGGGAAAACCCAGGCAGTTCTCCGGGCCGATGGCGAAAAACCGGATGTGACACAAACGCCGATCCCCCGCTTTGATCTGCTTGACTTCAACGCCTACGACAACATGTCGGTACAATTCTCGCGGGGCTGCCCTTTCCAGTGCGAATTTTGCGACATCATTGTACTCTACGGTCGCAAACCCCGAACGAAGACCCCTGAACAATTTTTGGCCGAATTAGAGCGGCTCTATGAATTGGGTTGGCGACGCACGGTTTTTCTCGTTGATGATAATTTCATTGGTAATAAACGCAATGTTAAACTATTGCTGAAAGCCCTGCGTCCCTGGATGGTAGAATACGGATTCCCCTTCCATTTCAATACAGAGTCCTCGGTAGATTTGGCTCAAGATCAGGAACTCATGGATCTGATGGTCGCCTGTAACTTTAATGCTGTCTTCCTGGGTATTGAAACCCCTGATACCGAAAGCCTTTCCGTTACCCAGAAGTATCAAAATACCCGCGATCCGCTGGCGGATTCCGTCGATGCGATTATTCGATCGGGCCTACGGGTGATGGCCGGTTTTATTATTGGCTTTGATGGCGAAAAAACAGGTGCAGGCGATCGCATTGTCCAATTTGTTGAAACGGCGGCTATTCCCACGGCCTTCTTCAGTATGTTACAAGCTCTGCCGGATACCGCCCTTTGGCATCGCCTGAAAAAAGAGGGTCGGCTGCGGGGGGATAGCAATGCCAACCAAACGACTTTGATGAACTTTATTCCCACCCGGCCCATTGAAGAAGTGGCACGGGAATATGTCGATGCCTTCTGGCGACTCTATGATCCCCTCGCCTATCTCAACCGCACCTATCGCCATTTCCTGAAAATGGGGACGCCGGAGCATAAGGTCTCCTTGCGTAAGGTAAATTGGGTCAGTATTCGGGCACTGTTATTAGTATGCTGGCGGCAGGGGGTCGTGCGGAAAACCCGCCTACGATTCTGGCTCAATTTGATCGGTATCCTGCGCCATAATCCCCGTGTTTGGGATCACTACCTTTCCATCTGTGCGTTGAATGAACACTTCCTGGAATACCGGCAGATTGTACGGGATCAAATTGAACAACAATTGGCGGATTTGCTGACTGAAGAAGCAGTCGTCGATCGCAGCACCGTTCAGGCTGCCTAGTCTTCTGTCAAACTTAATGTGGGTAGGTTAGGTTGTACTGCGTTTGCCCCAATAAAGTGAGTATGTTGAATCTTGCAGGCGCAACACCAACCTACACCCCGTTATTGTAAGCATGATCTTCGACTAGAGGGGCTGTCATCAGCCCGGAGAACGGCGATCGTGGCAGCCATTCTCTTGCTCAACGTCTGAATCGGTCTCCCGATCAGCCCAAAAACGATCGAGTGAGCTATAGTGGGAATAGTCAACTAAGAATACCCCAACGTTGCTGTAAAGCTTTTTCAAATCAGGTAAATCTTTAGTAAGTCCCTGAAAAGATTGCCCTAGGCACATCGGGTATTAAAGGATTAGCCATGTTAGGTAAGCCGTTTGTGCCCATGCGGATAGGGCTGTTGTTCAGTGGGACGATCCTGTTGGTGGCCGTGGCTCCCGGTTTGGCATGGGGAGATCACCCGTCTGTCCGTTCTCGACCCGATCGGGCACCTGCTGCCCTCGCCCTTGCTGCTAATGATGTGGTTGTGCCGGCTGTCCCTGGCCCGGCTATTTCCGTCCCTACCCAGGTAACTCCTTCCCCCGCGATCGCGCCGACCCCCCCAACGGCTCCCGTGATGCCCCCCTCAACGGCCCCGCCCCCGGAACCCTGGCCTGCGCCCGCACCCGTGCCCGCACCAGCACCGAGTCCCCCCCTCACCCCGATGGAGCGTTTGAAGCAGTCGGGTAAGCGCTGGATTGAAATTGATACCTCACGCCAACGCCTCTTTGCCTGGGAAGGTAACAAGCAGGTCTATGCCGTCATTGTATCCACGGGTAAGGCGTCCACACCCACCCCTTCCGGCGTGTTTGCGATCCAGAGTCGTCATCGCTACGCCCGGATGCGGGGAGCCGACTACGACGTACCGGATGTTCCCTATACCATGTATTACTCTGGCAACTACGCCATTCATGGTGCCTACTGGCACCACCGCTTTGGCACCCCGGTTAGTCACGGCTGCGTCAATGTTGCCGTTGATCATGCGAAGTGGCTCTTTGAGTGGGCAAGCCTTGGGACACCCGTCGTTGTCCATCGCTAGGCCGGTTGCTGGGTAACGCCTCTGCCGAGAATCGTGACTGCCCCCTTCTATCCCTAGTGCCTACACAGCTAAAGGTTGAAAGACCATGAGTGCCAGTACCCCTGAGCCGACCTTAAGGGTCAATGCTGACAAGCTCGATCGCCTCGAAGCCGACGTAACCACCCTCAAGGGGGACGTGACCACCTTCAAAGACGAGGTTATGCGCTTTAGCGAACGCCTTACGAACTCCCCGCCGACTACCCAGTGGGTTGTGCAATTGGCCTTGGCATTGATTGCTTCAGCCACGGTTACCGTTGTGATTTCATCGATTTTTTTCGCGCTACGGCTACGGGTTCAGTAGATGACAAATTGAAAGTGGGATAGCCATCTTGGCTGCCTCGGTGGCCAGCAGGATGCCTACCCCACCCCTATTTTTCGATCTGCTGATGTTTTTCGTTCTGCTGATGTTGGTCGCCAGTCCGGAGGCCCTAACCCCAGTACATTAACGACCGCCTACGGTAATGGCATCAACCTTAATGTGGGGTTGCCCAACGGTGACATAGATACTGCCACTGATGGAACCACAGAACCCCGCCGCTAACCCCAAGTCCTGGGAACTCATGGAAATACGGTTCATGATTTCCTGGGCATCGCCAATGAGGGTGGCCCCCTTGAGCGGCTTCGTCAGGCGACCGTTTTCGATTAAGTAGGCTTCGTCAACGCCAAAGTTAAATTGGCCCGTAGCCCCCACACTACCGCCACCCATCTTTTTGCAGTAAATCCCCCGATCGATCGAGGCAATGAGATCCTCGTTGGTGTAATTTCCTGGCGCGATGTAGGTGTTGCGCATTCGTGAGGCTGCCGCATAGGCATAGTTCTGACGGCGGCCACTGCCCGTGCGGGGATGCCCAGTTCGCCAAGATCCAGCCCGATCGGCCAGGAAGTTTTTCAGGATACCGTTTTCAATCAAGAGGGTGCGTTGGACAGGCATGCCCTCATCGTCCATATCGATTGTGCCAAAGGCTGTCGCCGTGATCCCCTCATCCCAAGCAGTGAGGTTTTCGTGGGCAATTTTTTCGCCCTTTTTATCCCAGAAGGGGGTTGTCTTGCGTTCAATCTGGGTCGTTTCCAGTAGATGGCCGCAAGCTTCGTGGAAAATGACGCCGCCAAAACGATTCGCCATGACGATCGGGTAGGTCCCCGATTCCACATAGTCAGCATAGAGCATTTGCCCCGCCGCCTCGGCAATTTCTGCCGCATCCTGGGTTAAATCCCAATAGCGCAAAAAGTCCGGCTGACTGGTGGCCCCCTGGCGATGGCCGATCGACGATCGGTGCTCGCCATCAGCGCACAGAAGGCTCATACCCACAGATTGGGTCAGGCGAATATCCCTGGCGAAAGTGCCATCACTGGCGGCCACTAAAACCTCCTGCCAATCCCGGAAATAGAGCGCCCGTCGGGATTGAATATGGCGGGCCTGTTTCTGAAGTTCACTCGTTGCCGCTAGGAGAACATCCCCCATCTCCTGAATCGAGCTACACTGCCGTATCCAGGCTTCCTTTTGCCCCCGGACGGCATAATCGCGCAGGGGTTCTAGGTTCACTTCTGGGATAAATGCCCCCGGCATGGGTGCGGGTAACCCCAGGATCGACAGGCCCTTTTCCAACGCCGTCCGCAGCCCCGTGAAGGATAGATCGTTTGTACTAACGTAACAATCCTGAGTGCCTCGGAAGACGCGCACCCCCGCCCCGGTGGACAGGCGCGGCGAAATGCTGGTGACAGCATCCTCTTCCGCCATGCCGCTAATGTAGTTCACCCGCTCCAGGAAAAATTCAACAAAATCAGCTCCCGCTGCCCGCCCCAAGCCCAGGAGCGTGGCCAGGGTGCCCTCCCAGGCATCATCAAAGCGATCGCGCGTCGCTGTTGTTTGCAAGGTCGGTAATTCTTGAGACCGCAACAGGGTGATCGGTGACATAGCGGTAATGATTTTCCTTTTGAGGATGGGAGTCGGTGAATGATCTCGTCTTTCGTTAGTCTAACAAACCCACTTCACCAATCTCCGCTTCCTGGGGCAAAGGGGGTTGGTTTGGGGCAGTGGCCGTAGTTTCCACCCGGTACAGGGCTGGGAGTTGACGATACTTTTGATTAAAATCAATCCCGTAGCCCACGACAAAACAATCGGGAATCGTCAGGCCCAGATAGTCGATCGTCACGGGTACTTGGCGACGATCGGGCTTGTCCAGTAGGGCGCAGAGGGCGAGGGAAGCGGGCTGAAGGCTGTGTAAATAGGCCATCGCCCGTTGGGTGGTTAACCCGGTATCGACGATATCTTCAACGATGATGACGGGCTGGTTCTCGATTGCCGATGCCCTAAGACCCAGGTGAATTTGCACTTGCCCCGAACTGACCATGCCAGACCCATAGCTAGATAGGCGAATGAACTCAATGCCAGCGATCGGAATCTCCAGACAACGAACTAGGTCTGCCAAAAAGATAAAAGACCCTTTGAGAATGCCCACGAGGACGGGGGGCCGTTGGGCATAGTCACGGGTGATCGCCTGGGCGATCGCTTGAACCCGTGTGGCAATATCCGCTTCCGAGACTAGGGGAATCAGGCAATCTTCCACATTCCTGCCCTGAGTAACTATAGGGTTCAGATCTGCTCTAATAATGCCTGTAATGCCGCCTGAATTGCCGCTGGGGTCGTGGTGGAAGTCCCGAACTGGCGCACCACCAAACTGGCTGCAAGGTTTCCCAACACTGCCGCTTCCCAACTAGACGCTCCAGCAACCAGGGCTAGGGTTAGAGCCGCAACCACTGTATCCCCTGCCCCCGTCACATCAAACACATCGGTTTTATTAAATGCGGGAATCAGAGCCACCTCACCACTGGCCTCCGGTTCCCAAAGAGCCATACCCGCTTCCCCCCGGGTGATCAGGATTGTGTGGGCATCGGTGAGGGCCAGCAGATCCCGGCCCGCCTGCTGGAGGGTGGCGTGATCGCGAATTGGGTAGCCAACGGCCTGTTCCGCCTCTGGTAGATTGGGGGTAAACACGGTCGCGCCTCGGTAGCGGATCAAGTGCTGTTGGGCATCCACAATGGTGCGGGGATGGGCCAGCGCGGCGGTGATCACGGGGGCCGTCAGCACCCCATCGCCGTAGTCAGAGCAGACGATCGCATCGACGTGGGCGACTTGGGCCTGGATCTGGACCGCCAGTTGGTGTTGCCGTTCTAAGCGGGGCAGGGCATCGGAGCGGCGATCAACCCGGACAATTTGTTGGGTTACGGATTGGCGAGCATGGCCCGAAATCCGGGTTTTAGTGACCGTGGGGCGATCGCAATCTACTAAAATACCGCTGGTGTCAACCCCCACCTGCGCAAACAGATCGTGCAATACCTGCCCTTGGGGATCATCCCCCACCAGGCCCACCACCTGTACCTGGGCACCCAGGCGAGCCAAGTTGTAGGCCGCATTGGCCCCCCCCCCTGGAACTTGACGGGTTTCCTCATGCCGCAGGATCAAGACCGGAGCTTCCCGTGACAGTCGCTCCACCTGGCCTTGGAGAAACTCATCCAGGGTGAGATCTCCAACCACCAAAACCCGTGCCCGATTAAATTGGGTCAAGAGGGCTTGTAGGCGGGGGGCTGCCGCCCGCAGGCGATCGCCAAAAGCCCGATCAAACGCCATTGCCACAATCCAACTCCTGGCTCAAGATTCCTAACCGGTAGGGTTCCAGGTTTTGCCCTAGTAGCGTAAACATCAAGTTTCCCAACGGGGATAGTAACGACTTTAGGCACTGCCGATTAAAGCCTACACGACAAGCGTTGCTGGTCTGGTTGCAGCACCAGATTACCATCGCGTTTAGCAAACCGCACCGGAACGGGTTTCTCCACAGCCCCACAGATCCCATCCAGGGAGATCGCCAATTAAAGTAGAGAATGGATCGCGATCGTCGCCCGTTAGCCGCGATCGTCCTTGCCCCTTGCATCCGCCCGTATCCCTATGAGCCGCACCTATACTGCTACCGGGATTAACCTCAAGAGTATGCCCCTGGGGGAATACGATCGCTTGCTGACTATCCTGACGGCGGAACACGGGCTAATACGAGCGGTCGCCCCCGGTGCCCGCAAGCATCAGTCGAAATTAGGGGGACGTAGTGCCCTCTTTGTTGTCAACCAATTGCAGATTGCAGTAGGCCGAACGCTACCCAAGGTGATCCAGGCCGAAACCCTCACCTCCTATCCCCGGCTCAGTCAGGACCTCTGCAAGCTCACGGCGAGTCAATATCTGGCGGAAATAACCCTCTGCCAAGCCCTCACCCAACAACCCCAAACCGAGTTATTCCACCTGTTGACCGAACACCTGGGTCGCCTAGAGCGGTTGCCCAGGGTGCCTAAGGATCGGGTCACAGCGGCCACGATCGAACTCGCGGTCCTGTCCCATCTGGCCCATGCTACCTTTCACCTGTTGGCCCTGGCAGGGATTGCGCCACAGGTGCAGATGTGTTGTTTGACCCAACAACCCCTCGTCCCGGATTTTACTAGCCAGATCGGGCAGGTTGGCTTCAGTGTGGGGGCTGGGGGCACCATTAGCCCAGCCGCGATCGCCCACCTCAGCCTGTCTCAGCCCAGCCTGTCTCAAGCCAGTCTTTGCCCGACGCCAGAGGAGGTTTCCCGCCCACCCGCCCCCGCCGTGAGCACACCTGAACCCGTTCCGGCTGGGCGATCACCCTCACTGCTAGGTCAGGTTCCCCATGCTGCTGAGGCGGAACAAGCGCCCTATCGCACCGCCACCACCCGCCCAGAGTCCCTGCCGCCGATCCAAGCCCAACTTAGCGCCCTAGAGTTGGCGCTCCTGCAACACCTGGCCCAGCCGGATCTCCCCGATCCGCTTCAACAGGCGGCAATCGCCCCCCAGGGCAGTTCCCCGGTAGAGTTACAACAGGCATGGTTAGCGATCGAGCGTCTGCTGCGACAATATAGCCAGTACCACTTTGAGCGTCCCATTCGGGCTGCCGCCCTGATTGACACCTGTTTTGTTGCCCTTTCCTCCCCTGTCTAGCGAATCGCAATGCAGCTATTTGAACCCGACTCTGCCTTCGCCTCACCCAGTCGCCCACTTTGGGCTGATCTTGAGTCTGGTGCCGCCCAACCGGAACAAGAGCCAGCCCCCGCCGCAGAGTCCTTAGCTGCCCCCATTCCCCCCCAAAATGCGTCCCCCGGCGACACCCATAGCGGGTCCAGTGATCCGTCTAGTGGTCCAGAACCGCCCCCACCCGATGGCACCGGCTTCCTACCGGTTCTGAAAAACCTGAATTTTTTAGCCCTCTGGAGTGGGCAAGTCTGCTCGCAACTGGCAGATAAGGTCTACCTGGTGCTAATGATTGCCCTGATCACGACGCAATTTCAGCCCGAATCCCAGTCGATTAGCCATTGGGTCTCGGCCATCATGATTGCCTTCACCATCCCGGCAGTTTTATTTGGGTCCGTTGCGGGGGTTTATGTCGATCGCTGGACCAAAAAAACAGTTCTGGTTGCCACCAATCTCTGGCGCGGCCTCTTGGTCATGGGGTTGCCCCTCCTGCTGTGGTTCGCCCAGGGGAAAACCCTCTGGCCCGGACTCCCCCTGGGCTTTGCCCTCTTACTGGGCATCACGTTCCTGGTGTCTACCCTCACTCAGTTTTTCGCCCCGGCGGAACAGGCCGTGATCCCTCTGATTGTGCCCCGTCGCCATTTGCTGTCTGCAAATTCGCTCTACGCAACCACGATGATGGCTGCTGTAATAGTCGGCTTTGCGGTGGGTGAACCCATGCTCACGATCGCCGACACCCTGGCCTTGAAACTAGGGCATGGCATTGGCATGGGGCGGGAATTGGTGGTTGGGGGAGGATATCTGCTGGCAAGTGCGATCCTGCTGCTACTGCGGACGGGGGAGCAAAAGGCGCATGAGGTACACGAAATCCACGTCTGGGACGATATTCGTGAGGGGCTACGCTATCTAGGGAAGCAGCCACGGGTGAGTGGTGCCCTGCTGCAATTGGTAATCCTCTTTTCGATTTTTGCCGCACTGGCTGTATTGTCGGTGCGATTAGCGGACGTGATGCCCGCCTTGAATCCCTCCCAATTTGGCTTCCTGCTGGCGGCGGGGGGCGTGGGGATGGCCGTGGGAGCCGCCCTGATTGGCCATTGGGGTCAGTTAGTGAAGCGGGCACGATTGGGCTTGTGGGGTTCGATCGGGATGGCGGTGACGTTAGCCAGTTTGGCGATCGTCTATCAGCAATTGGTTCCTACCCTGATCCTGCTCGCGGGCTTGGGCATCTGTGCAGCGGCGGTGGCCGTTCCCATGCAAACCACCATTCAGGCCGAAACCCCGGAAGCGATGCGGGGCAAAGTCTTCGGGTTACAAAATAACGCCATTAACATTGCCCTCACCCTACCCCTCGCCTTGGCCAGTGTCGCCGAGTCGATCCTGGGGTTGCCCGTGGTCTTTTTGGGATTAGCGGGACTGACGATCGCAGGCGGCTTGATCTGCTGGTATATTTCTCATAAAAAGTAAATCTAATTTAATAAACTAATCTTAAGCAAGTAATCTTAAGCAAGTTGGATTCCGGGTTGGTCATCCCAGCCCTGGAGTTGCGATCTCTGTCCTAAGTCCTTCCCCCGTGAGATCCTGAATGCACATCGCTTGGCTTGGTAAAAAATCTCCTTTCTGCGGCAATGTCACCTACGGTCGCGAGGTCACCAATACCCTCCTCGAACGCGGCTACCAGGTGAGTTTCCTCCACTTTGATCAGGAAACTGACGCGAATGACGCGGCCCTGGTGGGGTCCGATGTCGCGATTCCCTGCCTGCTCAAATCGCAGGTGTATACAATTCCTACCTTCCGCTCGGAAAAGGTGCTGACCGATGCCCTCCGGCAACTCCAACCGGATGTGGTTCACGCCTCGCTCACCCTTTCACCCCTGGATTTTCGCCTCCCGGAGATTTGCGAAGAGTTGGGCCTGCCCCTCGTTGCCACTTTCCACCCCCCCTTCGATCGCGAGGCCCGTACCTTTACCTCCAGCACCCAACAGCTCACCTATCAGCTCTATGCCCCTTTCCTGGCCCGTTACGATCGCGTCATTATTTTCTCCCAGTTGCAACGGGATGTGTTGATCCGCCTAGGGGTTCCCGGTAGTCGTTTGGCGGTGATTCCCAATGGCGTTGACGTGGACAAGTATTCCCCTGGCCCCTCGCGCCTTAAAGCCCAACTTCAGGTCGATCGCCTCTTTGTCTACCAGGGCCGGATTGCCCCAGAAAAAAACCTAGGAGCCTTACTCAAAGCCTGGAAACAGGCTGAAATGGGACCCAACTGCCGCCTGCTGATCGTAGGCGATGGCCCCCTGCGTCCCTCCCTGGAACCCTTCTATGGGCCAGAGTACGGCATCCAGTGGGTGGGGTTCGAGGCCAACGAGCAACGTCGCATTGAGATCCTGCGGGGAGCCGATGTGTTTGTCTTGCCCTCTCTGGTGGAGGGGCTTTCCCTTTCGCTCCTTGAGGCAATGGCCTGTGGGGTGGCTTGTGTCGCTACGGATGCGGGGGCAGATGGGGAAGTGCTGGCAGGCCAAGCCGGGGTGATTATCCAACGGAACCAGCGGATTACGGCCCAACTTCAAGCCCTCCTCCCCCAACTCCGGGATCATATTGACTGGACCAATGCCCTCCGCTATCACGCCCGTCAGCGGGTTCTCGAACGCTATACCCTCAGCCGCAATATTACGCAACTAGAGTCCCTCTACGCCGACGTGCAACAGGCACGATCGCTGGTTGCCTAGTCCTCACGATACCTTTTGCGCCGCGATCGTATGCCACAGTTCCCGAAAGTCCTGGTTAATTTGGTGCAGATCCCGACCGAGGGCCGCAATGGCCTGTTGTCGTCGTTGGACTTGGGCCGGATGGGCCGTGCCATAGTCCTGGAGGGAATGCATGGTTTGGCGCAGTTGGCGGGTGAGTTGTAACGCGGCTTTCCCTAACTGATCCAGTTGTTGCTGGGTGGGTGGTTGGGCCGGCGGGGTCGGTTGGTTCGGCCTGGGTTGGCTCTGGGGGGGTTGGTTCGGTTTGGTGGGTTGGGGGGATGGAGATGGTCGCGGAGCCTGAGTGGCCTGCGGGAGCTGGCACGGTTTCGAGACCGGGGTAGGCGGGGCGACGGGGGCGGTTGGTAAGCCGCCCCGCACCGGTGTCGGCGGGGGGTGGGGGAGTGGGGTGTGATCGGGCTGGGGTTGGCTAACGGCGGGGGACGTGTGTCCCGACAGAGGCAGTACGGCAGATTCACTGGCCTCGATCGCCATCAGTTCTGCTTCATCTAAAATCAGCGTTTCGTCGTTAATCAATAGCATGGTTGGGGGGGGATCAGGAGGGACAGGGTCGGGAGCGAGAGAACTAGCCCGGTGGGAGGGGTGATGCCCGGATTGGCCCTGGGCAACTTGGCTCGCTAGGCGCAACTTTTCCTGGTGGGCAGTGGGTCCCTGGAGTTGTATGAAATTGAGATAGGCCGCAAGGAGGGTATGAAGACTGTCGTGGGAAATGGGCTTGGGAATGAGCCGATAGTTCCAGTATTGGGCCATCCGTACCGCATATTCTAGGGCACTGCGATCGTGGGGATCAACCATGCCTAAATGCACCCGATCGCGATCAATCCCTAGGGGCAATAACTGATAATGTAGGCACACCTCAAAAGGCAAATAACTATCAATGAGATAAAAAATTTGGGTCGTATCCAGAGCGGGGGTAACTTGCCCCCCAACAGGTAAGTTAACCCTGGCACTGGTATATCGGTTTGTTAAGAGGGACGGAGAAGCAGTTACCATAGGTAGTCCAATCACGGGTTGGGGTTGGAGGCCAGTTAGGCAAACTGAGGGCTGCACTAGGACCCGCAAGCGCAACCTGAGGGGTCGTCAGGGGCAGCCTGCCTTTATCCCACTAGACGGAAAATCTGCTGTTTCCCCGGAGGATTCATATAAAGTTTCTGTCCAGACATCATGGCATTTCAGCCCGATTGAGGCCATGTTCATAAAGTTTTCATAGGATTAGCTAGGAGGTCGCGTGATCGAAATACCTAGCTTTCCCGGAGCACATAGCCCACCCCCCGCACGGTTTGGATCAGGCGTTTTTCCCCTTCCTGTTCAATTTTGAGGCGCAGGTAGCGAATATAAACTTCAATGACGTTGGACTCGCCCATAAAGTCATAGCCCCAGACATTTTCCAGGATTTGGTCACGGGTGAGGACTTCACGCGGATTTTCCATTAAATACTTGAGAAGTTCAAATTCCTTCATGGTCAGGTCGATCGTGCGACCATTGCGAAAAGCCCGCCGGGTGGCCAGATCCAATAGCAGATCGCCAAAACGGAGTTGCTCGATGCTGCTGGCTTCCGGTTGCAGATAGATCTGCAACAATTGCAGAAAAGTTTCAGTTTGATAGGGTTTGAGGCAATAATCGTCGGCCCCCGCTTCCAGACAGGCAATCCGATCCTCGACGGTATCCCGTGTCATGAGCAGTAGCATGGGAGCATGGACACCCCGTTCCCGTAGCCGTTGACACACCTTCAGGCCCGACTCGCTTCCCAAACTGCGATCGACCACAATGAGGGCAGGTTGCAGGTCAAGGCTCTGCTGGAGACCCTCGGTTCCCCTGCTGGCAATGACTGCCTGGTAGCCGGCTGCCTGCAAGTCCAAGCTCATCTGTTGGGCTAGGGCTTCATCGGCTTCGATCAGCAATACAGAGGGATTGGGATTGGGAGATAATCCATTCATCGTTTTGGGGTTGCCGTTTCCCGGCAGGAGGGCTGTGCTCCATTGTGCCTTACGGGAGTTCCACTGAGGACGGTTTGGCCGTGTGGGGCAGTCCCCAACCCAACTTTTCGCGCAGAATCCGGAAAAACTCTGGGGGTTGGAGTCGGATAAATTTGGCGTTGTACTGGGACCGTAGCGATCGCACACGATCGTCCGGTAGCACATAGCACCCAGCATTGCCATCAACCA
This sequence comes from Coleofasciculaceae cyanobacterium bin_20, assembly GCA_037445115.1. GTDB lineage: Bacteria > Cyanobacteriota > Cyanobacteriia > B231 > B231 > Trichothermofontia. The sequence continues at coordinate 13,217 of JBBILC010000004.1, forward strand.
CCATCACCAGGCGATTTGGGTTCGCGGGGAAAATGGTCACGGGTTCCGTATCCGCAAACACGAGGGCACGGGAGGCTAAGGAATGGGGACAGATGGGCACCAGTTGCAATACGGGCACCCCAGGGGTGATTACAGGTCCCCCCGAACTGAGGGAATAGGCCGTTGACCCGGTGGGCGTGGAGATAATAATGCCATCAGCGGCGATATCCACGGGGGCGTGGCGACCAATTTCAATCTCAAAGTGGCACATACTGGTCAAGGGTTCCCGATGTAGCACCATTTCATTGAGGCACAGGGCTTCCCAGAGAATAAAGTCTTCCCGGAGAACCTGAACCGTTAACATACTGCGGGCTTCAATTTCGTAGTTACCCGCTATCACCTGGGCTAACATCGGGGGCAGGTTGCCTAAATAGGCTTCCGTCAAGAACCCCATGTGGCCGGTGTTGATGGTGAGGAGGGGAATGCCGCAGGGGGCCACCTGGCGAAAGGCTGACAGGACCGTGCCATCCCCGCCTAACACCACTGCAAAGCTCATTTTTTCATCAAAACCGGGGGGATTCAGGCGATCGATGGGGGTATGACACACGGGGCTATCGGGTTGGGAATAGCCCAAAATCCCCCCCACGCCCGTGGCCAGGTGAACTTCCCAGCCATGCTCCTGAAGATAGGTCTCCACCTCCTTGGCGACTCGGCAGGCAATGGGCTTCGCGTCGTTGTAAATAATGCCAGCTTTAGGCACGGTCAACTCTGGAATACAAAATAGGGATTAATACGGGAAATACTCAGCGAGAAAAACTTACGATTACCTCAGAATTCGCGTCAAATAGTTAAGCCATTGACGCATGGATTGGGGCATTTGGCAATTGGGGAGCGGGACCCTAGGGTCGATTGCAAATCTCGTTTGCCCCCACCTGCCACGATCCGCGATCGTACGAGGGGAAGGGGAATTAAGGGCGCTAGATACAGGCTCCTAGATAAATGGTGCTTGCTTTTTCCCCGCATTTTTTTTCTGTCTTGCCTTGGCCTGTTGGTAGTCCAACTCTTTGAGCTTTTTCATAATGCGACTGAAGTAATCCTGGAGGTATTCTTCCAGGGTGGTCGTGGCCTTGGGGTCAAGGCCAAACACGGCATAGGTGTTATCCATCGGCGTGATCATCGGCTTCCCTGCCGCCAAGACTTCGATAAAGGCCAGGCGATCGCTCAGGTTCCAGCCCCACTGGAAGAATCGCGCCATCTTCCGCACCACCCGCAGCCAACCCAGGGGCATCCGCATAATCTTGGCTTCACGATCGCTGAGCCGTTCACACAGGCGAATAATCTCATACCCACTCCAGGCACGGGTGCCCACGACGGGGAACGTGCGATTCACCGTTTCTGGTACGCTCAAGGCACGCAGGGCAAACTTGGCAATATCCTGGGTATCCATATAGGCCATTGGGGCGACATCGCTGGTAATCCAGACAGCCTGCTGCTCCAGGATGGGAATCGCGTACTGGCCAATTAAGCCTTGCAGGAAGCCCGAAAGGCGCAAGATGGTGTAGTTAAGGCCCGATTCGGCTAGGAATAATTCGGTGCAGTGCTTGATCGCCATCAAGGGCACCTGGGGATATTGTTCTGCATCCAAGATCGAGAAGAAGATGTAGCGATCGACCTTGGCCGCCTTGGCCGCCTGAATCAGGGCAACTTTGCCATCCCAGTCTACCGCTTTCACACTGAGCGAGTCGGTGGCACGGGTAGTCGCCGCATCAATGACAACGTCAATGCCGTCAAGGGCCGGGGGTAAGGTTGCTGGTAGCGTTAGGTCCCCCCCGACGAGTTCAGCCCCCCACTCTTTTAAAAATGCGGCCCGTCGTTGACTACGGACTAGACACCGCACCTGATGTCCTTCATCCAGCGCCCGCCGGGTTACCTGCCTGCCTAAGGTACCTGTCGCACCAACTACCAGAATTTTCATGAAGAACTCTGTTAAAACGTTAACTTTTATAAAAGTTTATCAGAAAACTTCCCCCAATCTCCCCCCTGGTGCTGAGATGATGAACGATTGTCCTTCCCAGTCGGTCACGCCTAAGGCCGGCCTCCGCTAGCGGCTGACCATTCTCCTGGGGTCATACCATTGTTAAGATGTCTTAATTAAGTTTCTTTGCGCAGTCAGGGCGTTTCCCGGTGCGATCTTTGGGGGGAGAGCGGGTGATATTGGGCTTGCTGGTGATCGGGCGGCAATGGCCGGTGCAGATGACAAGTGCAGAGGCTTACTAGCCTGTGATTGGGCTGTAATCGGGACCCGGCCAGACTCACCCGATCGCTATGAACCTTGGCGAATCATGGCCAACTGTTTCAGAACGTTCTTTGGCCCCAATCGCCGCGAACCAACCATTTGCAGACGACATGTTTGACACGTTTCCTGCACTAGGACGTGCGATCGCGCATCGTGAGTAACCGGGAAGACTGTACCCGGAGGGCACGGTAGAGGGGGAATTGGTAGGACTCGCCCGCCAACCATAGGACCATCGCCAGGTGACTGAGGCCCGTTAGGCCGATCCACGCGAGGGGAATCCAAGCACCGGGGGTATCCGGGAGTGGCGGAAACAGGTAGACCGCCAATGTCACTAAGACCGTGGGCAAAACCACCAAGGCCGTACCGAGGCTGACCAACGTGAGGCCCAAATGTGTATCAGCAGTAGCAGTACGACTTGTCCGCCAGCGTTTGCCATCCCACCGCCAAGTCAATGCCTGGGAACCGTCTGCCAAGCGTAATACCTGGGTTTGCAGGTCCGCCGTAAAAATATGACGACAGAAGCTACACCCAAAACTCTCCATCAGAGTCATCCCGGTTAATTCGCCGTAGTAGCACACGGGGCACCGGTAGTGGCCATCATAACGGAGTTGGGAAGGGGGTGGGGCCGCTCGCCCTTGATGGGAGGTAGGTAAGTTAAGGAAATCCATCTTGAGACCCGCCATGAACGGGACGACCTTGCGCCAGTCCTCGGAGACAAGGGCATCGCTCCCGATAGTCTCCCATCGGGCGATCATAGCAAACCCTCGATCTGGCCTTCACAGTGAACGCGATAACCGCACTGGCAACCACCTGTAGCCCTGGGGACAAGACCCCGACTGACGCCGCTGCCATCACGATCGCCCCAGTAATGAAACTGACCAGCGGGATGCTATGGTTTTGGTTGATTCAAGGCGTGGATTTCCCATTGCCGCTGTTCTTGCCCCGGTCTACCGATTGGTCTGCACCGCCCATGCCACTGGACTTCGCTCGTTAGACTGTCTGAATCCATTGTCACGGGTGGGTCCTTGACCAGATGAACCCTAACATAAAGCCGTCCTGGAAGGACGGGGTTCCAGATCCAAACTTTTCGATGACGCTTACACCTGTGCATACCCTTGGTATTCCCCCGAACGCCTGGATCGTTGACGCCACCAGCGCTGATCTCAGTCGTCCAGCGATCGCATCCCGTCCGATCGTCCTACCCACGGCCACCAAGACCCTACGGTTGGATCTGAATAAGACAGCCTTATTGGTCATTGATATGCAGAACGACTTTTGTCATCCCGATGGTTGGTTAGCCCATATTGGCGTAGACGTGAGTCCGACCTGGGCCGCGATCGCGCCCTTGCAGGCGATTTTGCCCGTTCTGCGACAACACCAAGTGCCGATCGTTTGGGTGAATTGGGGCAATCGGCCCGATTTGCTCAATATCAGTCCCGCCCTGCGCCATGTGTACAACCCAACAGGGACCGGGATTGGCCTGGGTGATCCCCTACCCAAACGTCAGGCTCCGGTCCTGACGGCAGGGAGTTGGGCCGCAGCGGTGATCGAGGAGTTAACGCCCGATCCGATTGATATTCGCGTCGATAAATACCGCATGAGCGGATTTTGGGACACCCCCCTGGATAGCATTTTGCGCAATCTGGGGAAAACAACCCTATTCTTTGCTGGCGTCAATGCAGACCAATGCGTTATGACAACGCTCCAGGATGCCAGTTGCCTGGGCTATGACTGCATTTTGCTCCGGGATGGGACAGCCACCACCTCACCGGATTACTGTATGCAGGCCACCCTCTATAACGTCAGCCAGTGTTTTGGCTTTGTCACCGATACCCCCTCCCTGCTGGCCGCCCTGACAGCAACGATCGACGAGGTGGAAGGCGCTGCCTAGCTCTGTCTTCTGGCATCCTTGGGGCGCGGCGACACCCCATCAGGCATTGACTGATACCCCCCAAATCGGCTCGGAGTGCTACGCTCTAGGATCAGTAAGTCAGCCTAATCCAGCCCAAGGGTTGCCCCAGGCCACCTAAGTCACTGCGGCTGGAGCGGAGGAACCACCGATCGGGGCTTATCGCAACCGCACACCGATTCTTAACAACCCGGATAGGGGGGAAAGGGGTGTCATCAGGTTGGGAAGGGGATCTCTCTCCCCTCGCCCGTCAGCTAACTTCGTCGGCCCAGAGAGAAGACTTGCGGAGATTCGATCGCGCTCCCGCATGGCTAGGTTGCGAACGATTTCCCAGTTTTCACTGCATCCCGGTGACTTACACCAGGCGAGTTATCTCAGCCGGTAGGAGCCTAGTCCAAGGCTCCCCTAGGGTTGGGGATACGCACGCCAAGCGGCAAACACATCGGAAGGAAATGCTTTATGGGATTAGACGCAGCCTGGCAAGGCATGATTGCCATTGTCATTTTTGCAGGGGTGATCTTTCTGCTTATGGCGGAATGGGTTCACCTGACGATCGCGGCCTTTTTAGGGGCCATGCTTTTAGTTTTCTTGAACATCCTGACCCTCACCGAAGCGATCAACTACATCGGCCAGAGCTATTCCACCCTATCCCTGTTCTTTGGGGTGATGGTGCTGGTTCGGGCCTTTCTTTGAATACCTAGCCACCAAAATCGTCATTTGGGCTGGGGGGCAGGGACGCCGCCTCCTGTTGGGTCTTGTGGGGCTAACAACGGTCTGCACGGCCTTTTTACCGAATGCCACCACGGTAATGCTCCTAGCTCCCCTCATTCCCCCCATCGCCCAGGAGATTGGCGCTGACTTTGTGCCCCTGCTAATTTTGATTACCTTTGTCGCTAACAGCGGCAGCCTGCTGACCCTGGTTGGCGATCCCGTCACCTTTCTGGTTGGGGATGCGATCAATATGAGCTTTACCGATTACTTCCTACGCCTGGGGGGGAGCGGGGTCGTCGCGATCGGGACCCTGGTTGCCCTGCTCCCGTGGTTATTTCGGCGCACCTGGCATAAGGAATTGGATAACCTCGACAAATTGCCCCATCCCCAAATTAACCATCCCCGCACCCTGGCCACTGGGATCGTGATCGTTGTCTTTGTCCTTGTCTTTTTTATTATTGGTGAATATTTGCCTATCCCGATCGCCCCAGCCTCCGTGGCCTTAATGGGAGCCGCTCTCGCCCTCCTCCTGTCTCACCACAGCAAAATTGAGTCAGTCAACCAGATCCTCAGCGACGTTGATTGGAGTACCTTGATCTTTTTCATGAGCTTTTTCGTCCTCATTGGCGGGCTGGAAAAAACGGGCGTGATTAACCAACTGTCCCAACTCTTGGCCCTTGGCCTCAATCAAAATATTTTCCTGGGGTCACTGGCCCTGCTCTTTCTGATTGGCTTTCTCTCTAGCGTTGTGCCCAATATTCCTTTGGTCGTAGCCATGATCCCGCTGCTCAAGCAATCCGTCGTTAACCTGGGGCTAGCAGGACCAGAAATTCTCTCGCCTACCTTTGATGGCAATTTACCCAGTGATGTGCTGCCCCTGTTCTATGCCATGATGATTGGGGCAACCCTCGGCGGTAACGGTACGCTGGCTGGAGCCTCCGCCAATATTGTTGCCGCTGGCATTTCCGAATTGCACGATCGTCGGATTTCCTTCAAACGCTTCCTCCGCTACGGCATTCCCGTGATGGTGATCCAACTCATTACCGGAGCCGTTTATTTATTAATTCTCATTTCGATCAAGTTAGGATAAACACAATCCGTAGGCTAGGGCGTGCAACCTTCAAAATCTAAAATCCAAAATCCAAAATAAACACCAGGATTTCCCGCCAACCCATCTTTTTTACCCCTACTCTCGTGCCCTTCATTTCCCCGACTTCCCAAGACCATGTATCGGAAACGCCTTAATGACGATCGCCTCAAACCGATGCGTTACGGAACACCGCGATCGCTGGATTGGGGTTGGTTCTTGTTATTGGGCAGCGCCGCTCTCCTGCTCTTTACCCTGAATCTGGGGGATGTGCCCCTGCGGGACTGGGATGAGGGTACGGTTGCCCAAGTGGCGAAGGAAATCTGGCAGGCAGGTCCTGGCTCGACCACCTGGCTTCATCCCACCCTCTGGGGGGAACCCTATCTCAATAAACCCCCCTTGCTCCATTGGCTCATTGCCCTCAGTTACCAACTATTGGGGGTTAGCGAGGGGACCGCCCGTTTCCCCGGTGCATTGCTCACGGCCCTCTCCGTTCCCCTGCTCTATCTCCTCGGTCGCGAACTGTTTGGACGAGAAGCGCCTGCCCGCTTGGCCGCGATCGTCTACCTAACGCTGCTGCCCGTTGTGCGGCATGGACGACTCGCCATGCTGGATGGGGCGATCCTCTGTTTTTTCATCCTAATGTTGGGGTTCCTGCTCTGGTCCCGACGGGATCTCCGGGCCTGTTTGGGGGTGGGCCTCAGCCTGGGGCTGATCTTTTTGACCAAAGGACTGTTAGGGGTTTTGCTGGGGACGATCGCCCTGGTTTTCGTCGCCTGGGACACACCGCGCCTGCTCACCTCCCTGTCTTTCTGGTTAGGGTTGGGCCTGGGTTGCCTACCGGCGGGCCTCTGGTTTGCCGCCCAATGGCAGTCCTATGGTCAAACCTTTGTCGATACCAGTGTGGTGAACCAATCCCTCGATCGGGTCTGGACAACCGTGGGTAACAACAGTGGTCCTCCCTGGTATTACCTGCTGGAATTGCTTAAATACACCTGGCCGTGGCTATTGTTCCTACCGGCGGGGCTAGTCCAGGTTTGGGAGAATCGTGCCTTGGGGTGGGCCAAATTGTTACTGGTCTGGAGTGGGGGCTATCTGCTGGCGATTTCGCTCATGGGGACCAAACTCCCCTGGTATGTGATGCCCCTGTATCCCGCGATCGCCCTGATCGTCGGCCTCCACCTCACCGACATTTGGTACCAGGCGAATCCCTTCGGCCTGGGGCAGGCGAGTCCCCGTCCCTATCCCCGTGCCTGGACAGGAGTCCTCGCGCTGTTGGCCCTAGGGGGATGGGGGATCAGCTTCTACTATGGCCGGGTGGTGTCTCCTCCGAACTGGGCCTTACTGCCCACCACGATCGCCGTTGGGTTGACGATGACGACGGCCTTGTTCTTACTCCGGCGGCAGGATGCGCAGTTCATCCTGGTTTTGGCCTGGGGGATGTATGTGTCCCTGGCGCTGCTGCTGTTGTCAGGCCATTGGCTTTGGGAATTAGGAGAAGATTATCCCGTCCAGCCCGTGGCAACGATCGTGGCACGGGAAGTTCCCCCTGGGGTGACGGTCTACACCTCGAATCCGATTCGCCGCCCTTCCCTGGAATTCTACGCAGGGCATCCGGTCATTCCCCAGCACGATGATGAATTGCAACACCGCTGGCACCAACAGCCTCCTCCCTATTTATTGCTGGACACCGCCGCCGTCCAACGGTTGGCACTGCCCACAACCCAAGCATTGGGACAGGCTGAGGGGTGGACCTTGGTAACGCGATCGGACCAGCCGTCAGCGCCAGCCGCACCCTAACGCCCCTCGTGTTGCTCGTAGGCAGCAATAATCCGCTGCACCAAGGGATGGCGAACCACATCGGCCTGGGTCAATTTATGAAAGGCAACCCCTTCGACATTTTGTAAAATCTGACAGGCAACCTCTAGACCAGAGGGTTGATGGGGCAGTAAATCCGTCTGGGTAGTATCGCCCGTCACCACCATGCGGGAACGGAATCCCAAACGGGTCAAGGCCATTTTCATCTGGGCCGGAGTTGTATTTTGGGCCTCATCCAGAATGATGAAGGAGTGATTCAGGGTACGGCCCCGCATATAGGCTAGGGGCGCAACTTCAATGATGCCCCGCTCCATCAAGCTGGTAATTTTTTCGGGATCGGTCAACTCGTACAGGGCATCGTAGAGGGGACGCAGGTAGGGATTAATCTTTTGCTGTAAATCGCCGGGGAGGAAGCCGAGCTTTTCCCCCGCTTCGACCGCCGGTCGGGTGAGGATCAGCCGTTCATATTGGTTGGCCAGGAGGGCCTGAATCGCCAACACGGCTGCCAGAAAGGTTTTACCCGTCCCTGCTGGCCCCGTACAAAACACCAGGTCACAGGTCCGCATGGACTGGACATACTGGCGTTGCCGAAAGGTTTTCGCTCGAATGTCCTCCCCCCGTCGAGTACGAGCGAGCACGTCCTGTCGCAGCTCTTTTAATTCATCCTGGCGTTGGGTATCCAGGGCATGGCGACTGGTGAGAATATCCACGCTGGAAACACCCATCCCGGCTTCCCACAGGTCGGCGAGCGATCGCACCAGACGGCTGCACAACACCACCTGGTTAGCGGTTCCGGAGATGAGGAGTTCTTGTCCCCGCAGGACAACCTTAGCCCCCGTTTGGCGGGCCAGGAGCTTAAGGTTTTCCTCCCGATCCCCCGCCAGGGCGATCGCACTTTCAACGCTAGGCAGTTGAATCGTGCTGGTTTCAGACATGCTCAACGGGGGCGCGGACTAGGGTCAGGGATAGACCGAGGCCGACGGGTCGGTAGGCTCCGGTGTCCTCCCCTAGCAGTCGGTTCATGGCTGACAGCCGCAAGACCTTCATCCGGTCCATGTCCATGCCCGTGCCCAAAGACCTCCAAGTGTAGCGTGTGGCCTGCGGCCTGGGCAACCGCTGTCAGCACCGTCCGGATTGCTTGCAAATTCCGGCCCCCACGCCCAAAGGCTCGACCCTTATCTTCGCCCTCAAAGGCAACCCGTAACCATACCCGCGATCGGGTGGAAATCTCACAATCCACACGTAGGGAATCGGGCGAATCCAAGAGGGGTTCGACCAGAAACCGCAGGAGACGCACGTAATCTGGGGGGGCTGGGGTCACAACAGGGTCAGCCGGGGAGGGGACTGATTCAGGCACGGACTTGTTCAAAAACGTTGGCTTTAGCCAGAATACTACGAACGGTTTCGGTCGGCTGGGCACCTTCCTGCAAACGCTTGACGATCGCCGGGATATCCAGCTTCGTTTCATCAGTACGGGGATTGTAAAAACCCAGTTCTTCCAGGGGACGCCCATCGCGACGGCTGGTTGCGTGGACCGCCACGATCCGATAGCTCGCTTCCCGCTTCTTGCCCATCCGCTTTAGTCGCAGTTTAACCATATCAACACATGCTTGAGTTCCATACAGATATTCTAGGCTAGCAGGTATTGCCCCATTTCGGACGGGTCACAGGCATCAATTTCAAATGCCTTGTTCAGACACCTGGTGTTGAGTGCAGTGGGTCGCGTGGATTCAATCTGAGCGGCAATCCCCTCAGGCTTAATCTCCCAGTACCCGTGAGGGACCTTTTGCAAGACAGCATCTCACCTTGTACCTTCGCCCAGTTGGGTAAGGGCAGGCGTGCAGCGGGGAACACGCCTGCGCAGCGAAGCACCCTCAGGGCTGGCACGGGTATCGCGACGTATCTGGTAGAATCCTTAACAGAAACAGAAATTTATGCCTGTGTCCTTTGACGTTATCGGCTTAACGGCGCGTTGACGTTAAGGGGGTAATCTCAGGATTTGCTGAATTTTGCGATGATATCGCCCTGCGATCGCAGGGGATTCCCCAGATGTGAGACGAGCCAGTGACATGGGGGCGAAACCGCCTAGCCTGCATCAACCCATTGTCGCGCTACGAGAGACATGATCTATGCAATCACTGGTTAATCTGGGTGTATCTGGTTTGAGAACATCTACCCGGCGGCGATGTCTGACCCCAACGGCTACCCAACCCACTGGCTCCCGTTGGGTCTATCTGCCCCCTTGGCTGCGTTCACCCCGGCTGCTCCTCCAGTTACTATCCGTGGCGATCGGGGCGCTTTTACTCAGCGTTGGTCCAGCGGTGCCTCCGGTCCAAGCTGCCAGTGGCACGGTTTTACAACGGGGCAGTACGTGTAACTCAGTGCGGCAATTACAGACAAACCTCACCCGTGCGGGGGTCTACAACGGGCCAATTTCCGGCTACTTCGGCAGTCAGACAGAGGCGGCTGTCCGTCGCTATCAAAGTACTCGCGGCCTCCGGGTGGATGGGGTGGCGGGTCCGGCAACCCTATCGCTGTTGCAGCGGGAAGTGAATGGGCTAGTGGCCGTTACGCCGGTTGTCCCGGTGACCCCCCAAGTGGTCACTACCCAAGCAATTGTGACGACCCAGCCGGTGATCACCCCAACCCCGATCGTGACCATGCAGCCCGTGGTAGCCACGACTCCGATCGCGGCTCCCACCCCCATCATTAATGCCACCCTCCGACGCGGCGATCGCGGTTCAGGAGTCACCCAACTTCAGCGTAGTTTGCAGGCCGTCGGGGCTTACGGTGGACCCATCACCGGCTACTTCGGGAATTTAACGGAGGATGGCGTTCGGCGCTATCAGCGACGGCGGGGGTTACCCGTCAATGGGGTGGCTGGTCCCGCTACCCTCACAACCCTGGCAAGTGATCTCAACGTGGTGGCCATTGGCTATCCTGGGACCGGCGCACCGACCCTGGTACCCGTGGTGAATCCCGGTACCCAGGTGGTGACGACTACCCAGGTGGCCACGACCCACTACGTTGCCGTACCGGGTGTTGTGCCCCAACCGGTCGTCGCAGCTCCCTTACCGGCCCCCGTGGCCACGGGTTGGGTGGGCAACCCTGGCACAACCTGGCGCACCACCACGCCGATCACCTACGGCAGTGCGGGGGGGGAAGTGCGGGCGGTACAACTACAACTGCGGAATTTGGGGTTTTACCAGGGTCCAATTACGGGCTACTTTGGTCCGGAGACCCAGGCAGCGGTCTACCAATATCAGCGATCGCGCAACATCCAACCCACGGGCACCATCGGCCCGACCACCCTATCCCACCTCAGCCGCGAGATCTAGACAAGATGTACTCGATCAAACGGCAGTTAACGCTGCCATTACGGCAGCGACTGATTGGATTTCCTTGGCCCGTCCGGCATTGGTCCCAGCAAAGATCAGGCCGTTGATGACATCCCCTCGACTGGCGCGATCGAGGGCCTGGAGGATGCAGTAGGTTTCCTGGGCATCGCGCCACTTGCAACTGTGGAGGCAGTTCAGACACCCTCCCTGGGGTCGCCGTGTACCCGCGATCGCCTGCTCCGCAAAGGGATTACGCAGTGCCCGTCCGGGTAGCCCCACCGGGCTGGGGACCAGGACCACCTCATCGGGGGTGGCCTGACGATGAAATTCCTTGTAGGCCAGATCGGCATCGCATTCGTGGGTGGTAATAAAACGGGTCCCCAATTGCACCCCCCTGGCCCCTAGGGCCAGCATGGCATCCAGATCAGGCCGATCCCAAACCCCCCCCGCCGCAATCACGGGAATGTTGGCCCCCACTTCGTCGCGCAGATAGCGGACTAGGGCGGGAATTACCTGCTCAGCACTGAGGGCTGGGTCTAGTAACTCCGACGTCTTTGCCCCCAAATGCCCCCCGGCATGGCGCGGACTTTCGACGACGATCGCATCGGGTAAGCGTTGATACTGCCGCTCCCACTTGCGGCAAATCAATTGGGCTGCCCGCACCGTAGACACGATCGGCACTAGGGCCACCTCTGGATAGCCTACCGTATATTCCGGTAACCGCAGGGGTAAGCCCGCTCCTGCAATCACTAAATTCACCCCCGCTGCCGCCGCCGTGCGGACCATCGTTTCGTGATCGCGGGTAGCCACCATTGAGTTGATGCCAATCATCCCCGTCGGGCTGAGGGTACGGGCCAAGCGTAATTCGTCAATCAGGGCCAGTCGGTTGGCCTCAAAAAACTGGGCCTGGGGTTGCTTGCCTGGTCGTTGGGAATCAAAGTAGGGAGAATTCAACCCCAACCCGGCGGTGGAAATGATGCCAATGCCACCGGCATTCGCCACTGCCGCCGCGAGATTGGCACCGGAGATCCGCACCCCCATGCCTCCCTGAACGATCGGATAACGCGCAATATGCTGACCAATGCGCAAAGGTGTGAGTCCTTTCATCAAATCCATCCGGTAACTGAACAGCGGGAACTGCCCCCTCTGCAAAGGAGACAGTCAATTAACTTCATAACTGTTTAGTTATTATACTCTTAATATTTTAAGTTGATTCTTTAGGAAAGTTCGTGCAGTGGCCTAATTCAGTCACAGAACTTCAGAATGCGCTGGACAGCAGCTCAAGGAAATCTTAAGAATTGCGTGCGTTCGACGCCCCTCACCACCCCATCGCCTCCCTCAGGGAGAGGGGCCTAAACCCCAGAGTTTCCAGTGCCCCCCGCGCCCAGTTTGGGAGAAGGGGCTGGGGGGTGAGGCAATGCCCCATTGTTCAGACTCACAGATAGGCGACTGGTTGAGTAGAAGCCGGGGTGGAAGGGAGCGTATCCTGGGAATGGGGTCGTTTATGCCCAGGCCGTTGCGCTTGCGGGGGCAAATCGAGGGTTTAAATCCAATGCAATTTATTGATCAAGCTGAAATTGAAGTCCGAGCAGGGAAAGGCGGGGATGGCATTGTGGCCTTCCGGCGCGAGAAATATGTGCCAGCGGGGGGACCTGCCGGGGGCAACGGGGGACGGGGTGGGTCCGTGTGGATCAGGGCAACCGCCCATCTGCAAACCCTCCTGGATTTTAAGTATGCCCGCTCCTTTAAGGCTGAAGATGGCCAGCGGGGTGGCCCGAAGAATATGACCGGGGCTTCGGGGAACGATCGCTGGATTGAGGTCCCCTGCGGCACATTGATCTACGATGCGGAAACCGGTGAACTGCTGGGGGATTTGGTGCAGCCCGAACAAACCCTATGCGTTGCCCAGGGCGGGAAAGGCGGTTTGGGGAATGCCCATTTTCTCAGCAACAGCAATCGTGCGCCAGAGCGGGCACTGCCCGGTTTACCTGGCGAGATTCGCCAGGTACGGCTGGAGCTAAAGCTGCTAGCCGAGGTGGGGATTATTGGTCTACCCAACGCGGGCAAATCAACCCTAATTTCCGTTCTTTCAGCAGCCCGTCCCAAAATTGCCGACTATCCCTTTACCACCCTGGTCCCCAATTTGGGGGTAGTGCGCAAACCCACGGGAGACGGGACGGTCTTTGCCGACATTCCAGGGTTGATCGAAGGGGCACATCTCGGCGTGGGGTTAGGCCATGAGTTTTTACGCCATGTGGAGCGTACTCGTCTGCTGCTGCACCTAGTGGATGCCACGGGACCCGACCCGATCGCGGCTTACCATACGATTCAAGGCGAACTCCAAGCCTATGGGCGCGGGTTGGCCGATCGCCCCCAGATCGTTGTTCTGAACAAGCTAGATGCGATCGCACCGGACCAACTGACCGCCTTAGTCGAGCTGCTACAGACCGAACTGGGCCAGCCGATTCAGCAAATTTCAGCCGCCACAGGCTTAGGGTTGGAGACATTATTACAAGCCGTTTGGGAGCACCTTGATACGCCTGCGGAGACACGACACGAACACGGCATCCCCGTAGAAACAGCCCCCTGGGCAACCCCCGCCACCTAGTCTGGGTGGACGTAGGCGTCTCGCCTGCCACCCCAACCTCCCCCCTAAACTTGCAGGTCAGATACCCCCATCACCGTCGGGAATCTAAAATCTAAAATCTAAAATCTAAAATCTAAAACTCAATCCCAAACCAGCCCCACCCCATCGCGTCGCCGATCGCCCACAGCCGTCAGGGTGCCATCTGGCTGACAACTAATGGCATGAACTCCCCCAAAAAACATATTGGGAGCTTGCCAGGTAAGGACCCGATCGCCCGCGTTAGCGGCCCATTGTTGGCAAGTATTGGCTCCGGGTAGGCCAGGTTCCAGGTTTAAGACCTGCTCTTCCCAATGGAGGCGGGGACTGGTGATCGCCGTTGCCAGGGGCATTTGGAAATCGAGGACGTTAAGCAGGACTTGTAAAATGGCTGTCCGAATGCGGTTCGATCCCCCGGAGCCAAGAACTAGTTCTGGCTGGCCATCCTTGAGAACGATCGTGGGGGCCATCATGGAGGCTAGGCGTTGATTGGGTGGCCAAGTGTGGAACCCATCAGGATTCAGGTCCGCCTCCCCCAGCATATTATTGACCATGATCCCCGTCCCCGGAATCAGGAAACCGGCCCCCTCCCCATTGGATGCGGTCATACTCGCCGCGTTGCCCTCGCCATCGATGACGCTGATCTGGGTGGTACTGCCCCACTTGTTGCTCCCTGACTGGGCGGTTGCCTGGAGGGCCTGTTGGTAGGGTTGGAGAGCCGTCGGTTCAAGGAATGCAGTCAGGAGATCGGCGGTATTGAGATCACGGGGATAGCGATCGCGGCGGGCGGTATTGGTTAACTGCATCACCTGACGCAGGATGCGCAGATGGTTATCGCTACCAAAGGTCACCTGGGAAAGGTCGATCGCTTCTAAAACCTTTAGGGCAAAGCCAATGAGTAACCCCCCCGTGCTGGGCGGGGGATTCGTCAGGATCGTGTTGCCACGATAGGTGAGGGTGATGGGCTGGCGTTCAATCACCTGATAGGCCCTCAGATCGGCCTGGGTAAGGTGTCCCCCGCCGTGTTCACAGGCGTCGATCAGCCCCCTGGCCCAATCCCCTTGATAAAGGGGACGATCGCCGTTTTTAACCACCTCAGCCAACGTGGCCGCGAACGCTGGCATCCGCAGGATATCCCCCGGTTGCAAGGGTTGGCCCATCGGTGCATAGATCTGTTGACCCGCAGGTGTTGCCGTCAGAATGGGCGTCAGGATTTGCAAACAATAGCTCGCGAAGGCTTGGAGCGTCACCCCCTGCTGGGCATAGGCGATCGCGGGGGCCGCCACATCCGCGAGGGGGAGGCGACCCAATTGCCGATGGATGTGCAACAACCCTTTGAGCACCCCCGGTACGGCGATGGAGCCTAACCCGATGTGGAACTGCTGGACCGCATCGCCAAAGTTCACCATCACCGGATAGAAATCCAGATCCGCCACAGGCCGTTTGCGTTGGGGGGTTTGGGTGAAGAAATCAAAGAGCAGGTTGCGACGATCCGCCGTGTGGGCTAGGAGAAAGCCCCCGCCCGCCAGGGAAATCAAGCCCGATTCCGTCACACAGGCCGCTAGGGCCGCCGCGATCGCCGCATCAAAGGCATTCCCCCCGGCCTGCAAGATTGCCAATCCCGCTTCAGCCGTCTGGGGATGTCCAGCGGCAATGGCTCCTCGTTGCTCCATTGGATTCCAACCACCTCGCCAAAACAACCCACTAGCGTCGTAGGTAATAATAATTGAGACATGCCTGTTTGCTGGTCATCCCTGGTTAACATCCCGGTTAGCATCCCGGTTGACATCCCGCTGAGATATTCTATGGCTGCTGTAAGTAACCCTCCATGCTAGATCATTTACTAGAGCTATCACCCAACGTTGGGGTAGATACCCTGTTACTGCTACCTGTGCTGATCGCTTTGGAAGCTGTCCTGTCAGCGGATAATGCGATCGCCCTAGCCGCCTTGGCTCAAGGACTCGAAAACCCAACTCTGCAACGTCGGGCATTGAACCTGGGCCTGGTGGTTGCCCTCATCCTGCGCATTGTTTTGATCCTGACAGCAACCTGGGTGATCGGCTACTGGCAATTTGAACTGATGGGGGCGGCCTATTTGTTGTGGTTAGTGTTTGAGTATTTCACCTCCGAGGATGGTGACGAGCAACACGCCCACCACGGTCCCCGGTTTACCAACCTGTGGCAAGCCATCCCCCTGATTGCCTTCACCGATTTAGCCTTCTCCCTGGACAGCGTGACGACGGCGATCGCCCTTTCCCAAGATCGCTGGCTGGTCATCTTAGGGGGCGTGATTGGCGTCTTGACCCTGCGGTTTATGGCCGGGTTATTCATTCGCTGGCTGGATGAATTTGTCCATCTTGAGGATGCGGGATTTATTACGGTCGGCTTTGTGGGGGGGCGGCTCCTCTTGAAGGTGATCAATGACACTCTCGTGCCCCCCCAATGGCTGATGGTAGTGTTGATTGCCCTAGTTTTTGTCTGGGGATTTTCCCAGCGCACCCCGGCAGCGTCGGCCACCGAAAGCCATGAAGTGGGAGTGGGGAGTGGCGATCAGGGATAAATCGGAATCTCACCAACAAAGCTACTGTAAAGTGATGCCTCTACTGCACAATAGGGAGGGGTAGCGACCCGAATTATCCCCATGCCAATCAGACACGACTCCAGATATCGCTATGCGGCACATACCCGACAGGGACCGTCGCTTCTGGCCGCAGTCAGGTTCCAGTCGGGCCAAAACACCGTTAAGGGCCTTCGATGCGTGGGGGCAACAGGAGAATGCAGATTGACCCCCCGGCCAGCCGTTCTAGCGCCATGATTGTTTCACCGCAGCGTAGTCAGTGCCTCCAATCAGCCCTGCGGGACCCCCAGTCCCTCTATCAACTTCTCATTGACTGTCGGCGATCCAAGGGCACCGCGCCAGACCCCCAGTTTGTCAGTCTGTCGATCGCCATGCCCGCGATCGCGGGATTAGCCGTGCTAGAACACTTCCGGACCCGGGAACCGCTGCACTTTTTTTATGAATGTGTCAATCGGGAAACGGCGATCGTGGCCTTTGGCGCAGCCGCTACGGTCCAGGTATCGGGACCCGATCGCTTTCGGCGTGCCCAAACATTTATTGACCACTGCCTGACCCACACAGTGCACTTAGGGGAGCTACACCTGCCCTGGGCCGGTTCCCACTTCTGTTGTCGGTTTACCTTTTTTGAGGGGGAAGCCAACCCCAATCACCCCTTCCCGGCCTCAACGCTGTTTTTACCTCGGTGGCACCTGGCCCGACGGGGTTCCCAGGGGGTACTGGTTTTTAATTTGCCTCTGGGGGGGACATCCGATCTGTGGCATTTGGCCCAAGCGGTCTACCAACAGTACCAGCAACTCTGCACCTTTCCGCCTCCCTTACCCCGATTCCAGCCCAATACGGTTTCGGTGCGTGCTGACCACAGTACCCGGTTTCGGCGATCGATTCAGACGGTACTCACAGCGATTCAATCCCAACAGTTACATAAGGCCGTATTGGCTGATTGCCTGGAGGTCCAGGCCCAGTATCCATTTCAGGTCGGTGCCTGTCTCGATCGCCTGCGAGCGGCCTATCCAGACTGCTACGTGTTCGCCACCAGTAATGGCCGAGGGGATACCTTCTTGGGGGCCAGTCCAGAGCGGCTGATCCAGATCCAGGATCGGCAATTGACCACGGATGCCTTGGCCGGATCGGCGCCGAGGGGACAAACGGCAGCGGCGGATGCCTCCCTCGCCAGTGCGCTCCTACACAGCCGTAAGGATCAGCATGAGCACCAAGTCGTGGTAACGTTTATTGAGCAAACCCTACGGCAGTTGGGGCTGACCAGCGAGTTATCGGCTCCGACAATTTTGCAACTGTCCAATATTCAGCATTTGCACACGGCGATTCAAGCCACCCTACCCGCAACCCTGCCGCCCTTGACGATCGTGGCGGCCTTACATCCCACCCCCGCCGTGGCCGGGGTTCCCCGCAACCTGGCCTGTGAATACATCCGCCGCCACGAGTCGTTTGAACGCGGCTTGTATGCCGCCCCCTTAGGCTGGGTGGACTATCGCGGGAATAGTGAGTTTTGGGTCGGGATTCGCTCTGCCCTGTTGCGTCATGATCCCCCTGAGACCGCCCATCGCTATCGCGCCCAACTGTATGCCGGGGCCGGGATTGTGGTAGGGTCAGACCCGCAGAAGGAACTGGCGGAAATTCAGTTAAAACTGCAAGGACTGTTACGGGCATTGGGTTAGGTGTTAGGCGTTAGGAGAGAGAAAAGGGGGGGTAGGCGTTGAGGAACAGGCAAGCTGCTTGGGGAATGGTTGTGATGGGAGTTGGAATCGGGAAATCAGGAAATCGTGAGTGGGCTGGGTGACAGGCGACGTGGGGATTGACGATCGCAATACCAATACGGTTTGGGCTTCGGTGTTGGCGGAGACCCTGTATCGACTGGGACTGGCCACGGCGGTGGTGTGTCCGGGGTCGCGATCGGCCCCGTTGGCGATCGCCTTGGCGGCCCATCCCGGCATTGAGGCGATCCCGGTGCTGGATGAACGTTCGGCCAGTTTTTTTGCCCTGGGATTAGCACGACGATCGGGACGACCAGCGGTTTTAGTGTGTACATCGGGGACGGCAGGGGCTAATTTCTACCCAGCGGTGATTGAGGCCCATGAAAGCCAGGTCCCGGTGCTGATCCTGACCGCCGATCGGCCCCCGGAGTTGCGCCAGTGCCATGCGGGGCAGACCATTGATCAGATCAAGCTCTACGGCAGCTATCCTAACTGGCAGGCGGAATTGGCAACCCCGAATGTGGCCGTGGATCGGTTAGCCTACTTGCGCCAAACGCTGGTCCATGCCTGGGAACGGACCCAATGGCCGGTGGCGGGACCGGTTCACCTCAATGTGCCACTGCGGGAACCCCTGACACCAATCGTTGATCCGGCGATCGCAGACCAGATGCAGGACTTTGAACCAGCCGTGTTTTTTGCCGGAATTCACGATCCGGTCGCCTCTCCAGTAGACCCGGTTGCCCCCGATCGCCCCGGCACCCCCTCTTCACGTTTTGCCCTTGACCCGGCCAGCGCCAACCTGACTTCCCTACTCACCACCGTCCAACATTGGTGGCAGTGTGTTCGCGCCGCGTCTGCCCCGGAGAATCGCGGCCTCATCATCGTCGGGTTGGCCCAACCCTATGATCCGCAGGCATACTGTCAAGCGATCGCGGCGTTGGCCACCCGATTGCAATGGCCCGTATTAGCAGAGGGATTATCCCCATTGCGGAACTTCCAGGCCCTCTGTCCCGCGTTGATCACCACCTATGATTGGCTGCTACGCGATCGCCAGTGGCGGGCGACGGTCTGCCCAGAAATTGTCTTGCAAATTGGCGAACTACCCACCAGCAAGGAACTCCGCCAGTGGCTTACCCAGGTGCAACCCCAGCGCTGGATCGTCGATGCCAGTGACCACAACTTTGACCCCCTCCACGGTCCCACCCAACACCTGCGGCTATCCCTAGAAACCTTGAGCACGCTCATCACAACCCAAATTGCTCCCGCTACTGCCTACGCCCCAACCGCCTATTGCTTGTCCTGGACCGAAGCCGAGCACCGAGCACGCACCGAAATAGATGCGACCCTAGCCGCATTATCAAACCCGTTTGAAGGCAAAGTGGCATGGTTGTTAGCCCAGACGCTCCCGATCGGGACGCCCCTCTTCATCGCCAACAGTACCCCCGTGCGCGATGTGGAATGGTTTTGGCCCCCCGGCGATCGCCAAATTCGTCCCTTTTTCAACCGAGGTGCCAACGGCATTGACGGCATTCTCTCAACCGCCTTAGGCATTGCCCATCGCCATCAACCCAGCGTCCTGTTAACCGGGGATTTAGCCCTCCTGCACGATACCAATGGGCTACTGCTAGGGAAAAAGCTGGTCGGTCATTTGACGATCGTGCTGATTAACAACAATGGCGGGGGCATTTTTGAGTCACTGTCGATCGCCCAGTTTGACCCCCCCTTCACCGAATTTTTTGCAACGCCCCAGCAGATTAACTTTGCCCAATTCTGCGCCACCTCCGGTATTGAGCATATTCGGATAACCGACTGGCAACAGTTCCAGGGCTGGTTAAATCCGCTGCCCACGACGGGGATACGGTTGCTGGAAGTGCGAAGCGATCGCCAAGCGGATGCTCACTGGCGTAAGCAATTTTTTGCCCGCCCCCCCCATTCCCTCCCTGCGGGTCAGGCATCGTCCTGTTTCTTAGGGGGCTTCACGTCCTAAGGGCCAGAATACTCAGCCAGCGAATGCCCTGCGCTTGCGGGATAGAAGGGGGTTCCCGTCAGGACAGACCCACAGTGCTAAAAATCTGCTAGACAGATCCCGACCGACTGGGTTTACATTAGAAATTAGAGACTATACTAACAGGGAAGCAGCGTATCCTGCGACTGCTATGGCTTTGGTCATGGGCAATGAGCGCGGCGACTTGGAAGGGCAAGCGTAATGAGTCTAGTGCTAGTGGTAGAAGACAGTGTGCCGCAACGGGAGATGATCACTGAGCTATTAAAGAATAGTGGTCTGAAGGTCTATGTTGCTAGTGATGGTGTCGAAGCCTTAGAGCAGATCCAAGTTCAGCGTCCAGATCTGGTCGTATTGGATATTGTTATGCCCCGGATGAATGGGTACGAGGTGTGTCGGCGGATCAAAGCCGATACCAAAACCCAGGATATCCCTGTGGTGATGTGTTCCTCCAAGGGCGAAGAATTCGATCGCTATTGGGGAATGCGCCAGGGTGCAGATGCCTACATTGCCAAGCCATTTCAGCCAACGGAACTGGTTGGGACCGTCAAACAGCTTTTGCGCGGATAGTGGGAGAAGAGAGAGGGTATGGTCGCAAGTTCAGATTTTCTCAAGGGCCGAGGGCCAGGGCAGGTACCTGCTTTCCAGGGATCGGATGAGGGGATGGGTAATCCCGAAGGTGAGTTACACCTCCGATTCTATGTGCCTGCCGGTACTGAGTTTGCCCTCCATGCCGTCGGGATTAAGGAGGTGATTTCCCTTTCCCCCGATCGCATTACCCCCATACCCAATGTTTCTCCCCTGCTCCTGGGAACCCTCAACCTACGCGGCCAAGTGATTTGGGTTGCCGACTTGGGGCAATTTCTAGGGGATACCACCCTCCTTAATACCGATCGTAACGAGATTTCGGTGGTTGCCGTTCAGGACCAAGACACTATTCTAGGGCTGGCTGTGGACCAAATTGTGGGCATGGACTGGCTCGATCTCGACGAGTTACAAATTGCAAGCAATGTACCTGACAGCATTCTGCCCTTTTTACGGGGGGAATGGGTTTTGAACGAGGACGCAGGTGAAACATTGCGGCTGCTTGACCAGGCAGCCATTATTCGGTCAGCACGGTGGGCAGCCTAGACTGCCGATATTTCCAGGACACTTAAAGCGGCAGGAGAAGTCATCGATGGCGTCAAGCACAGGATACTCGCAACTTTATCAGAAAGCCCAAGCAGCCTATATTGCTCAACAATACGAAGAGGCTGCGGGCTTTATTGATGAACTCATCGAACATCAGCCCGACGATTTCAGCGCCCACCTCCTGCGCGGCCATATTTATTGCTATGGCTTGCAGCAGTATGAGACTGCCCGCAGGGAATACCAAGCCGTTCTCAGCCTCACCACCGATCCGGACTATGTCACCTTGGCCAACCAAGGGTTAGGGGATGTGGAAGAATTTGGCGGTAGTGCCCCAGCCTATGCCGAGGGGTCAGGGACCGATAATGGTGCTGTCGCATCAGAGACAACAGCTAGCAGTAGCGCGACCGAGGTCCTGTCGGAGCGGGGGAGTGCCGCCTTTGATAGCAACGATGACTTTAACTTTGACGACTTCTCCCTGGATAACAACCATTTCGCCGGAGAGGACCTAACCGAAACCGCCAACCCCTTTGAGAATCCCTTTGCGGCTGGCAGTGTGGATGAGTCGATGGGGGCAGGCGGACGGGTCACGACCGATTTTGCCAGCAACCCTTTTAGCGATGAAGAGTTTGAAACCGATTTCTCCAGCGGGGAAACTGCCGAATCTCCCTTTAACTTTGCGGCTCCGGAAGGGGACTTTACGGATGAATTTTCGAACAACGCGTTCTCGGCCAATACTTTTGCCGAGAATAACTTCCCCGGAAGTGATTTAGCCGATGACTTTGGCATCGACTTGTCTGCCTCACTCTCCCCTGATGCCGAACTGGGGGATGCGGGGGCGATGCCCGACTTTAATTTTGAGGATGCCCTAGATATGGATATGGGCGGGGCCGCACCCGCCAACCTGGGAGATGGCCCTAGCTTCGCACGGGCGGAAGATAGTGCCACCATGTTCCTGCCCGACCTGGATACGGCAGCCTTCAACCCACCGGATAGTGATGCGGTTACCTTCCCGGCGGCGGGGGCAGAAGCGTCTGGTGCTGATGCTAATCATACCTTTGTGCACCAACCAGCTCACGATGACTTCAGCTTTGAGGAGGATTTTGGGCTGAATGAGTTTGAGCATCCCTTTGCGGGGGCCACTGATAACGGTGGCCAAGCCTTTGCCTCGGCATTTGAAGATCAAACCATTGGCAGTCAAGATACCTTTGATACGGACGCCCAGGGGATGCCTGTGGCACCCGCTACGGGCAGTGCAGGTAGCCAAAGTGGGGTTGGTTTTTTAGATGATTTTGAGGATTTTGACGATGTGGGTAACCTACCCGATTTTGATCTGTCGGATACTTCCGGCGAACTGACAGGTGAGTTTCCCACGGACTCTGATTTTTCCTTGAACGATGAGGCGGAGCGTCGGCGATCGGTGCGGACTTCTGGGTTCCGCCAGCCCCCGACTTCCTTTTCGGGTGAAAACCTGGATTTCAATTTTGATACCGCTGCCGACGGGGCGGCAGCCTTTGGAGTTACCCCGGAGGCTGTGGAAGAGGCTGCCGCAGAACAGGGCTGGTTAGCACCCTTCCTCAATGCGCCGATGGCGTCTAAACGCTGGATTACCGCAGGGGCAGCTGGTATTGTTTCCCTCCTCTCGGTCGCGGTGGTCAGTTATGTCGCGGCCAATCAGGCGACCGATCGCAACCCCGCTGTGGTGGGTCAGTTGCAACGGACTGGGCTGCTGATGGCGGTGGTGGCTGGGGTCACCAGTGGGGCGACCACCCTCCTCCTCAATGGCGTTGCGAATCAGCAAACTCAGCGATCGGTCACCGATTTACAGTCTCGCTTTGATGCCGTCATTCAGGGCAACCTGAATGCGAGGGCCGTTCCCCATGCCGAGGATGAATGGGGACAATTGGCCGTAGGCTTTAACCGTATGATGCAATCGATGACAGCGGTTACAGCGGAAGCCCAACGCAAAGCCGATGAAATGGAACGGGCCAAGGAGGATCTGCAACGCCAGGTGATCAAACTCCTCGACGACGTGGAAGGGGCTGCACGGGGCGACCTCACCGTCCAAGCGGAGGTCACGGCAGACGTGCTAGGGGCGGTGGCTGACTCGTTTAACCTCACCATCCAAAACCTGCGGGAAATCGTCGTCCAAGTGAAGCAAGCCACGCGTCAGGTGGCCAAGGGAGCCTCGGATAACGAACAGTTTGCCCGGGGGCTGTCAGCGGACGCCTTGCGACAAGCGGAAGAGCTGGCCGTTACCCTCAACTCAGTCCAGGTGATGACTGACTCGATCCAACGGGTGGCAGAAAGTGCCCGTGAGGCGGAAGATGTGGCGCGATCGGCCTCGGCAAGTGCCTGGAAGGGCGGTGAAGCGGTAGAACGCACTGTGGCGGGGATTTTGCGGATTCGGGAAACGGTGGCGGAAACGACCCGCAAGGTGAAGCGCTTAGCAGAATCCTCCCAGGAAATTTCTAAGATTGTGGCCTTGATTTCCCAAATTGCCTCGCGGACGAACCTGCTGGCATTGAATGCCAGTATTGAAGCGGCACGCGCCGGGGAAGCGGGCCGGGGGTTCGCGATCGTCGCGGATGAAGTGCGCCAATTGGCCGATCGGGCTGCTAAGGCATCCAAGGAAATTGAACAGATCGTATTGCAAATTCAGGGGGAAACCAGTTCCGTAATGACCGCAATGGAAGAAGGCACCCAGCAGGTCATTGAGGGGACGAAATTGGCAGAACAGGCCAAGCGATCGCTCGACGATATCATCCAGGTGTCCAACCGGATTGATACCCTGGTGCGATCGATTACGGCTGACACGGTAGAGCAAACCGAAACTTCACGGGCGGTGTCCCAGGTGATGCAATCAGTGGAACTCACGGCCCAGGAAACCTCCCAAGAAGCCCAGCGGGTATCGGCCTCACTGCAAAGTCTGGTGGGGGTTGCCCGTGACTTGCTCAACTCGGTGGAGCGGTTCCGCGTCGAAGCCACGGAGCGCTAGGAATGATGCTGATTCAAATGGGATCGGGTACATTAGAGCCATACCAGTTAGCGCCATCAGTTAGCGCCATTAGGGACACCCCCAAGCTGACTGCCCCCCTTAAACGCTGGGATACCCCATTGGATGACCAGTAATGGTCAGGGAAGCCACCACTCGCGGCCTATATGAAGAACTAGGGATACTGCTATGCAGCCGGATCAGCAACAACGGATCATGGGCTACTTCATCGAAGAAGCGAAGGAGCATCTGAGTACGATCGAACGTGGCCTCCTGACCCTGCAAACCACGATCGACGACCCAGAAGGGATTCAGGAACTCTTCCGGGCTGCCCACTCCGTTAAGGGGGGAGCGGCCATGCTGGGGCTAGACAGTATCCAAAAAATTTCCCACCGTCTGGAGGATTATTTCAAGGTTCTCCAGGAACATCCTATCCAGGTTGATCAATCCCTAGAGTCCTTATTCTTGAAAGGATTTGATGCTCTGAGTGATCTGCTGGAGGAATTGCAAACCCCCTTGGGGTTGACGGAGGACAGCGCCAGTCGGATTATTGCAACCGTTGAACCTGTCTTACAATCCCTAGGCCAACACCTGGATCAACTGGTCGCCGAGAGCACCACTGGGCCACACCGCACCGCGCCTTCAACCCCCAGTCGTCCCCCGATCACGACCCCTGCGGTGGTCGAACTGCCCGCCAGTCCGCCGGAAGACAGTGCTCTGCAACTTATCTTTCGCAGTGACGTCCCCACACGCCTGCGGGAAATGTTGCAACTATTCAAGCAACCGGAACACTCTGCCCCGGCCCGCCAACAACTGCGTGAGATTTGCCGGAGCCTCGAACAAGCGGGGGAACAGTTTGCTCTCCATGCCTGGTGTGACCTGATTCGGGCGGTAGCCCAGGCGATCGCTAACCCCAATAATTCTCACCGTGCCCTAGCTTCGATCGTCATTCGAGAAGTCAAGCAGGCCCAAGAGCTAGTCCTCTCAGGACGGGCCGACGCGATCGCCATTAGCCCAGCCTTGCAAGACTTGCTCCCTGCCGAGGCGAGCTACGCCCCTCCCACCGAGGATGATTTGGATAGCTGGCTAGCGACCGCTGAAACCGATCCCTCCGTCCTCACCTCCTTGGGGCTTGAGGCCCTCCCAGAGGCAGAGGCCGCTCCGGTAACCGAGGCTGCCGCCCCCCGTACCCTAGAAGCATCCCTGGGGAACGCTGGATCTCCCGAAGCTGGGGCCAAAATGGGGCCAGAGGTGGGGATGGCCGAACTCAACTCCCTTGCCGATCTGTTTGAAGGTGAGGTCCCCGACCTGGATCTTAGTTGGGAGGAGGAAGTGCTGGGGTTCCAGGAGCCAAATGCGATGGCGGAGTCGGCAACGGCTGATTTACCGGGCGATCTTACGGATTTACTGGCCCATGCCACCGACACGGCGGAGCCACGGACCCTGGTGACTGAAGACTTGGACTTCCTGGATTTTCTCGATGACAGTGGTGCCGATACGGGTAGCCCCGCTGCCGCCCCAGCATCAAGCCAAGCCGTTGCACCGAGCGATACCGACAGTTTTGAAGATTTATTATCGATTTACGGTAGCCCGGATCAGGAGTCAGAAGCGGTTGAGATCGCTTCCCCCCCTACTGCCGCCACGGATGCCTCTCTAGATGACTTTGAAGAACTGCTGGCGGAATTGGATGTCGGCGGTTCAGCGGCCACCACCGCCGCAAACGATACCGATCCGGCCCTGCGGGGTCTAGAGGCCATTTTCGAGGACTTCTCCGTGGCTGAGCCGGATCTCTTGGCAAGCCTCGAAGCGGTGACTGAAACCGCACCCCCCGAAACAACAGCCGAAGCGGTGGCAACGCCAACCGCCGTACCGCCCGTGCCACCAGAGGAAGCAGCCGTAGTTGAGGAAAGCGCTGCCTGGGATCTAGAGATGTTAGAGTTCGATACGGGTCTCGCCGCGATACCTGAAACACCCCCTCCGGTTGTTCCAGCCTCCGGCATGCCAGAAACCAGTGCGTACCCGGTTGACCAAGCGGAGGCCGATCTAGACGCCTTATTAGAAGAGATGACCCTAACGGAGGCGGGATCTGCCGAGATCAGGGCGACGGCCTTAGAGGCAGACATTGGGGAATTCCTGGATGCGATTGTTGATGAAACCGCCGAATCGCTTGCTACCGTTAGCCTCACCGAGGTCCAAGGGGCAGGGGATCTGGAGGATTGGGCAGAATTGCTGGAAACCACGGTCCCCATCACCGCAGCGGGCGGAGCGGACCTGGATAATCTGGAAACTGGCTGGTCAGACACCGAGTGGCCAGAGGCAGAAGCCCTCTCTGAAGCCCTAGCGATGGATGAGCTAGATCAGGAGGCTTCCCCTGCGCCAGACCTTGACCTTGGCAGTTTTGAAGATGTCCCTAGTCCGGCAACGTCGGAATTGGCGACTGCCGTGGAAGCCTTTGTTCCCCCCGCTACCCAACGTCAGTTAGTGACTGATCCGTGGGAGGTGATGTTTGGCGAAGAAGAACTGCTGCTCACCGAAACCGATGCAGCCCTCACCGATGCGACCGATACGGCCACTCGCGATCGTCCGTCCCCCACCACGGGCACCCTATCGGACCCAACGGAAGATACCCTAACGGATAGCAGTGAAGCGGATAAGACGGCGTTAGTCGAACCCTCACTGCCCATCACCTCGGAACTGCCTGCGAATTGGGCGGAAGAGATTAATGACTTCTTTGGGGTTGAACCTGCGATCGCCCCCTCGGCGGCTGAAGCTGAACTGACCAGTGAGGATTGGCTAGCCGAAATGGCCTCAGAACCCTTGCCGGCGATCGATCTAGACGTTGAGCCAGAAGCGCTGCCTGCTGAGACTGCCGTCGCTGAGATCGAACACCCTTGGCCGAGTGCCGTGAAGTCAGAGCTAGACGAATTGTTAGCAGAGCAGGCTGAAGGCGGCTTGTCTGAAGCTGATGCAACGGTCATTACCGAGTTGCTAGAAGTCGGGAGGGATGCTGGTGTTCTAGAGAATTGGGATAATCTGGGTGATCTGGACAATCTGGGTGATCTGGATAATTTAGATAACTTAGGAGCCTTGGGTGATCGCGAGACCGGGGAAAGGGAAGTGGCCCAGGAACCGTCCGCCTCAGCGTTTGTGCCTGTTCAAGCGATGGAGGTAGCGCCTGAAGGGCTAGGGGTGGCAACGACGCCAACCGAGATGATGGCAGAAGAAGCCGCTACGGAAGAATTTCCAGAACACCTTTTCGATGATTTTGTCCATGACGAGGAGCTAGAGTTAGCCGAGATTGACATTGAACCCTCCAGCGAGGTTGGGGAGGGAGAAGACATTGCCACCACCCTGGGGTTGGAGCAGATTGATCTCCTGGTCGATGTGACTAGTGATGGAGCAGCGGCTGATGTGGACTTTGCGGGTCTGGATCAAGAATTGGAATCCCTGGCATTGGATGCCCTAGATCTGGGTGATCTGGGAGGTGAAGCAGAGGAAGCCGCGATCGCGGTGGAGGCTGCTCGGTCGGAAGTAGGCTTGGAACTCGGACTGGAACTCACACCTGGGTTAGAGTCTGAATTAGAGGGCTTAGACGAGTTGGACGCCCTGTTGGCAGAAGATATGGCAGTCGTGGACACGGGGCCAACAGCGGGGTTTGAAGAACTGGACGCCTTATTGGAAGCGGAGGCATCGCCAGCGCCCCAAGCATCAGCAGCCGTGACCGCCCCGGTAACCGAAGCAACCGACTTTTCTGACCTGGAATCCCTGCTCGGTGAAGATAGGGGCGTCAGTCAAGTCCCCGGCCCTGTGGTAGCGGCTCCAGCGACGAAAGCTCTCAAGGTAGAAGATGACGAATTTGACGACCTAGAAAAGCTCCTGAAGGCGGCTGATGAAACCCTAGGCGGACCAGCGGTCGCGGCTAACCGAGTGCAGACGCCGATCGGGCGGCGGCGGGGGGCAATGGTCGAGCAAACCATGCGGGTACCCGTCAAGCAATTGGACGGCCTCAGCAATCTCGTGGGGGAATTAGTGGTCAGCCGCAATAGCCTGGAGCAAAACCAGGAACGCCTGCGCCAATTCCTGGACAACCTGCTCTACCAGGTGCAGCAGTTAAGCGATGTGGGCCAGCGGATGCGGGATCTGTATGAGCGATCGCTGCTGGAAGCCTCACTGCTCTCCCACCGTCAGGGTCACCAGGCCCCCACAACGGGGGCTAGCCACACCAGCAACGGCAGCGGCGACCATTCAACGGGGGTTAGCTTTGATGCCCTGGAAATGGACCGTTTTACCGCCTTCCATACCCTGTCCCAGGAAATGATTGAACTCATCGTCCGGGTGCGGGAGTCGGCTTCGGATATTGAATTCACCGGGGATGAAACCGATCAGATCACCCGGCAATTCCGCCAAATTACAACCCAACTGCAAGAAAGCCTGACCCGATCGCGCATGGTGCCCTTTGCCCAAGCAGCCGATCGCCTGCCACGGGCCGTGCGGGATATTTCCCTCAAGTGTGGGAAACAGGCAGATTTACAAGTTGAAGGGCGGGATACGCTGATCGACAAGATGATCCTGGAGCAGTTGTACGATCCCCTCACCCACCTGGTGAATAACGCCATTACCCACGGAATTGAGACCCCAGCGGAACGGACCGCCGCAGGCAAGCCCCCTAAGGGACGGATCAGCATTCGGGCCTTCCACACCGGTAACCAAACCGTGATTGCGATCGCCGATGATGGGGCCGGGATTGATGCCGATCGGGTCAAACGCAAGGGGATTGAGAAGGGGTTGATTACCCCCCAAGAGGCCCAGACCATGAGTCGGCTGGATGCCTATGACCTACTGTTCCTACCAGGGTTTAGCACTAAGGACAAAGCGGATGACTTTGCGGGGCGGGGCGTGGGCATGGACGTGGTGCGGACCAGCCTGAGCGAAATTCGCGGCGCGATCACCACCGACTCTACCCTGGGCAAAGGCACAACCTTTACGATTCGGCTACCGCTGACCCTGAGTATTTCCAAGGCGCTGCTGTGCTTAAGCAACCGTACCCGCATTGCCTTCCCGATGGACGGGGTAGAAGATATGCTCGATGTCCCCAGGGATCGGGTGCAAACCAATGAAGAGGGCCAAACCTGCATTCTTTGGCGGGATACGCTGCTGCCCTTCCGTCCCCTCGCCGATCTACTCAAATACAACCGCCAAATGGGGCGGGGCAGTATCTACGGTGGGGGAACCCTGGATGATGACATCATCTCCGTAGTGGTTCTGCGCAGTGCCAGTAACTTTGTGGCCCTCCAGGTTGACCAGGTAGAGGGTGAACGGGAAATTGTGATTAAGCAACTGGAAGGTCCCGTTCCCAAACCCATTGGTATTGCCGGGGCGACGGTTATGGGGGATGGCCGCATTATGCCGATCGCGGATGTGTTGGAGTTAATTGACCTCGCAATGGGCCGGATGCGCGGTGGCACCAGCAGTATGTGGGAGCAGCAACAGCCGCCGTCAGTGGAGATCGAAGCAACGACCACCGAACCCACGGTGTTGATCGTAGACGACTCGATCACGGTCCGCGAATTGCTATCCATGACCTTTACCAAGTCGGGTTACCGGGTAGAGCAAGCCCGCGACGGTCAGGAGGCTTGGGAAAAACTGCGATCGGGTCTCCCCTGTGATCTCGTCTTCTGCGATATTGAAATGCCCCGGATGGATGGTTTGGAATTGCTCTCGCGACTGCAAAAAGACCCCCACCTCAGCCA
Source organism: Coleofasciculaceae cyanobacterium bin_20 (assembly GCA_037445115.1). Classification (GTDB taxonomy): domain Bacteria; phylum Cyanobacteriota; class Cyanobacteriia; order B231; family B231; genus Trichothermofontia. Next base: position 43,143 of record JBBILC010000004.1, read on the forward strand.
AGTTCCGATCGCCATGCTCACCTCACGGGGGGCCGATCGCCACCGGCAAATGGCCATCCAACTGGGTGCAAGTGGGTACTTTACCAAGCCCTATCTGGAAGAAGCGTTACTGGATGCGGCGTCGCGGATGCTCAAGGGCGAGGTATTGGTGGCGACGGGGGCTTAGGGGATAAGCGTAGAGAACGACCGGCAGGGAACCCCTAAAGCACCCCGGATACTCCGTCAACACTCAGTTGACCTCAGACTACAATAGCTAAAGAAACGTAACCAACTTGAGTGAAATCTTAATATGTCGGTTTTGGCAGTCAGTGGGACAGCGGGGGCCGGGGCCAACGGCCTCGCCTATGTTGGCGCGATCGGCGTTTTAGCCGTTTTGATCGTGGTGCATGAATTGGGCCACTTCCTGGCCGCCCGTAGCCAGGGGATTCGGGTCAGTAAGTTCTCGATCGGCTTTGGCCCCGTGCTCTGGCGTTACCAGGGACCCGAAACCGAATATGCGCTGCGGGCAATCCCTCTAGGGGGATTTGTCGGTTTTCCAGATGAGGACCCCGACTCCGACATCCCCGCCGATGATCCCAACCTATTGCAAAATCGGCCCCTGTGGGATCGGGCGATCGTGATTAGTGCGGGCGTGATCGCCAACCTGGTGTTTGCCTACTGCCTGCTGGTGAGCCAACTGGGGATTGTGGGTATTCCCGATGGTATTCGCTATCAACCTGGGGTGGTGATCCCCCAAGTCATGGCTGAAACGTCCCCGGCAGCTCAAGCAGGTATCAAGGCCGGGGATATTGTCCTGGCAGTCGAGGGGCAACCCCTAGCCGCGTCCAAAACCGCCATCCCCACGCTCATGGGCTTGATTCAGGATCATCCCGGCCAAGCCCTGCACCTAACCTTGCAGCGGGGGGAGGAACAACTGCCCGTAACGGTTACTCCAACGCTAGGGAGTGATGGCAAAGGCCGCATTGGGGTGCAACTTTTTCCCAATGGGATGCCCATTTACCGTCGTCCCCATCACCCGATCGAATTGTTTACCCTGGCGGCCACCGAGTTCCAAAATATCATTGAGCAAATCATTCAGGGCCTAGGGCTGCTGATTACCCACTTCCGGGATACGGCGGGTCAGGTATCGGGGCCAGTGAAGATTGTGGAAATGGGGGCCAATATTGCCCAAGCCGATGCCCTGAGTCTCTTCACCTTTGCGGCTTTTATTAGCATTAACCTGGCCATTATCAATATCCTGCCCCTACCCGCCCTGGATGGCGGGCAATTACTCTTGTTGCTGGTGGAAGGGGTACGGGGTAAGCCCCTGCCAACGGGGTTACAGGAAGGGGTCATGCAAACGGGACTGGTCCTGTTATTGGGGCTGGGGGTATTTTTGATTGTGCGGGATACGGCCCAGTTGGAATGGGTGCAACGGCTATTGCAATAGCGATTTCGTCGTAGGTAGTCCAGGCAATTCCTGTCCCCATTTATTTCCCGCCCATGAGTCGCCGTTAATGAGTATTAGCCGCAAACATGCCCAGAGAAGCCAACGGGCGCTGGAGATTTTGGTGCGTCTTAAGCGCCTATACCCAGACGCTACCTGTACCCTCAAGTACGAAAGTATTGTGCAGTTATTAGTGGCCACTATGCTGTCGGCCCAATGCACCGATGAGCGGGTGAATCAGGTGACCCCGGCCCTCTTTGCCCGGTTTCCCGATGCGCCCTCGCTGGCAAATGCGGATCTGGAAGAACTGGAAAATCTGGTGCGATCGACGGGCTTTTATCGCAATAAGGCCAAAAATATTCAGGCGGCCTGCCAAATGATTGTCGATCGCTTCCACGGTCAAGTCCCCAAGCTGATGGAAGACCTGTTGCAACTGCCCGGTGTAGCCCGGAAAACGGCGAATGTGGTCCTAGCGCATGGCTATGGCATCAATATGGGCGTCACGGTGGATACCCATGTGAAACGGCTGAGCCAACGGTTAGGGCTGACGGACAAGACCGATCCCCTGCGGATTGAGCAGGAGTTAATGCACCTGCTGCCCCAGCCGGACTGGGAAAACTGGTCGATTCGCCTGATCTACCACGGTCGTGCGGTTTGTATGGCCCGCAATCCCGCCTGTGATCGCTGTGAACTCGCCGATCTTTGCCCCGCCGCGACAGTGAGCCGCCGTCCCCAGGTTCCAGGTCCCATGCAGGTTTGATCTTTGCAGGTTAGGTAGGCTTTGTTGGGGGATTTGGGACGATCGGGCGTGATTTCGCGATAAATCTGGTTACAGTGGACGGTAGGAGGCGTGACAGACTCAAAGTGGCACATTGATTCTAGAGGAGGGGGCTATGCACACGGGTTTTCTGGTCAGGTTCAGTCGCTTGCCCTATTTGCTGGGCCAATCCCTCTCGCCAGCAACCCTCACCTCGATCGGTATCCATGCGATTTTATTACTGGCCTTACCGTCCTGGTTGGCGAATAGTGGCTTTTCGACGGCGATCGTCCAGCGACCCGTGGGCGTGATTGAACTGACACCGGAAGAGGCGGCCCAGTTGCCCAACGCTAACCCAGCCCCACTGGATCTTTCCCAGCTATTTGGGCAAGCCCCGATCACACCGCCAGCCGCGCCCCCCGACGCCCGTAGCCTTTTTTCGGGTCTGCCTAGTCTACCGGGATTGCCACAACTGGCCCCCCTGCCTGTGCCCTTCCCCGCTAATGCCTTTACCGGCTTGCCTGCCCCACCGCCGATTATTCCGTTGGACTGGTATGCCCCTCCGGCTCCGGCCCAGATGGCCGTTGGCCCGCCCCAATCGCGATCGGGTGCGGTTGAGCGAACGGTAATCATTAGTGGTGATGGCTTAGACAATGGGTTGGGCGAGGGGGCCGAGGCGACGCCAACGGCTGGGGTGACAACGCCTGCTCCTGACTCTCCGAACCCTGGGGCAACTGCGCCTCCCACAGTCACTGAGGCTAGGGTGGCTGACGGGCCGAGCAGTGGTCAGGCAAGTGATCTAGGGGGGCCGCTAACGGTGGCCCGTGCGGATCTTGAGGTTGCCACACCCCATAATGGGGGCGAGACCGTAACCCCAGCCCTGGACGCCCCAACGGCCAGTCCTGATTACGCGGTTGAAACGCAAGCAGTGGCCGTATCCCCAGTTCCGGTTACCGCTCCCCCAGTAACGGTGATTGTTCCCTATCCAGCCAGTGCTTGCCCGATCGCGGCCCAAACGGGATATACGACGGTGGAAACGGATGCCCAGGGGCAGGTGATTGCGGGTCCAGTGATTGATTTGGGTCACCCGGATCTGAATGCAGCGGCCCGCAGTGCCGTGTTAGCCCAACCGCGATCGTTGGGGGGAGCAGCCGTCTATCAGTATGATTTGAGTGTGTCTGGCCAGGAGGGGATTTGCGGAGGGTAGGGCGATCGCTGCCCAACGATTGGTTTGTGACGGTCCCTTACAGAAAGTCGTAAATATCGGGCACCGTTAGGGATTTTGTGGCGTTACCCGTGCGCACGTAAAGATCGATCCCTTTCTCTGATTTCAGGAATGCCTTTTTATCAGACTGCCTAACATAAACGCCACAGATATCTTTGTCTTCTAGCTTGGCAAAGCGAACCTTAATCAAGGGTAGAAATCGTTTACCAATATTACTTTCAATGAGTTGCATGAGATGTCGCTCAAATTGGTCTATGGATGGGTTCTTAAAGCATTTTAAGTCTTGTTCTAGGCCGTAAAGGTTGCCGTTGTCTTCAACGCCAATGAGTAAAGTTCCTCCATTGGTATTGAGAAAGGCGACGATGGTTTTCAAGCTACTTTGTTGCAAGCTTTTATTCGGATGATTTTCTCGGATATCCCATTGTAGGGTGGTTTTGAATTCCAGGCGATCGCTCTCACCGAGGGCAATTAATTCGGGAATTGGCCGTAGATCACCAATGCTTTGAATGGTGGTGGTAAAGCGTCGCAGTTTGCGTTCTTCCAGACGATTGAGAAGTTCACTTTCAGTATCCGCGTTTTCGATGACAGTTTGGTTCACGATCGCGATCCAACGTCCCCAGTATTGGGCTTCCAGGTTAGCGCGGTTTTCTTCAAACCACTGTTGATTGGGGCGGTTACCCCAGCGATTCAGGTAGGCGATCGCGTCCTGTATGGATTGATCCAGGGCGTCAAACCACTGAATTTCGCCGGTCATGTTTTTGGAAATGTAATCCCAGGCCCCCGATCGGAAGGCACGACGGCAATCGGCAACGGTATCGTTGGCGGTCAGGATGATGACGACTGTGGAAAGGTTATTGCGTTGGACATAATCCAGGATGGTGAAACCGCTGTCATCGCGTTCCATGCGCATATCGGCCACCACAATGTCGCAGGGGGATTGTAGTTTCTGCTCGGCCTCAGCGGCACTGGTAGCGGTAATGACTTCTTGATACCCAAACTCACCCTGGAGCCATTCCAATAATTCGTCGAGGAATCGAGTATTGTCTTCAATTGCCAAAATATGAACGTTTTCCCGTTGCATAGGACCTCACTAAATCACTTGATCCGGATAAGGAATATAGATTTGGAATCTTGCCCCTCTACCGGCTTCGCCCACTTCGCGGATATAGCCTCCCATTTTTTGAAGGGTTTTACGGGCAATGAATAAACCTAGACCACTACCTTTTTCTTCGGGAGAGGTTGTATTGAGGGGTTGGAAGATCCAGTCCTTTTTGTCTGGGGGGATGCCTTTGCCGTTGTCGGAAATTTGAATGTAGAGGTATTTACGATCGCCAGGTACGGTTGGCATCCCAATATCCTGGGGATTAAGCAGGTCTTTAGCGGTCATCCAAATAGAGAGATCGGGGTGATCTTGATTGTGTTTAAGCGAGTTTTCAACCAGTTCGTTGAGGATACTTTTAATTTTTTCTTCGTCGCCATCAAATTCGGCATCGGGATTTTCAAGTTTGAAGGTTACTCTTGTTTTTTGGATGCGGGGGCGGCTGGACCAATTGGCGGGTTCCCATTTCTCGAAGAGTTTACGCACGGGGAACCGATGACGGCGGATAACCATGCCTTCGTTGATGGATTTGAGATCGTTGAGGGCGGCTTGGGTAAGTTCGAGTTGGGCCAGGAGTTTTTCAAAGTTGGCTTTTAAGGGTGAATCGGAGGGGAGTTTGCGCAGGGTGCGGCGGGTTTTGGATTCGATGGTTGCCAGGATGTTATTGACTTCATCGGCGATGTCGTGGGCGGTTTTGGAGACGACTTCAATGAGTTGCTGGTAGTTATCGCGGGGGATATTAGCGATCGCGGTTTTTTCGGCGACACGCTGACGGTTGACGCTGGCTTGTAGGTCGTCTAAATCACGAATAATTTCGCGGACGATGGGATGTTCGGTTTCAATTTTGCGGAGGAGGCGATGGGCAATGCTTTTAAGGATAGAGACTTCGTTCCCAATCTTGTGATACATCGCCCGATAGAGCATTTCGGTAGTGTCAAAACGCTCGTTTTCGCCTGCGAAGGGTTCGTAGGCGGTTTCTGGGTCGGCGTTGAGGGCAATCGCTTTCATGGCTTCATCATATCGCGGGGAAGAGGCTTCTATCTGGCGCATATCGTCACTAAAACATGCAGCCCCCTACCTAGCTAACGCTCCCCAAATCTGTTCAGCCTCCCCTGCCTGCAACCTATCCGTCCCATCAAACCAGTGGCCCGTGCCAAAACCCGGACGACGGGGAGCCGGGGAGAGTTGATAGGCAAGCCGGAGCGCCGCGTGACGCGCGATCGCCGTTTCAAACACCGAGGAAAACACCGTATCCAACCCATAATCCTGACAGCGGTGTTGTAAGGCACGGGGTGATCCCGCGATCGCGGGTTTAATCACATAAATTCCCCGCCAACCGTGTTGATAGCAATCCTCCAATTGCGCCAAAGTTGCCACCGATTCATCCAGCGCTAAAGGTGTCGCAAACTGCTGACTGAGGGTGATCATCTCGGCCAACTGGGTTGGGGGCAAAGGTTGTTCCAGAAATTCAACCCGATCGGGCACGCGATCGCAGACCTTTAACCACGCAACGGCCTCATCCCGAGTCAAACCACCATTCGCATCTAAACGAAGAGTAATCTCTGCGGGTAATTGGGTCAGTAGTTCTTGAAAAAGAGCGATTTCCTGAGCGATCGCCGCCACCCCAATTTTCCATTTCAACGTCCGGTAACCCTGATGATAAACCGTTGGCCACTGGGTTAACGCGGCAGCACCCGTCGCTAAAAGCCCACAGAGAGCAGAGGGGCGATCGGCCTCTGGCGGTAACGGCGGACCCGGATCAACCAGAGCTAACCAGGCTGTTTCCAAGCCAAATTGACAGGCCGTTAACTCAGAGGGAATCGCGAGATCCGGGATATCGGGCAGTAAGGGAGGCAACTGTTGGCAAAAGGCCCAGGCTTGCGGAAAGGATTCACTCCCAAACCAGGGAATCGGCGCAATTTCCCCCCAGCCAACCCTGGCGCGATCGCGTAGCGTCTCCCTTGGAGAATCGCCTCGTGTCCCCGCTGGAGAATTGGGCAACATCACCGTTGGGGAAGCATCTATCAACCGCACAACCATGCCTTCTCGCACCGGCCAAGCCCCGTGGTGGGTTTGGAGCGGCGGTGAAAACAGGCGACGATAGGGTCGAAAAGTAGCATGGTACATGACTCTACCCTCCATAATCCGCACTATAATCGGGAGCACTGAGCTAGCCCAGATCAATATGGGGGTAAAGCCCCATTAGGCGTCTCTTCTTGTCAGCCTGCCATGATCGTTCCTGAAGGGGCTGTTTCCCACTCGCCCGCTCTTCCCCCCGACACCGTTTAGACAATCGCTATGGTTTTGTATGGTTTTGCCCTTTGATGCTGCCCCCACCGAAGCGCGGGTCGAGAGATTCTGGCAACTTGCCGCCAGTTTTGGTATGGAACGCAACGCCTACCACAACTATCTAAACGAGATTGTCAGCGATCGCTATACACTGATCAATGGCTTACAAATTCTGCGGGATGAACTGCAACTGGCCGCTTCTGGCCCAACGGACATGAAAGCGTGTGGGGCGGATATGAGCTTACCCAGCGTCGTCACAACGTTGGCCTATACCAACTGCGGCGATCGCATCCACCAGGGCGAAGCGACCAAGCGCTACCGGGATGTGGTCGCCTCGCGATTTGCCACCCTCTCGGAAATTGGCGAACTCAAGTTAGAAGCCTTCTTCCCCGCCGGGGGCGGCACGGACAATGGGGCCACCCTCGCCCACGTCACCGTGGCCCATGAGTTGGACGAACCCCTCAAGCGGCGCGTCTATGACGGCAATCCCCAGTCCATTTCCCTCGTCGCGATCGACCTGAAAACCCACGTCGGACGTTTACGCGAAAATGGTCAACAGGTTTACGGCAAAACCCGTGAGTCGCCCTGGCGCGAACCCCGTGATGCCTGCGGCGCGATCGTGGGTACCCTAACGAACTACCATCCCGATAATTTAATTCATCGTCGGATTCGGAGTGATCTCGGAGAGCGCAACTTTCACTTCCTCTCTAACAACGCGATCCTAACTGACGAAGGCGTTAACATCACGATGGCCGTTGCGGCCAATATTGTCGCCATTCGCGGGGTGCGGAATACGGCGATGGCCCTAGCGCAAGAAATGGATGAACGGGGATTAGCCCACCTAACGGCCAGTACGACGGTTAACCGTCCTTCCCGTGATGATCTGGTGATTTATCTGGCCCGTGCAACGGTCTTTAATGGTAAGGTCCGCATCCAAAGCCTGGGTACGGAGGCTAAGTTGTATAGCGGTCGCCTGGTCGAATATGCCGGTGAACAACGCCTACAACTTCGGTATTCTGATTGGGATTGCGATCGCTTGCCCATCGAAGAAATTGCCTATAAGGTACGATGGTCCGGTTTATGATGGTTCGGTTTATAAGGTGGGATGCCCCATCTGGCGCTGATGCGACGTGATCGCGATCGGACAAGATCGGCCAGCAACGATCACAGGGAGATACATTTTGTTAGCGGCAGTTCTATACGGTCAGGAAGATTTACGGTTGGAAACTCTCCCCGATCCCACCCCAGCGGCAGGGGAAGTGGTGATCCGGGTAACAACAGCAACCACCTGTGGCACGGATCTCAAGGTGTGGCGGCGGGGGGGCCATGCCAAGATGCTTAAACCCCCGGTTCCCTTTGGCCATGAGGCGGCGGGAGAAATTGTGGCGATCGGGGCCGGGGTCTCTGGCTGGCGGATCGGAGATCGGGTCGTGGCGAATAATTCTGCCCCATGTATGCAGTGCTTTTATTGCCAGCGTCAGGCGTTTTCCCTCTGCGCTAACCTACTATTTAATAACGGCACCTTTGCCGAATATCTCAAGCTCCCCGCTGCGATCGTCCGCCACAACCTCTTACCCATTCCCCCGGACCTGCCCGACGCCCTTGCGGCCCTCACCGAACCCCTGGCTTGTGTCCTGCACGGGGCGGCCCGCTCCAATACCCAACCGGGCGATCAGGTGCTTGTCCTGGGGGATGGAGCCATTGGTCTTATGTTTGTCGCCGTCCTGGCCCAACAGGGGGCGGTGGTTTCCCTAGTCGGCGGCCATGACCCACGTTTGGCGATTGGGCACACCCTGGGGGCGGTGCGCACCCTGAATTATCACCAGCAGCCGGATCGGGTGGCCTGGGTGCAAGGCTTTACCGAGGGGCGAGGGGCTGATATTGTGGTCGAGGCGACGGGGGTGCCAGCCACTTGGGAGCAGGCGATCGCCTGTGCCCGTCCCGGTGCAACCGTCAACCTGTTCGGGGGCTGCCCGCGCAACACCCAAATTCAGGTCGATACGGAACGCCTGCACTATAGCGAACTGACCCTCAAGGGGGTTTTCCACAATACCCCTAGCTATGTACGGCAAGCCCTTGCCCTGCTGGCCAGTCGCACGATCGCCTTTGAGCACCTGCTGAGTGACACACGCCCCTTAACGGACTTAGCGGCTGTCTTCACCGCCATGCAACAACGTCAGGTCATAAAGGTGGCCATTCGTCCGTAAAAAGAAGACGGTAATCGGCTGGTCTCCTGGTCGGCCCGTTCGCATAGCGTCTCTCCAGGAGAATCGCACCCATTGTTCCCAAGGTATCTGTATGAATGCGCAAGGTCCTGATCCCCGTACCCTGCACCCGATGGCAGGATTTCCCCAGATTTGTTTTATCAAAAATACCGTTAACAATCCCAACATCATTATTGGTGATTACACCTACTACGATGATCCAGAGGATTCGGAAAACTTTGAGCGCAATGTGTTGTATCACTTCCCGTTTATTGGTGACAAACTGATGATTGGGAAATTTTGCGCGATCGCCCGAGGAGTGAAGTTCATTATGAATGGCGCGAATCACTCAATGGCCGGGTTTTCTACCTATCCCTTCTTCATTTTTAGTCATGGCTGGGAACGGGTTGCTGCGGCAGATGAAGGGGCGGTGATGAAAGGGGATACGGTGATTGGTAATGATGTGTGGCTGGGATATGAGTCGGTGATCATGCCGGGTGTGGCGATTGGGGATGGTGCCATTGTGGCGGCAAAGTCAGTGGTAACAAAGGATGTTCCGGCCTATGCGATCGTGGGGGGGAATCCGGCCCAGATCTTACGCTATCGATTTGCTGAGGAAACAATTGCGCAATTACTAGAGATTGCCTGGTGGCACTGGGATGTTGCTAAAATTAGCCGTAACCTGGAGGCGATCGTGGGTGCAGATATTGGCGCTCTCCAATCTTGTCGCTAACAGCTAGAAAACCCCTAAGACACAAAGATCACCAAGCCAAGCCAAGCCGAGGATTAGGGTGATCTTTGTGCCTTCGAGATTGTTGAAGAATACTTGCTAATGGACGGCTCCCCGCAGGGCTTCGGCATCGATCGGCTTGATGAAATACAGTTTGACTAAATCGCCGAGGATACCCAGGATAAGCGGTAACTTTTGGAGAAACTTGATCGAGGCGGGTTTGTCACTCGCTCCGATGGCCTGAATCTTAAGGTTCCGTTCGGCACAGCGCTCCATCCGAGAGAAGAATTCGGGATGATCCACATCCAAAATCGTCGGAAAGGCACGGGCAGAGGTATTGTTGGTCTCGCGAATCACCTGGCGATCGAATTCGGTGGGATCAAGACCCAGGCTGTAATAGAAATTAGCCCGCTCATGGACTGTCAAGCTATGGGTGGCAAAAACCGACAGTAGAAAGAAGCGACTCCACAGGCGCGATTGCCAGGTTTGCCAGAGTTCTGGTTGCGATCGCAGCAATGCCTTGAAAATATCACCGTGGCGGTTTTCATCCTGGCACCAACTTTCAAAATACTTGAACAGGGGATGGAACTGGTTTTCGGGGTGCTTCTCCAGGTGGCGATAAATAATGATATAGCGCCAGTAGCCGATCTTTTCCGACAGGTAAACCGTGTATAGTACCCAGGGAATGGGGAAAAAGGTATAGGTGCGATTCTTGGTCAGCTTGGCCAAATCCAGCGAGATATTAAAATCCGCCATCGTCTTATTCAGAAACCCGGCATGGCGGGCCTCATCCCGTGCCATCAGGTGGAAAATTTCCGCCAGCAATGGATTCTGAGCCTTGATACGACGCGAGAGTTCTTTAAACAAGAGGAAACCGGAAAACTCCGACACACAGGAGCGTTCTAGATAGTCGATGAAGGCTTGACGATCGTCTGCGCTCAGATGATCCCACGACTGTTGAAAGCTGTCATCCCGCACAAAATGGTGGCGGTTATAGTCGGCCCGCATCTCCGTGAGCATGGCCTGCAATTCCTGCTCCTGGGCCGAGAGGTCGAGGGTCGCCGCTGCCTCAAAGTCGGTGATGTAGAACCGAGGCGTGAGCACCGACTCCTGCATGGTAGCCTTTTGCACCGGCAGGGACGCTGACTCTGGCGTAGACAGAACGTTGACCATAGGGACTCCGCTTCCTAGCTAAATAGCTTAATAACTGTTTAGTTATAAATACTATCTTTAAGAGTCTCTGGGCAACTGTCAAGGGAGTATTAATACTTAAAAATGGCAAATTCGCGCATAAGTCCCTCCTGGAAAATCTGAACCGATCAACCTTTGCTTAAATTTAAAACTTTAAAACTGGCCAATAGCTGCACATAGGCGAAAACCTGCCGCCGTTCTGGTTCAGATTCTAGCTGGTGTAACCGCTGGGTAATCTCGCTCAACCACTGCTCTAGGTTGGTCCGACTCACCAACGCCGCAAAGGGCACAATGGCCGGATCGGCGAGCAAGGGTTGGGGTCCTACGCCTAAAGGCAAAGTTCCTGGTAGTGATGGACTATCCCCTCTAAGGCAAAGCAGGTTTCAAGTACCGTGTCTGGGGAGGGGGCAATTAGGAGCACCCCCACCTGGGTAATGGGCAACCGATAGCGACGGTAGAGGCGCACCCAATAGTTCAGCATTCGTAGGGGCCAAGGGGGTGATTCGAGGCGGGTTTGAAACTCCAAGTGCCCCAGTTTAGCCCATGTCGATCGCGATCGCACCAACCCCGTGCGACAGTCCTAGAACATCAATGTTAGGATTGCCACAGATACCGAAGAAGTTGTAAATAGACGACGTAAGAAGAAGGAAACGTAAGGCATGAAAGAAATAGAGAAGTCGATATCCTTTGATGGTAGGGATATTCGGCTCCTGGTCGGCTTGCTTGCACCCCAAGCAGGCGGTTCGGTTCTAGTACAGTCGGGCGATACAGCCGTTTTGGTCACGGCAACCCGCGCAGGGTCGCGAGAAGGGATTGATTTTCTACCACTGGTCGTGGACTACGAAGAACGGCTTTACGCGGCTGGACGCATTCCCGGCGGCTTTCTGCGGCGCGAGGGCAGACCCCCCGAGAAGGCGATTCTCACGGGACGGCTGATCGATCGCCCCATCCGTCCCCTCTTCCCCAGTTGGCTGCGGGATGATATTCAGATTGTCGCCACCACGCTTTCGATGGATGAGAAGGTACCGCCCGATGTGCTGGCTGCCACCGGGGCTTCGATCGCCACGTTACTGGCGGGCATTCCCTTCTACGGGCCAATGGCGGCGGTACGGGTGGGTCTGGTCGGGGATGACTTTATCATCAACCCCACCTATCGGGAAATTGAGATCGGGGATTTAGATCTCATCGTCGCTAGTTCCCCGGCAGGGATCATCATGGTCGAGGCTGGCGCAAACCAACTCCCAGAGCAAGACATCATCGAGGCGATCGACTTTGGCCACGAAACCGCCCTAGAGCTAATCCAGGCCCAACGGGACCTGCTGGCGGAATTGGGGATTGAACCGGTCGTCCCGGAACCGCCCGTCCGCGATCTCACCCTGGACACCTTTGTGCGCGATCGCGCCAGCGAATCGATTCAGACTGTTTTAGCCCGGTTTGAACCAGATAAGCACGTCCGCGATGCGGCTCTGGATGAAATTAAGGACAAAGTGGCAGCAGCGATCGCCGAATTGCCTGAGACTGATCCGGTCCAGACGATCGCCACAGCCGATCCCAAGGCCCTCAGCCAAGTATTCAAAAACCTGACCAAGGAGATCATGCGGCGGCAGGTCATAGAAGCAGGCGTGCGGGTGGATGGTCGCAAGTTGGATGAGGTGCGGCCCATCTCGTGCCGAGTGGGTATCCTGCCGAGCCGGGTACACGGGAGTGGCCTCTTTAACCGGGGCCTGACCCAGGTGATGTCCCTGGCCACCTTGGGTACCGCTGGCGACGCCCAGGAACTGGACGATCTCCACCCCGATGAGCAAAAACGCTACCTGCACCACTACAACTTCCCACCCTTCTCGGTTGGGGAGGTACGCCCCATGCGATCGCCCGGTCGGCGGGAAATCGGCCACGGTGCCCTGGCGGAACGTGCCCTGGTGCCGGTCCTGCCCCCCAAGGCTGATTTTCCCTACGTGATTCGGGTGGTGTCGGAAGTGTTGTCCTCCGATGGTTCCACCTCAATGGGGTCGGTCTGTGGCTCCACCCTGGCGCTGATGGATGCCGGGGTGCCGATCGTCAAACCGGTGAGCGGCACAGCAATGGGCCTGATCAAGGAAGGCGATGAGGTGCGGATTCTCACGGACATCCAGAGCATTGAAGACTTCTTGGGCGACATGGACTTCAAGGTGGCGGGGACCGATACCGGGGTAACCGCCCTGCAAATGGACATGAAAATCCAGGGGCTACCCATCGCCACGATCGCCGAGGCCATCCGTCAAGCGCGTCCGGCCCGGATGCATATCCTGGAACAAATGCTCAAGACGATCGAGCAGCCCAAGCCGCAACTGTCGCCCTTCGCGCCGCGCCTGCTGACCCTCAAGATCGACCCCGACATGATCGGCCTGCTGATCGGTCCCGGCGGCAAGACGGTGAAGGGCATTACCGAAAGTACCGGGGCCAAGATCGACATCGAAGACGACGGCACGGTGATGATCTCCGCCACCGATGGTGAAAAGGCCAAGAAAGCCCGCAGTATTATCCAGGGCCTTACCCGCAAGCTCAATACGGGGGATGTCTATGCCGGACGGGTGACCCGGATTATCCCGATCGGGGCCTTTGTCGAGCTACTCCCCGGCAAGGAAGGCATGATCCACATCTCGCAACTGGCCGACTACCGCGTTGGTAAGGTCGAAGATGAAGTGGCCGTCGGCGATGAAGTCGTGGTCAAGATCCGGGAAATTGATTCCCGTGGTCGCGTTAACCTTACCCGTTTGGGGATTCACCCCGACGAGGCGGCAGCGGCACGGCAGGCAAGTCAGTAGCCCCCCCCGGTTCCGCCGTTGGCGCAGAGGAGGGGCACCCTGGGTCCAAACTCCCGGACAACCCGGTTATCCCCTCCCAGGGTTGTTGGTTGGCCGTCAATCGCAGCCAACCCTGTTCACCAACCTGGACGGTGGCGATCGGGACAAGGGGCGTTGCCGTTCCTGCCCCTACCACTGGGGTATCGGGTAACCCGCACACCCGCACCTGGACCCACGTTTGATCGGGTAGCAATGTCTGTTGCCGGAGGAGGAGAAGTTGGCTTCCCCGTGGCAGTTGTTGGGCCATATCGGCGGCAGTTGTGACCTCCAGGGTGGGATCAGGGGTGGGCCAGAGGAGCAGCGCGGTTTGCAGGGTAACTATTTGCCCGATCGTCACCGTCGCCGCCGGGGACGGACGATCGCTCGGCGTCGGGCTAGGGACCATAGGAGCCGGATTGAGGGGGACGGAGGTTGGTTCGGGCGACGCGGGCGTAGTGCTTGGGATAGGCATTCTCCACGGGGATAACCCAAGGCTGTGCCATAGCCATAATCCGCCTAGCCCCAGGACGAGGGCCATCCCGCCCAACCATACCCCTAGACGTAACGGCGATCGCCCGCGATCGATTGGCGGTGCGCCAAGAATTTCCGTGCGAATACTCGGTGTGACCGTTTCTGCCAAGGCCACCAGACTTTCTGCCTCCAGTTGGGTGGGGGCATCCGGCAAACTCGGCGCGGGGGTCAGGCGGGCCAGGAGAGTTTGGGCATCCACCGCCACCGCTGGCATTTGCGCCACCTGGTAGGCCATCAGGGCCACCGTCACATTATCATGCCCATTCCAATGGTTGGCGAGGGCCACTAGCCGCTGACTCACCGTGGCCAGATCGCGGCGTTCCGTCAACACTGGCAACACTTCCGTTTGCCAAAACTGCTCCACCCGATCGTTATCACTCAGGCCATCGGAGCACAGGAGTAATACACAATCCTCATCAATCACCCAGCGATCGACCGTCGGGAATAACTGCTGGGCGGGTCCCATCCCCACTGCCTGAACCAGGGCACCACTGATTGACCCCTGGATCGACTCGCGGTAGAGGCAATACCCCAAACGCACATCCCGCGAGGCAATATCATCATCGAGGGTGATTTGATGACACCCCTGGCGGGTCATCCAGTACAGGCGGCTATCCCCCACATGGGTGACATACACCTCATGGTGATTCGCGAGGGCCATCACCAGGGTTGTTCCCATCCGTTGCCGTTCCTGGCGGTGTTCATCATTATTACGCTGGTTAATGGCGTCATTGGCCGCATAGACCGCCTGCTCCAGACCGGTCGCTAACCGTTGTGGGTTCCAGAGCGGTCGGTTCAGGGGCAGTTGCGTGATGCGGGCTGGCAAGGTGGCGATCGCCAATCCCGAAGCTACACTCCCCCCCTCATGGCCCCCCAAGCCATCACAGACGATCGCCAGAGGCAACTGGGTTTGCACCTTCACTTTGCCTGGGGAAGTGGTGGGTGGATAGCAAGCGTCCTCATTACGCTCACGACTAGGACCCCGATCGGTTTGGGTAGCAATTTGCACCGATCGCTCGCTCACCCCCTGTTTTTCAAGGGCTTCACGATACAGTTGATAGTATTGAAATAGGGCTTGGTCCAGCCAAAGGGCCAGGTAGTCCGCATTGGGTACCTGCTGTTGCTGCAATTGCTCCCATAGATAGGAGAGGAAGGGATGCAGGACGGGTTGGGTATCTGTTAACCATGCCTGCCAACAGTAGCCCAACTGTACCAGGTTAGGGGATGACGCGGGATGATCGCGATCGTCGAGGGACTTTGCGGTGGCATCGAACTTAAGTTCCAGTAACCGCACCCAGGGACCTTCAACCCGCACTAAATCCGGATCAAGGAGGCTAGAGACCACCCCCTCCCGCTGGAACGGCGACCAAAGTCGAGCTATCTGCCACAGCCAGTTTAATTGGCGCAGGGCCGAAGCCCGGGGCCAAGCCTCCCGTAGGGAAGGCAGCAAGGGCGAACCGGAACCCGCCGCCGCTGGGACGACTAACTGGCTCTGATCCAGGGGGGCTTGCTCAAGCAAAACGATCGCCTGCATCGTTTTTTCCGGCAAATAGAGCAAGCCATAGGGTTGGGGGATGTGTAATCGCCAGGGAATCAGACTGAGGTAGGCAGCCAGTTCGTTCGAGATCTCAGGCGGCATCGCAGGCAAGCGGTGCGGTTGGGTATCGAGCACCACCTGCCCCTGAATGTGGACATAGCGATCGCCCAGGATCGCCCCTGGTGCATAACTAGCCACCACCGAGTCCAAGGCCCAAAGATACCGCTTGACCAGAGGGGTTTGGCACTGTTGACAGAAGGAGTGATCAACCGGGTTCAGTGCCTGACACTGGGGATTTACACAGGAAATATTAATTGCAGCCTTATCCATGCCCAAAACTGACGAGGGTATTCTTCCGTAATGCCATTGATGCCATTGATGCCATTGATGCCATTTTGTTAAGTTAACAGAAGCCCGACCTGCTAGCGCAGTGGTGCCCCCTCCCTGGCGAGCTTCTTCCGTAACGTGGGGGTGAACGTATGCTAAAACCGGGCAAATTGTCCGCCCATTGGACAAGAAACGTTACAATTTCCCCGCCACATTTCTATAGCGTTGTACAGTCAGAAAGATCTTCCCTCCGGCTAAAGCCAGGAGCGATACCTGCGATTGGGCTAGCACTCTGTCAGCCGTAAGCTGCCGGGTTGCCGATCGGCGCTAAGATCCTTCGACAACGCTCTCAGGGTAACCGGGACTTATCCGTTTCTCCTAGGGAGACACGGCGCGAATGGGCTGAGCAGGTCGAGAACACCCACTTTAGGATTGACGCTGCACGCGTCACCGGACTACAGAAAGGAAGGCAGTTGGGTATCCCTAAACTCCGATCTAGACGTGATTAAGAATTAAGAATTAACTAAAAGAAATCTTGCATAATTACTTCACTTTCTATACTCAAGGTGAAGATTAGCCTCATTGTTAGCCGTTAACGACCCCATCACTTGCTATGCCTACAAAAAACTCTCGTCTTAAAGTCACACCGCCACCGGCTGAAACGCCATCCAGTCAGAATGGCACCGAGATGGATAATTCCAACCTGGATAGTTCCAATCTGGACAGTTCCAACCTAGATAGTTCCAGCCTAGAGGATTCGCTGGCGGAAACCCAGCGCGACTCTACCCGTGTTGACCGTAGCCCTAATGGCGAGGTGGCGCTGGGATTGGCTAGTCTAGACCCGCTTGTAGCCGCTGCGCCGAGGGACGCCGAGGTGGATATTGCCGCCCAAGCGGCCCACTGGTCCCACCAAGGGGATGTGCAACGGCGGGCACGCGACCTCGAAGCGGCGATCGCTAGCTACGATCGCGCCCTCGAACTGGATGCTGCCAACTATTGGGCTTGGTACCACCGGGGCAGCGTTCTGGAAGATCTGGAGCGCTATGAAGAAGCGGTCGATAGCTACAGCAATGCCATTACGGAGCGCCCCAACGATTATTGGGCCTGGTATCAGCGGGGGAATTGCCTGGATCACTTGCAACGCTTTGAGGCGGCGATCGACAGTTACGATCGGGCGATCGAGCTACGGCCCAACGACTATTGGGCCTGGTATCGCCGCGCTAACGTACTGCGCCATGCCGAACGCCATGCGGAAGCCGTTGCCAGTTACGATCGTGCCCTCGAAATTCGGCCCGGTGACTTCTGGAGTTGGTACCGGCGCGGTCACACCCTGCGGCAAGCACGGCACTATAACGAAGCGGTCAGCAGCTATCAGGAGGCCCTAGCCCTACGGCCCGAACAGGCGGATGTCTGGTATGCCCTCGCCAGTTGCTATGCCCATCAACGCCAGGTGGATCAGGCGATCGCCTGCCTGCGGGAGGCGTTGCGGTGGGGAGATGAGGACTACCGGGATCAGGCTTCTGGAGATGCCCATTTTAGTAGTATTCGGCGGCGGAAGCAGTTCCAGGCATTTCTCAAGGAGCCGGAATTGATCGCGGCGGCGGATCTGGCCGCTTCAGAATCCGCCGGGGCAACAGCGGCACCAGATGCGGATACCGAAGCGACGGCGGCACCCCAGGCGGAGCGCAATGGGCAGGGGCCGACGGATACCCATAACGCCGCCGAATAATGCCCCTGATTCGTGTCCCACCAGACTGGTACTTACCAGAGCAGGCCGTCACCCCAGAGGCGGCCTACGTTAACCGACGCCAGATCCTCCGGGCGATCGTGGGCACGGGTTTGGGGGTGATGGGTCTACCGGTGATCGCGGGGTGTCAGCGCGGTGCTTTGTCCCAACTGGTGGACAATCCTGAATTAGCGACAACCCTAACGACCCCCAGCCTGGAGCCGTATACAGTTAATCCTCAGTTTGCTTCGGTCGATCGTCCTGTGACCGATCGGGAACTCGCAGGGCAATACAACAACTACTACGAATTCGGCAGTGGCAAGTCCGTGTGGCAGGCGGCGCAAAAGCTGCCCACCGATCCCTGGTCAGTCGAGGTGGCGGGATTGGTGAAATATCCGCGTACCTATACCCTGGAAGCGTTGCTGCACGATTTCCCCCTCGAAGAACGGGTCTACCGGTTTCGGTGTGTGGAGGCGTGGTCGATGGTATTGCCCTGGTTAGGGTTCCCGATGCGTGCCCTCTTAGCCCAGGTGGAACCCACACCCGCCGCTAAGTTTGTGCGCTTTACTTCGTTCTATGATCCCCAGGTCGTGGTGGGTCTGTTTTCGTCGTTCTACCCCTGGCCCTATACGGAGGGGTTACGCATTGAGGAAATGGCGAATGAGTTAGCCTTTTTTGCGGTTGGGTTGTACGGTAAGCTGTTACCCAAACAGCACGGTGCACCCATTCGGATGGTGCTGCCCTGGAAGTATGGCTTTAAGGGGGCCAAGGCGATCGTCAAGATTGAGTTTGTCGAGACGGAGCCAAAAACATTTTGGCATACGGTACAACCGCATGAATACGGCTTCTTAGCCAATGTGGAACCGGATGTTCCCCATCCCCGCTGGTCCCAGAAAACCGAGCGATTTATTTCAACCGGGCCGGGTCTGAGTTGGGAAGAGCGCCCGACGTTGTTGTATAACGGCTATGCCGACTGGGTGAGTAGCTTGTACGCTGAGACGGGTGGGTAGCAGATTACCCAGAGAGCAGAGTAGGATAAGTCCAAATTCCCAGTGTCCTCAGATGGCCCCTCGCTAACTCCCAGGGGTTTTGATCGACCCCACTTCGCCACCCCTACCTCGTTAACCTGGCCTTCCTAATCCGGTTTTTTGCCCAAAACGACCTATGACGCGCGATTCGCAACGCGATCCCTACGGGCATCGGCCCGCTCCTGACTCACCACCTGATCCCCCGGTACCCCGTTCTGGTGTGCGTCCGGCTAGTGGCCAAATGCCGCCGGATGTCCGGTTGCCCAATCGCGTCAATGATCCTTTGCGCGGGACTCCCCACCCCCCCAGCCCCCAGCCCGAAGGGGGACCTCCCGGCGTGGCAGCCCCCAACTATCCCCCATTCTCCCCTGCGGCGATCGAGCCTGATCCGTGGCAAACACCCACACCACCCGCTCCTATACCGATGCCGGAAGCCCCCCGTCTTCGTGGCTGGCAATGGCTCGTAACCCAAGTATCGAGTGGTCGCTGGCGACCGGGATGGCGTTTTTGGATTACGGCGTCACTGGTCTCCACTGGCGGGCTGACGATTTTAGCCCTGGCGATGCTGCTGAAGTTGCCAGCAGTGCCTAACTGCCCCCGCATTTTCTGGCCCACGGCGTCCGCCTCCCTGCGGCTCTATTGCGCCCAACTGGCAGCGAGTAAGCAGACAGCCAAGGATTTACTGGAGGCGATCGAACTGGTCAACAGCCTGCCCAAGGATCATCCCCTGCGCACGGAAATTAACCAGAATATTCGCCAGTGGTCCCTGGATTTGTTACAGGTGGCTGAAGACACGTTCCAGATGGGGAATTTGTCCGAGGCGATCACGATCGCCGAACAGGTCCCGGCTGAAGTGCCCGATCCCCAGGACGAAACCCAGACCTTGGGGGATGTGGCCCAACATCAGATTGAACGGTGGCGACAAATTTGGTCCGATGCGGAAACGATTTATGCCGAGGCTGAAGCAGAACTACGGCAAGAAAACTGGCGAGCAGCCTTTCGCGTAGCGACGGGGTTGCTGTCGGTGGGCAATACCTACTGGGAGACAGTGAAATATGACGAACTGAACCAGACAATTCAGGCCGCCCGTGAGGATGGGGAAAAGCTAGCGGCGGCCCGCGCCCTGGCGGAGGCAGGGGGACTGGATAATCTGCTCAAGGCGATCAAACTGGTGCAGGAGTTGCCCGCCAGTAGCTTCTATTACCAGGAAGCCCAGGTGGAATTAAAGAATTTTGGGAACCAGATGCTCGATCTGGCCCAGTCCTATCTTGATCGGAAGGATTTAGATCAAGCCTTGAATATTGCGCGTCAAGTGCCAGCAGTGGCCCAATTGGAGAAGGAAAAGCAGGACTTTATCACCCTTGCCCAAGCCCATGCGGATGCTTGGTTGGGGAATACAACGGGCCTGGAGCGGGCGATCGCTCAGGTACAAAAGCTCCGCACCGATCGGCCCTACTATGGCAAAGCCCAGGCCCTAATCAGCCGTTGGCAACGGGAGATTCAGGATGTCATCCGCCTGGAACGGGCTGAACGTTATGCCCAATCGGGCTTAGTCCCAGATCTCAATGCCGCGATCGCTGAACTCCAGGAAATTCCCAGTGATCATCCCCGTTGGGATCAGGCCCAGAGCCAGATTCAAAAGTGGACGCAGCAAGTGCAAACGATTCAAGATCAACCCTACCTCGATCGGGCGGAGCAACTGGCGCGCTCGGGGCAGGTAGCCGATTTACAGATAGCGATTGCTGAGGCCAGTAAGATCCAACCAGGACGCAGCCTCTACAACCAGGCCCAGGATCGCATTTGGGAGTGGACAACGGCCATTCAGCGGATCGAAGATGAACCCATCCTGGCCCAGGCCCGTGCTTTGGCCAACCAGGGGGATTTGCCCAGTGCCATCAGCATTGCCCAGCAGATCCGATCCCAACGCAGCCTGTACGATGAGGCCCAGTCCGAGATCCGAGATTGGCAAGCCACGGTGGATGGCCGCCAGAACCTGCAAAGTGCTTACCAACAAGCCAGTGTGCCCACACCTGCTTCCCTCGCGTCGGCCATCCGGACCGCCGATCGCGTTACCGAGCGGAGTGGCTTGCGGACGGATGCCGATCAGGCGATTCAACAGTGGAGCTATCAAATGCTAGCCATCGCCGAGAACCGATCGGGGTATGACTTGGCAGGTGCCATTGCGATCGCCCGCCAGATCCCCACCCATACACCCGCCTACGGGGAAGCGCAAGCCCGCATTGAACATTGGCAAAGTCTATTGAACCCGCCCCCCATCCCGGCATTGCCTCCCGGCTCCCCCCCGGCTCCGATCTCGCCCCCCGCCCCGCCCTCTGGGGTGATGGTTCCCACCCGCACTGATCCGATCGGGCGTTAAAACAAGCGGGGATTGCGGTTAAAACCGCGACTACGAACAATCCTGATCTACCCTCGCGCACAATTCACTCAGGTTGTCGTGACGCCTTTAGTCGCAAGGACCTAGCCGGGTAAGAGTCCATTTCCATCTCGCCTTGCCTACCCGCAAAGGTAAAGATTTGTATCTATACTAAGAGGACATCCGCCTATTCCCCAGATTGAGAGGACACCATGAGCGAACCTAAACCGACCGTTACCCCGAAGCTGCCCACCCCCAAGTTTGGCTTTAACGACTACGCAGAACGGATGAATGGACGGGCCGCCATGCTGGGTTTCGTCCTGGCTGTGGCGATCGAGTACTTGACCGGCCAGGGCGTCCTGAATTGGCTAGGACTCATCTAACCGCAAGCAACGATCCCCCTTTTTCGCCTTGCATCTGTGCCAATTGCGTATATATTGCGTATATTCTGTAGGGGGCATCGCCCTAGGACACCCAAACCTCAGGGAGATTCCTTAGAATTAAGGCAGGGAGACGGAAGACGTTATTGCATGATTACGGCATTGCCTCGCATTCTTAAATCGGCCTATCGGCGGGAGCCGTTCTTTAGCATTTTGCTGACGATCGGGGCGGTGGATGCGGCCCTGGGGGGATTGGAAGGACGCGGTTCGTTGCTAATGTTCGGAATGGGCACGATCGCAGTTGCGGTTGTCCTACGCTGGTGGCTTGTCACCCGGACACGCGCACTGCCCCCAGACCCCGCTCCCCAACGCCTACTCCCGCCCCATCCCTCCCAACCCCAATTACCCATGCTGAGTATGCGCAAACAGCGCCGACACCGCTAAACACTTCTCACATCGGGTGCATTCCACATTTCTCGCCTGCGTCCTTGTCTCCTGCCATCACCGCTGTGTCCTCTGCGCCTCTGTGGTGGACAGGAACGAAGACACAGAGAACCCAAAGGGAATTGGGTATTAGGATGGGAGGCAATGGCTGTTTGCTAACGGGTGACGTAACCTGACTACGGCTATTCGGTATCGGGAAAAAGACCAATTTTGCCCTGAAAACCAAAGTAATCTCCTCAGTTGGGGCAGGGAAATTGCCCTCATTCCAATTAATTCCGGTACCCTACCTTCCTAAATTCCCAACTATTTAGATGGTGTCACCTAGACGCAAAACATGGTATAAAGTTCCGGCTCGATAAACTTTTATTTTGACTGGAAAAATATCCGGACAAATTTGTGAAAAGGGCGTCTAACGATCGTGTCATTTGTAAACCGCACGATCGAGGGTGTCATGCTACGACTAACGACTTCCCCTTTACCCAGACTGCTCCCACGGTCCTCTCCAAGTCAGTGGCGAACCCTGGCGGCCTTGTGTGGCTTGGTGATGGCGTTGGCTCCTAACCCCAGCTTGGCCCAGAAGCCAGTGGTCGTTGATGTTGTGCCCGCGCGATCGACGCCGAGTCAACCCCTCACCCCCCCGTCGCGCCCCCTCCCAGTCGGTCTAACCCCCGTCGATCGCGTCCCAGCCGGTCTAATTCAAATCGGCCTAGCCCCAGTCGCCCCGTGATCGTAGACACCCTTCCCACGGGGTCGAAATTGCCCCGGCCCAGTGTCAATCCCCCCACCCCCAGCCCGCCCAGCCTACCGCCCAGCCGTCCATCCCAACCCGGAATTTCCCTTCCCCAGGGCGCGATCGGGCATCAACGGGAATTTCGCGGAATCTGGGTAGCCTCTGTGAGTAATATTGACTGGCCTTCGCGCAAGGGGCTGAGTGCGGCCCAACAGCAGGCCGAACTGATCCAGATTTTGGATCAAATGCAAACATTAAACCTGAACGCCCTGATCCTGCAAATTCGTCCGGCGGGGGATGCGCTGTATGCCTCCCCCTACGAACCCTGGAGTAGCTGGCTGACCGGCACCCAGGGACAGGCCCCCGGCTACGATCCCCTCGCGTTTGCTATTCGGGAAAGCCGGAAGCGCAATATCGAAGTCCATGCCTGGTTTAATCCCTACCGGGCGCGGGTTAGCCCCAATGAGCAACTGGCGGCTAACCACGTTTCTAATCGTTACCCCCAATATACCTATCGCTATGGCAACCAGCTTTGGATGGACCCTGGGGCCAAGGAAGTCCAGGACTGGACCTACACCGTCATCCTCGATGTGGTCAGCCGCTACGATATCGATGGCATTCACCTGGATGACTATTTCTATCCCTATCCCCAGAGTGGGGTCACCTTCCCCGATAGCAAAACCTACGCGGCCTACCGTCAGGCGGGTGGCACCCTATCCCTGGCGGATTGGCGGCGGGATAATGTGAACCAACTGGTCCAACGTCTTGCCACGGGGATTCGCGCAACTAAACCCCAGGTTAAGTTTGGCATCAGTCCCTTTGGGATCTATCGCCCTGGCCAACCGGCAGGCGTTCAAGGACTTGATCAGTACAATGCCCTCTATGCTGACCCCAAACTCTGGTTGCAGCGGGGCTGGGTAGACTACCTCGCCCCCCAACTCTACTGGCGGATTGACCCGCCCCAACAAAGCTATGCCCGTCTCCTTGACTGGTGGAGCCAACAAAATTCCCTCGGACGCCACATTTACGCCGGTAACTACCTGAGCCAACTGGATGGCAAAACCTGGACCAAGACGGAATTTGAGCGGCAGGTGGCGCTTTCCCGACAAAAGGCAACCCAAAATTCCTTGGGCAATATTTTCTTTAGTGCTAAGGTGCTGCGCGACAACCGTTTGGGGATTCAAGAAACCTTTAAAAACGCGCTCTACCCATCACCGGCCCTCCCCCCCACCATGCCTTGGCTCGACAATACGCCCCCCGCCCCCCCAACGGGTGTACAGGCCAAAGCGGGTCAAATTACCTGGAATCCAGGGTCTGCGGATGTGCGCGGGTGGACGCTCTATCAGCAGCAAGGCCCCACGTGGCAGTTGGTACAGATCTTGAACGCCAGTACCACGAGTATGGCCGTCCCCCCCGGCACCTATGCCCTGCAAGCCGTCGATCGTCTTGCTAATGAAAGTGCCGCGATCGTGGTTACCGTCAATTAGCCTGTATGTAGCCTGCATGATGCATGAGCAACGACCAACAGACCAACTGGCCCTCACGAGTGCCATCGGTTGTAGCGAGTACTCGGTCAGCCGTTTCTAATCGGTCAACTTAGCGAACATTGCTACCACTCCCCGGCAAGGGTGGGATCAGGCACGATCGCCTCCACCTGATTAACCCTCAGGCCATACAGCCCAACGAAACAGCCTGAACTTCCATCCCTAAAGCCGCGCCACTGCTGTCAACTTTGCCCACACCACCTCCGTCTGCCCCCTAGTGCTCGGCATGAGCAATCGTTAAACATTAAACCGAAAGAGTAGGACATCCCCTTCTTGCACCACATAGTCCTTGCCTTCACTGCGGACGAGGCCCTGTTCCTTGGCGGCCTGCATCGAGCCAGCCTTAACCAGATCGGCATAGGCAACGGTTTCCGCCCGGATAAAACCCTTCTCAAAGTCCGAGTGGATCACCCCGGCGGCCTGGGGGGCCAACATCCCGGCGCGGATCGTCCAGGCGCGGGTTTCCTTGGGGCCAGTGGTCAAATAGGTGCGGAGGCCCAAGAGATCATAGGTCGCTCGAATGAGGGATTGCAGACCTCCTTCCGCAACCCCCAGGGCAGCCAGATAGTCAGCCTGCTCCGCTGGGGGGAGTTCCACCAATTCCGACTCAACTTGGGCAGAGATGACCACCACCTTAGCCCGCTCCTGATTGGCGATCGCCCGTACCCGTTCGACTTGGGCGTTCCCGGTGGCCAATTCATCTTCAGCCACATTGGCCGCATAGATCAGGGGTTTAGCCGTCAACAAATCGAGGGGCTGGATCACGCTGGCCTCTTCTTCCGTGAGGGGCAGTTGCCGGACGGAGGTTCCCTCATTCAGAGTGGCACTGAGCTTATCTAAAACGGTTAACTCGAATTGGGCTTCCTTGCTGGTGCGGGCCTGTTTGCGAGTGCGCTCCATGCGCCGTTCAATTTGGGCGAGGTCCGCCAGGGCCAATTCCAGGTTGATCACTTCGATGTCCCGCACGGGATCGATCGACCCGGACACATGGATAATGTCGTCATTCTCAAAGCAACGCACCACCTGGACGATCGCATCAACCTGGCGAATGTGGGATAGGAACTGGTTCCCCAAGCCTTCCCCCTGGCTGGCCCCCTTCACCAAGCCCGCAATATCCACGAACTCAATCCGGGTGGGGATGGTCTGTTCCGAGTGGGAGAGTGCCGCCAACACGGCTAAGCGCTCATCGGGGACTGCCACAACGCCGACATTGGGTTCGATCGTGCAAAAGGGGAAATTGGCCGCCTGGGCCTTGGCATTGGCGACGAGGGCATTAAAGAGAGTGGATTTCCCCACATTGGGCAGTCCAACGATTCCGGCTCTTAACATGACGCTTAACGGGTTAGTGTGAAATTCAAAGGGTGCGGTAATGGGCCAAGCTGACTGATGCTACCATGTTCGCCGCCTAGCTCACTGCCACGCCCCCTTAGCGCGTCCCTTGGCTTGGCGCAGTTTAGCCCGGACGATTCTCTGCGGTGTCGCGTACAAGTCGGCGCAAGCAGGCTAAATTAAAGGCATTCCAACTAGGGGCGTCTCGACTTAGCTGGCATGATTTCAAAAATTCAGCGGCAATTCACTACCTCTTGGCTTGATCAATACCTGCCTGACTGGCTGAGACAACGGCTAGACGCAGCACTGCAACAAGTCTTAACCTGGGTCAACCTGCGTCCTGATGAAGCGGGTCGGACGTTTCTCATGTTTGCCTTCTATACCTGTTCCTCCGTTGGGTTGATCTGGTTAGAAGCGTGTGCCGTTGCCCTATTCCTCGATCGCTATGGGGCCAACTCCCTAGCCTGGATTTATATCGCCAGTTCGGGGATTGGGTCGGGGCTGGGATTCCTTTATGCCTGGTTACAGACAGTGTTGCCCTTGCGGCGGGTGGTGGTGCTCATTGCCCTGCTGCTGGCGGTGCCCCTCCTCTTTTTCCGCGTGGGGTTGGGGGTGGCGGCCTGGGTTGTGGTGACGGTGCCGCTGATGCGGTTGTGGGTGGAGGCAATCTATGTCCTCAGTGATTTGAACACCTCCATTACGGCAAACCAACTGTTCAATATCCGCGAAATCAAGCGCTCCTACCCCTTGATCAGTAGTGGGTTGCTGGTGGCCGATGTGGTCAGTGGCTTTTCGCTCCCCTTGCTGTTGCGGTGGATCGATCTCCCCAATGTCATTTTGGCTGCGTTTATTGTGATGACGATCGGGGTACTAATTCTGTTCTATGTCAGTCGTGCCTATCGTCAATCCTTTCCCGACACAGTGCGGAAACAACCCAAGCGCTCAGACTTTAATCGCCGCGTTCAGGGGCCTCTGCGCCGCTACGTGGTCTTGATCCTCACCTTTTTCGTGTTAGCCCAAGTCCTCTTAGTCCTGATTGATTTTCAATACCTGACGCAGATTGAAAAGCGCTTTAGTGGAGCCGAAATTGCCAGCTTCTTAGGACTCTTTGGCGGTATTCTGGGGCTATGTGAATTGGGGGCGCAGTTATTTCTGGCTAGCCGCGCGATCGAATGGCTGGGGGTGTTCTTCTCCCTCATGCTACTCCCGGCGGTGATTATCCTGATTGGTCTGGCCTCCTTCCTCAACCTCTTTGTGGGGTTGCTGGGGCTGAAGTTTTTTGATGAGTTGCTGCACTATACCCTGGTGGCCAGCGTTGGCCCAGTGCTCTTCCAACCCATCCCAGGTTCCCTCAGCGCCCGCGTCCAGTCGGCAGTGCGGGGCATTGCGGAACCCCTCTCCAATGGGTTTACGGGCGTGGCCATTCTACTGCTCATTTGGCTCACGGGCCTAGCCTTCCCAGAACAGTCAGCCGCTTTTTTACAGCTCATACAAAGTCGCCTATTTGTCTCTGGCATCATTATTCTGGCCGCCATCTGGCTAGTCGTGATTACCCTGCTCCAGCGCAACTACGTCAATCTGCTGGTCCTCAGTGCCGAGCGGGGACAACTGAGCTTACCGGACTCGGAGTCGGGGCTAAAGCAATATAAGGCTGCCTTTGTCAAAACCCTGGAGCGTCCTGGTCCGGATGCCGAAAAACTCTCCTGTATTGAGCTGCTGCTCCAAATTGATCCCAAAAATGTGGGGGAGGTGCTGGCCCCACTGCTGCCCAGTTTCTCGCCGACGCTTCAGCGGAAAAGCCTGGAGGCGATGCTGACCCATCCCAATCCGGTATATCTGGCCCCGGTCCAAGCCCTGATCAGTCGATCGCTGCCGCCGGATGTCCTGGCCATTGCCCTGCGCTATGTGTGGCTGACGGACCCGGAACCGGATCTCAACCTCAATAAACTACGCCCCTACCTGCGTCCAGAGGTGGACCCGATCGTGCGCGGCACGGCGGCGGCCCTGATGTTGCGGCGGGGCAATCGGGATCAAAAAGCAGAAGCCACCAACTGTCTACGCCAAATGGTTACCCACAAGCGGGAACGGGAACGGGTCATGGGCTGCCGTGCCCTAGGGGAGGCCGACTATATGCAAGCATTGCGGCTGTATATTCCTAGCCTGCTTCAGGATGAGTCACTCCGGGTGCGGTGTGCCTTGCTAGAGGCGATCGCCGCCACCCGCCTAGAGGAATACTATCCATCCTTACTCCGGGCGTTGCACTACAAGTCCACCCGTAAAGCCGCCATGCAGGCGCTCGTGCGCTTAGAAAATGCTGCCTTGCCCATGCTCCTGGAGGTAGCTGCCGATCTGAGCCGCCCCCCCCGAATGCAGGCCGATGCTTGGGATGTGATTGGTCAAATTGGCACCCTGGAAGCCCTCGATGCCCTGGTAACTCATCTGGAGACTGCCTGGGATGCACCTCGGCGGAATTTGTTGCGCATTCTGCTGAAACTCCCCTATGAAGCGGGCATTGAGGCTGTGCTCGATCGCCTAGGCCGCAGTGGGGTCGAACAGTTGATCAACCAGGAGATTATGTTTGTGGGCCAACTCTACGCCGCCCTGTTGGATTTTGACCCCATGCGGTTAATGGGGGCCGAGGCGGACCTCCTGCGACGATCGCTGCGGGATATGATTACCGACGCCGAGGAGCGGCTCTATCTCCTCATGCGTTTTCTTTACCCAGCGGAAGCAATTCAAGCGGCCCGGTTTAACCTGCGGGATGCCTCCCATGCCAGTAAGGCGCGGGGGTTAGAAATCCTCGACAATACCCTGGATATTCGCAGTAAGCGGACCCTACTGGTTTTGCTCGATCGCCGCTCGGATCAGGAAAAGCTGCAAAGTTTAACCACAGATTTCCCCTATCAAATGCTCTCCCCCAGCGATCGCCTGCGACACTTGGTGGACCTGCGCCATTTTCTCGCTGAGTGGCCCCTGGCTTGCTGTTTCCATCTAGCCCGTCGGGAACGCTGGAGCCTAAGCCCTGAATCCATTCTGGCCTGTTTACACCATCCAGCCGGGGTGGTACGGGAGGCCGTGCTGGCCTATCTACGCATGGCGTCCCCACGAACATTGCGGGAATTGTTGCCGCAACTCAACCATGATCCCAACCCCATCGTCCTTAGTCTCGTACAACAAATGGTCGCTGAACTGGGTTAAAGGCGGACTCGGCTAGGGACTTTATCCCCACGGCTCAGTATACTCACGGCCCGGTATGGGTTGGCCACCGTGTCCCCCCCTTGGCCGTGGTGATTGCGACTGACGATCGGTCCCTATGTTTCAGGCAAACCAATTACAGTGAAAGATACAGCACTTCCATACTCGGTGAGGTACAGGCAAGGGGCTTAAGCCCCTTGTTCGCAAGGCTTGACCGTACTTCATTAGAGAGGGAACGGCTGTAGTGAAAGATAATACCCATGTGCTAACTGCCTATGCCTGCGTCCGCCCACCCCACTCCGCCCCAAGAGGCCCCGCCGGTTATAGTGCCAACATCTGATACTGACTGGCCTGAAAGCAATTGGGACCCGGTCGCGGGTGAAGAAATTATCATTCCACCGAGTGATCTGGAGAGCGATGAACCCCCCTTGGAAAGCGACCTACATCGCAGTCAGATTGACCTGCTGATCCGACTACTGCACTGGCTATGGCGGACAGGACAAACGAACCCACCCGCCAACTATCGCACGGATTACTATGTTTCCGGTAACACGACGATTTACTACAGTCCGAATCGGCAGAAAACTGAAAGGTTTCGCGGTCCCGATTTTTTCGTAGTCCTCGGCACCGAGAACCGTCCCCGCAAGAGTTGGGTCGTGTGGGAAGAGAAAGGCCAGTATCCCCATGTGATTATTGAATTACTATCGCCCTCAACGGCTAAGGTCGATCGTGGCTTAAAAAAACAACTCTACCAAGAGACCTTCCGCACGCCGGAGTATTTCTGGTTCGACCCTTATAGCCTCGAATTTGCGGGCTTTTATCTCGTGCAGGGGACCTACGAAGCGATTGAACCCACCGCACAGGGTTGGTTGTGGAGCCAGCAGTTGCAGCTATATTTAGGTATTTATCAAGAGCGGCTGCGGTTTTTCACGCAAGCGGGTGAGCTAGTGCCCACGCCCGAGGAAACAGCCGCCACCGAACAACGGCAGGCAGAGGCAGAACGGCAACGGGCCGAAGCGGCCCAACAGCAGGCAGAGGCAGAACGGCAACGCAATCAAATGCTGATGGCCCAATTACGAGCGTTGGGGGTTGATCCAGATCAGACGGTCTAGTAGTAGCGCTATGGCGAGAAGGTCAAACGACATCTCCCCTAGGCGGTGAAGGCGTGGGGGAGATGGTGTGCTTAACGGTTATCTGTTAATTGTTTTAAATCCTGGAGAACTTCCGTAGCCGATCGATAGCGATCGGTAAAAAAATACCAGGTCATTTTGTCAATAATCGCCCCAAATTCTGGGGTAACCTTTGCCAACGGTCGCCAGTTCAGTTCCCCTGAATCCTCGTCCCGTGGCAACTTCGTAGGGGGAATGCCCGTGAGTGCCTGAATGCAGATCATTCCCGTTGCATACAAATCACTGCTGAGGTTGGGCGACCCTAATAATTGCTCCGGTGGCGCATACCCTCGCGTCCCGATCGCGACCGTCAGCGCCTCCTCATCTTCATTCGCATAGGGGTTAAGTTGTTTGACAGCTCCAAAATCAATCAAAACGGGGTGCTGATCACGCTGGCGAATAATGACATTACTGGGCTTAATATCCCGATGAATGACATGGGCTGCGTGAATCGGGATCAGAATTTCTAGCATCCCCTTCAACCAGGTCAATACCCAATCCTCCGGCTGGCGTTTGTCCGCTGGCAATAAATCACACAAGGATTCGCCTTCAATAAACTCTTCAACCAAATAAAAATCATTTTCCGCCTCATCTTCAAAATAGGCCAAGAGTTGGGGAATATATTTTTGTTTGCCCAGGGTTTCCAGGATCTCAGCCTCGGCCTTGAAGAGCCGTCGGGCAATTTCCATGTGGCGGGGATTCTTTTGCGCCAGCAGTAACCGTTTCACCACACAGGTTGGCCTGCCGGGACGGTGGGTATCTTCCGCCAGGTAGGTCTGGCCAAATCCCCCTGAACCCAACAATTGGGTAATCTGGTAGCGATCGGCCAGCAACGGTTGGGTATTGCTATCCCGCAATATCAACGATACCGGGCGATCGACGAGTCCTGTGTGCTCCTCCAAAACCGTCTGCATCAGTAGCAGTTCATCATCCCGCGTTTGGACGAGCCTGGCGAGTCGCTGTTGCTCTTGGTAAAGCTGGTAGGTAACACAGGCCATAACGCCCCCCCCCGTCACCACCCCCGCGATCGCGGGCGCGACCACTGGAATCCAGCCCCCCAGCAAAAAACTGCCCATCCCGATACCGGCGATCAAGCCCACACACCCCAAGAACAGTCCCCCTAGGAGAAGCGGATGGCGGACCCGATTGGCCAGGATAGCACCCCCAATGGCCCAGCCCCCAATCCACAGCACCTCCAACCACTCTGGCCAAAACCAGAATAGGGATCGTTCGCCTAAGGCTGCAGCGATAATTTGACTGGCTTGCTGGGCATGGATCATTACCCCCGGAATCATGAAGTCTCCCGCTTCCCTCGCACTGTACGGGGTCGGGAACAGATCCTTGCCGCTAGGGGCAGTTGTCCCAATCAGGACGATCTTATCGGCAATCCAACTGGGATCGATATCACCCGCTAGGACCTCGCCCAGGCTAACTAAGCGTGCCCCCTGCTTATAGTTGCGGTAGTTCAGCAGGAGTTGATACCCGGCAGCATCCGCATGGCGATAGCCCCCAGAGTTCGGCTGCAAGGGCCGAAAATACGCCTGACCCCATTGGAAGTGCCCCCGCTCATCCGCTGGCAATGGCCTGATTCCGGCTTGGGCTAGGTAGGCATGGGCTAGCCGGAAGGACAGGGAATACATGGGTTCGTCATCATCGATCGTGCCAAATAGGAGATTCCGCCGTACCACATTGTCCCCATCCACCACCACGTCATTAAAGCCAATCTGCTCTGGATCAACGCCGGGGGGCGGTGCCACTTGGGTTGTGGCCAGGTCACCTAGACTGGTGATGACCATGACATTATCGATTTGGAGTTGGTCAATAAAATCTGCATCCTGGGGATTATCCCGCAGAATATCGAGGCCGATCAGGCGGGCCTGTTGGGCCTGTAGGGTCGCCAAAAGTTGGGCCAGAGTTTGATCGGGAATCGGCCAGCCATACGCCTGAATATCCGCTTCCGTCACCCCCACGACGAGCAAACGCGGATCGGGGGGGAGCGCGGGGCGCAGGCGGACCATTTGGTCGTAGGTCGCTACTTCCCCCGCCTCCAGCCAGCCCAGTTGTCGTGCCCCCAGGACAAGGCCCAGGGTGATGACCGTTGTGATCACGATCGGTTGTTTCACACGGTGGCTAACTTGGCGGCGGAGATCCCCCGATCGCCCCTGGGTCATTATGGCTTCGCGCTGGCGAGTGATGAACGATCGCACCCCCTGCCAGGATGCCCGTAGGCGATACTTACGGTTTTCTGGAAGCGGTTCGTTCATTGGCTCAAACAGCGCGTAGGCTCAGACAGCACTCAGGTTCTGACAATTGGCAGGCATTCCCCTACCCATAACTTGTGCCCCTGCTTTGGGGACGCCAACCTAAATACCAGGACTTACTTTCTTCTAGTCTAGGGGCATTGGGTTAGGATCACCGCCGCCTACCCACTCTAGCGAGCATGGGCTGTCCACGGCTAACCGGCGATCGCGTTCACGATCGGGCCACGATTCGGTCAACCCCTATCCGCCTGTCCCCATCCCATCCCAGATATCCCACCAACTTACGACAAATATGAAAAAAAACAACACTCAGCCAGAGCAGCCCAATCACAGGGTAGACTACAAATAGTTATGCACAAAGAATCAGTAAATTTGCTTATGCTTCCCGGCACGAATGGTTCCCAGTATGACTAGTTCTCAGCAGGATTAGTTCCCAAGAGGGTTAGTCTTGGAACTTAATGATCAATTCATGACATTTCTGATGACATTAGTTGATAGCAGTAGCATCAGTGCCCCCTAGTACTGTTATGTCGCCTTAATGTCTACGCCAAATTATGTATTTGCTTGTGTGTAAATCTCCATGTTAACTAAGTTAATTACCGACCCCAGCACTAACCCTGTGCCCCTGAGTATATAGGGGACTCATGATGGACCTGATGCCAATGGGGTTAATCTTCCCGGAACATGGGGGTACACCCTAATGGCATGGGCGTCTGTTGAGGCAGCATGTTGAAATAGCAGGGGGCCGTACGACCTCCAACACATGGGTCGGCCAGGCGATATCGAATTGGGGATTAAATTAGGGATTCAACGTTAAAACGCGTCAAATCTGTTGAAAACTCGGAAACGACTCATGACTGCTCACGCTTTCGATAGCCACTCTGCCACCTGCCCGGTCTGCCATCGTATCCGGGCCGAACTGTCGGGTCAGATCTTGAGCGGCTTGTTTATTTGTCAACAGTGCCAAGAACGACTGGTGATTAGCCAAAGTGGGCATTTTGTGCGCGATCCCTTTCAAGCTTCCCAACGGGCGATCGACCAGATGTTGCGCCGCCAAAGCCATCCCCTCGCCCGGATGTGGCGGGATGTGGGGTTTCAGCGACGCCCCCTGTGGTGGGTAATGATGAGCAGTATTTTGGTGTTGGCATTGGCGACGGGGCTGTTTGCCCCAACCTCCAATAGTCTCCTGCAACCGCTTGACTTCTTTGACCCATCCGCCCGATCACAGGGGTCTGACTAGAGTGTGGGAACATCAAGAGCGGGGATAAGGGGCGTGCGCACGCTGGCCGAAATTAACCAAAAAATCCGTCAACAGCAGGCGGTGGTATGGACAGTTGAGGAACTCAAGGCGCGGGTGGCTGAGATTGGGGTTACCGCAGCGGCGCAGCAGGTGGATGTGATCACCACAGGCAGCTTTGAACCGGCGGAGTCCTCCGGGGCGATCTTGAATCTGGGCCATACGGACCCCCCCATTAAGATTCATCAGTGTTGGCTAGATGGGGTCCTGGCCTATTCAGGTTTTGGGGCGGTGGATCTCTATCTGGGGGCCACCCAGGCGGCACAGGAGGTGGCCAGTCAGGAGGCGATCGATCGGGAGGATGGCTCGCCCTTGCCACAACGTACCCGGGGCGGCGGCCATGTGATTGCGGATCTGATTGCCGGTAAACCGATCGCATTGCGGGCGATCGGGCAGGTGACCGATTGTTATCCCAGGGCTTCCTTTGAAACGACGATTACCCGTGAGACGATTAACCAGTTTTATTTATTTAACCCGCGCAATCTCTACCAGAATTTTATTGTGGGGGTGAATGGGGGCGATCGCCCATTGGCGACCTACTTGGGGCCGCTGCAACCCAACCTGGGCAATGCGGTCTATTCCAATGCTGGCGAACTGGCCCCCCTGTTTAATGATCCGGAATTGCAATTGCTTGGGATCGGCAGTCGGATCTTCCTGGGGGGGGGGTTTGGCTATGTGGCCTGGGAGGGTACCCAACATTTTCCTTTGCAAAAACGCCTGCCCAACCAGACCCCGATCGGACCTGCGGCGACTCTGGCCACGATCGGCGATGCGAAACAAATGGACCCGGCCTGGGTGCGGGGCTGTTACTTCAAGGGCTATGGTCCCTCGCTGATGTTGGGGATTGGGATTCCCTTGCCCGTATTGAATGAAGACGTGGTGGCCCGGTGTACGGTTCGGGACGCGGATTTGGTGGCCCCGATCGTGGACTTTGCCATCCCCCGCCGCGTGCGGCCTACCTTTGGGCTGGTGAGCTATGCCCAACTGAAATCCGGCTGGATCACGATCGAGGGCAAGCGGGTGCGCACGGCCCCCCTGACCAGTATTTACCTCTCGCGCCAAATTGCCGGGGTACTCAAACAATGGATTGAAGCGGGGACTTTTTTGTTGACCCAGCCCGTTGCGCCCCTACCCAGCGATCGCACCTTTCTGCCCCAGGATGTCTGGGGTGCCCAGAGTATTCACGAACCCTAGCCCAGGGAGGACTGGCTAGATTAGCCACTGGGTCATGGTGTGGCGATCGGGGACGACGCGGCTGTCATTAACTTTGAGAGGATGTTTTAAAAGGGGGATCGCGGTTAAAACCGCGACTACGAACCTCGACGTTTGGCTGTTCTAAGTGTTGCTTTGCGTTTGTAGTGGCGACTTCAGTCGCCAAAACGGCTGGTTTCTGGACTTTTCAAATACCCTCTGAGATGTTATGGATCGCTATTGAATTGCTGTAAAGACTGTGGGTTGAATACAGGTTAGTCCGATTTCTGACTCATACCGATTGACACGATCGAAAAGACGGCGAACGACAGATTCCAATACTGAAACGTTATACCCCATCAATGGCTGGGGACGATCACCACCATCCAAACTAGGGGTAAGTTTTGTCTGTAATAACCCACGCTCCACTTCTTTTATGGACTCAATGCCTAAGGCAGAAAGGGCTGGTTTCGCTACCTCGCGACCATAAATGCCAGGGCTAAAGAGGTGTGATTTATAGAGGACTTTAATAAATGCGTCATAGTTCGGTACAAGGCTCGCTGCTGGCATCACAAAGTTACGGAGAACGGTGACCAGAGCTTGCAATGACTCCTCAGGAAAGTAGTACAAATGAACACGGGATAGGGCCAGGAAGAATCCGTAATGGGCGGCTTCATCGACCGCAATCGTAGAGATGGCTCTGGCAAGTACGAGATCAGGAGTGCTGCATCCGGCCTTGTTGGTGCTTCCCTGGCGCACTAGAGAGGCTGTCTTGAGATAGATCAACTGTGTTGCCCGTTCCTGGAATAAGGTATATAAAAGCATTTCCATTGGGGTATCAAAGGGTGCTTTCCAGGCATTTGCCCGGAGTTCACAAGTGTATTGTTCTAATTGTTCGGGAGTCCGCGCTCGACTGAAGAGCAGCACATTCCGCCACAAGTCTGAATGCTTTTCCTCTTCGGCCCCCCAACGGAGTTGGAAGTGGGATCGCCCGTAATTCGATCGCGCCAACTGGGTCAGTTCAGCCGTGTAATCTGGAACATACTGTTCGACGGCATAGAATCCTTCGATAATATCCAGCAGCCAACCATCATGATCCTGCCGCAATCGCTGCCAATCAAAGCTGCGGTCAGGGTTCCAGTTACGAACTTTTTGGGATAGGCTTGTGTACCACCGATAGAGCGAATGGCAATACTGCCCAACCAGTTGTTGACGTGCTTTCCGGCTCAATAGAATGCGACTCGAGGCTCCGACGGCATCCGAAACACCTTTAGGAAGTCCCAGAAGTCGTTCGTCTTGCGGTATGTGCATCTCCACCACCTACTAGAAACTAAATACAAGTTGAAGCTGACTTAAGGGAAGTATTGAAGGACAGTCCCCTAAGCAACATACCTGGCTAAAGTTGAGGAACTTGCAGTGATTAAAAACTCACGCTGACATTTCATGTTCTGACTCAGGTTGAGATAATCAAATAAACTTGTCAGTAATCCATAACGCATTTGCGCAGCAGCACTAGCTAAGCCACTGTGAGCAAGCTGGTGCATTCGATTCATGTATGCGTCGTACCGCGATCGCGCTAAGACTGCCCAAACTGTTTCCTGATCCCACAAAGATTGATAATCAACCTGGGGCCGATTTTGCTGTTGCATCATCCAGTTATAGGCAGCCACATCTTCAGAAAAGATAGGACGTTGATCAAAAAAGGCAAGGGTCAGGTGCTCTGCAAATTCTCTGGAGTTCATTTCCTGAGCTAAAAGGGGGGCGCTAAAACGTAGAACATTAATTCCTTGTAGATTCAGGAGTCCTTCTTTAACCAGAGCAACATCGTCTCCTGGCTGCTTACCCAAAACATCTCGTCGAGCACGATAATACTCGCCTGGGTAATGGCTGAAGTGATTTTGCACCACCACAAACTGCACTTGTTCAGTCAATTCTCGAAGGGTATGATAATTACTATTTTCCAGGAGAAGCTTGGGTAGCAGAAGTGTTGAATCTTAAGATTTTATTTTCTAAAAATAGACACACTAATCC
>JBBILC010000005.1:0-50700 GCA_037445115.1 Coleofasciculaceae cyanobacterium bin_20
ACCCCCATGTCATTGTGGAACTCCTGTCCTACTCAACGGCGAATAAGGACCGGGGCCTGAAAAAGCGAATCTATCAAGATATTTTCCGCACGCCGGATTACTTTTGGTTTGATCCCCATAGTTTGGAGTTTGCCGGATTTCATCTGGTCAATGGGGTCTATGCCGCGATCGTACCGACGGATCAAGGGTGGCTCTGGAGTGAGCAGTTAGGGCTATACCTGGGGGTGTACCAGGACCAACTGAGGTTTTTTAGCCCGGCTGGCGAGTTAGTTGCCACGCCGGAAGAGTCGGCCATACAAGAACAACAAAAGGCGGAACAGGAGCGTCAACGGGCGGCAGTCGAACACCAGCGAGCCGAACAGGAACGTCAACGCAGTGCCGCGTTGGCTGCTAAGCTCCGGGAACTGGGCATTGATCCCGATGAGATTGGCTGACCAAAAACTCCCCCTCACTCCACAACGCTCCCCTGGCTAAAAGCACTAGCTAAAAGCACTATACTGAGAGCCGAACGATTTGCCCGACTGAAGGCTGAACTGGCCACTTGGTTCAATCCTGCTTCTTATTGCGTGTCAACATTGCGTGTCAACAGGCATTGCCACTGTGAAATATTTTTTCCTCTCCGAAGGTTGGATTTTGGGTCGCGTGTGGGAATTTGGGGGCCTGTGGAATGAGGCCGCATGGCGACGCCCACCAGAGATTCGTCGGCTCGATCTCTACATCCGCGAGGATGAGGAAACCCTCTGGCTATACCGGGCTGAGGATGCCGTCCTGATGGTGGAAGTAATGCCCGATCCCAAGCACCAGGATGATGCCCACAATTCTCCTACCATTGGTAATGTGGTCCTCAAACGCCTGATTACGGCAGATCAGGCGATCGAACGCTTAGCTGCCGCTATGAACCACTCCCACTCCCATTGATGATGGGTGTACCACTGCCCTCATTGATGCTTTGTGACTCGGCGATCGGCAAACTAACCGCCCGTTCCAGGGTCGCCAGGGAGCGGTTGTAGTTAATGACGGCTTGCAGGAGGTTGCCGCGTGCGTTGGTCAAATCGGTTTCGGCATCAATCACTTCCGTTTGCGTACCCACCCCCGCTTGGAACCGCAAACGGGCGAGGCGTAAGGCTTCTTCCGCCTGATCAACCGCAAGTCTGGCTGTATCAATATTCTCAAAGTTGGACAGCAAGCTAGAATAGGCCCGCTCTACCTCAAAACGAATTTGGTTCCGGATGTCGGAAAAGCCCACTTCGGCGATTTCGGCCTCGATCGATCGCTGTCTGGCCCTAGCACGGGCGGCTCCGCCATCATACAGCCGCCAGTCTAGCCGCACCCCAACCGTATTCCCGTCAGTCAGCCCAATACCATCATCCAGATTTTTGAGGACATCATAGTCAGCAAAGGCACCGATCTGGGGTAGGGTTGCGGCTAATTCAGCGCGGCGCTGCTGGCGGCGCAATTCGCGTTCTGCTAAGCGCTGCTCTAGGCCAGGGCGGTTTTCATACGCCTGGATAATCGTTTCCTCAAGGGGGATTCGCCAAGTGCCTGCCACTTCCACACGGCTACTGGCCACGAGGTTGGCGGTTTGGGGCACGTTTAACTGCTGGGAGAGTTGACGACGAGCCACCTGTTGCTGGGCCAGACGATTCGTCAGATTTTGTTTTTCGTTGGCCAATTGCACATCGGCCCGCAGGACATCGAAGCGGGTGCCCACCCCCGCATCAAATTGCAGTTGGGCATCCCGTAGACTTTGTTGGGCACTGTTGACAGCAGCCTCGGCAATACGCACTTGGGCATCGGCTTCCTGGAGGTCAAAATAACTATTACTGACATCCAGAATGATGACGTCGGTTTGCCGTTTGACCTCCAGTTCGCTGATTCGTACCTGTTGCCGTGCGGCACGAATATTTGCCATCCGCCGCCCGGAGGTAAATATGGCCCAATCAATCCCAATCCGCCCAGTAAAAGCGCGAGTTACGGTGTCGGCAGTCCCCAAGAGGTTGTTTAAGGGATTGGCATTACGCGCTCGGATACGGTTGGTTCGCTCAGCGCTGGAGGAGTCCACCCGTTGCAGGACACTTTGGAGGCTGACGGTGGGATGCCATGCCGCTTGGGCTTCACGTAATTGGGCGAGGCTGCGATCGCGGCGAAGGCGAGCGTCTTGGAGGGGCAGATTATTACTGAGGGCCTGCTCAACGGCCTGTCGTAGATTAATCGGTTGGGTAAGCTGAATTTGCACCTCCTCCGGTTTATCGGGTAGGTAGAGCAAATCTGGATTGGGGTTGAGTTCAGGGATGGGTCCCTCGGTATTGGCATAGGGATCGTTGACAGACACGGCTTTGGGGGTGATGACCTCCGCGCGATCGCCCGCTTGCGTGTCTTGCAGTTCACGGGCCTCCGGCAATTCTGCTTGCGGGGTGGGGGTAGCCGCAGTCAGGGGGAGCGAAGTGGTGGCCTCTAGATCAGGGGTATCGGCCCCAGTGTCAACTTCCGCATCATCATTAGCCTCTGCCTCGGTGTCAACCTCCACCCCGTCATTAGTTTCTACCTCGGTGTCAACCTCCACATCGGCGCTAACTTCCACAGGGGTATTGGCTGGGGTAACCTGGGCAGTCGTTTGGGGGGTAAGGGGGGAGGTAGCTCCAGCGATCGCGACAGATTCAGGCGATTGAGCAGCTTCTAATTCCGTGTCCGTATCCGTGTCGGCATCAGCATCGATATCGGCATCGACTACTACATCATCTGTGTCAGCGTCGATATCGGCATCAGCATGAGCCTCAGCATTGATATTGGCATCGACTACTACATCATCCGTGTCAGCATTAGCATCGGCATCGGCATCGGCATTGATATTGGCATCGACTACATCGGTATCTCTATCCGCTTCAACTTCAGGGTTCGCCTCTGGAGCCGTCCCCTCTGCATTTGCGGTCTG
Organism: Coleofasciculaceae cyanobacterium bin_20; assembly: GCA_037445115.1. GTDB lineage: Bacteria > Cyanobacteriota > Cyanobacteriia > B231 > B231 > Trichothermofontia. The sequence goes on from JBBILC010000005.1 coordinate 2,933, forward strand.
CTCTGCGTCTTCAGCATTTGCCAAGACGGCTCCCGGTTCAGTAGCTTCCAGTTCTGCTTCAGCCCTGCTGTTGGCTGCAATTATCCCAGGTTCACCCTTAGCGGCACTGGCCTCAGCATCAACTTCTTCAGATCCGACGGCTTCAGCGTCAATACCCCCTTCAGGACGGCTATCAGTAATACTTTCAGCGTCAAAAACACTTGCAGCACTTTCAGTGCTTTCAGCGTCAACGGTAGGCAAAGTGACTTTATCCGCGATCGCGACCAGACTCAGGGGAGCCCTAGGCACAGATGCAGCGAACAGGGAGGGAAAGATCTGAAACGGGGGGGCTGATGCTGTCCCTAGGGTTGGTAGCACCTGATTGAGTAGGAGGGGCGTCATCAGGGTCGTGAAAGCATTCGCCGGGGCTGGTTGCGCGGCGGTTAGGAATTGAACAGACCCCAAGGTGCCGGGGGCGGTAGGGGACGGAGACCCAATGCGAACAGACCGTATATCCAATGCCTGGAACTGGGGGGCTACCTCTGGCGCGATCGCCTGCGGCTTACCCCAGACGGCTGAGGAGGACATCCCCAGCGTAATGGCCGTCCCCACACCCACTGTTAGTAACTGAAACGTTTGCATAAGGCTCCCACTTCATTCCACGTCATCTGTGCGCCATTGGTGCCACAAACTCACCCTAGGGACACACCTGGCCCAAAACACCAGTATTCATCATGATCGGCGGCCCCACTTCAGGAGGGTTAGCGCTAACGCTGCTGATATTAAGCAACCTTAAGAAGAATACTGGTTTGTCCCCAACTTGCCAATAACCCATCGGGTGTAGACACCCCCACCAGCGGCTAAAAGACAGATCGCTGGGTTTCTGTTTTTCCGACCCTAGCCAGTCGGTTTCGCGATTCCCCTTTGGGGACGCTGTGCAATCGGGTTTACTGCCAGGGACACTCCCGTGCCGATAATAGGGAATGGCGCAGGTTTCGGTGCCTCACGTTGTTGCAGGCAGGAACGCTCTCCATACCGAACGATGTCCATACTGGTATTGAAAGCACGCATACAGGTTAGATAACGGTCAAGATCATGCGGATTTTAATCATGGGGGGGACCCGCTTTATTGGGGTCTATCTGAGCAAGTTATTGGTTGAGCACGGGCATGAGGTCGTGCTGTTTAATCGGGGGAATCGTCCGGCCCCGGTGGCGGGGCTGCGGCAAATCCAGGGCGATCGCACCGATACCGCCCAACTTCAGGCCGTATTAGCCAAGGAACACTTTGATGCGATTTACGATAACAATGGCCGGGAACTCAGCGATACCCAGCCCTTAGCCGCTCTCTTCCACGGCAAGGTCCAGCATTTCGTTTACATGAGTTCGGCAGGGGTTTATTTAGCTTCGGACCAAATGCCCCATGTGGAGGGCGACGCGATCGATCCCAACAGTCGCCACAAGGGTAAACACGAGACGGAGACATACCTCCAGGCCCAGGGACTCCCCTTTACCGCCATCCGCCCGACCTATATCTATGGTCCCCAAAACTATAACGACTTGGAAGCCTGGTTTTTCGATCGTATTGTCCGCGATCGGCCCATCCCCATCCCCGGCAACGGCCAGCACTTCACCCAATGGGGCCACTGTTATGACCTCGCCCAGGCAATGGTGGCCGTGTTAGGGAACCCCAAGGCGATTGGGCAGGTGTATAACGTTTCCGGCGATCGCTATGTCACCTTTGATGGTTTGGCCCGTGCCTGCGCGATCGCGGCGGGTAAGTCCATCGAAGATTTACGGTTGGTCCATTACGATCCCAAACAGTTTAATTTTGGCAAACGGAAAGCCTTCCCCATGCGCGTTCAACATTTTTTTGCCTCTGTCCAAAAGGCAATGACGGATCTGAACTGGCATCCCCAATTCGATCTGATCTCTGGTCTCCGCCATTCGTTTCAGAATGACTACCTGGCATCGGCACGGGATCAGGCCACGATCGATTTCTCCGTAGACGATGAAATCTTGCAACAGGTAGGCTAGCCTGTAGCCTCAAAGTCTTGTGGGGTAGGCATCCTGCCTGCCCCGGAAACAGCCGCATTAGACGTGACAGCCGCGTTAGACGTAACAGCCGAGACAGCTATCCCACAAGAGACATCAGCCAAATCTTGTGGGGTAGGCATCCTGCCTGCCCCGGACATCCTGCCTGCCCCGGACATCCTGCCTGCCCCGGACATCCTGCCTGCCCCGGACATCCTGCCTGCCCCTGGCAGATCTCTGAATCGCTGTTACCCCACCCTCGCTGTTACCCCGCCATCGCCGTTATTCTGAATAGCCGTTAGTATGAGGGCGCAATTTCATCCAGTCTCGCTGCCCTCTGCCCCATTAGGGAGAACGTCGTAGACAATGGCCCACCCACCCCCAGCATCATCCCCTGCCCCTGGATGGCAATCGTATTTCGCCAGTCTCTTGGTCATCGCTAGCCTAGTTGGTCCGGGGTTCCTTCTGAGTGCCCAAGCGCGGGGCGGGGCGACCTGTGTGTTGCCCAGTGCCAATATTGCGGAAAAAGAGCGGTTGCGGCAGGCTGCGATTAAAGGGGGGCGGGATGCCGAGAAGCGCTATGAGGAGATCGTACGGCAACAGGCCAATCAGTTACAGCAGTGCCGCGATCGCACTTGGCCGAAAAATCAAGCCCTGTGGCTGCGGCTCTATGCCTGTGATACCCAACCGGGGCAATTGGAGGCCCTGCTGGATGAGGTGGTCAACAAGGGCTATAACCAGGTCTATGTGGAAGCCTTCTACGATGGCCAGGTTCTCCTCCCGCTGAATGAGAATCGCACCGCTTGGCCCTCGGTGATCCGTAATCCCCAGCAAGGCGATGTGGATTTATTGGCCCAGGCAATTCACAAGGGGCGACAACGGGGCCTGAAGGTCTATGCCTGGGTCTTCACGATGAACTTTGGCTATTCCTACGGCCAACGGCCCGATCGCCAGCGGGTCCTGGCCCGCAATGGTCAGGGTCAAGTCAGCCTGCAACTGCCGGATAATACCGATCAGGCATTTGTCGATCCCTACCATCCCCAAGCCCGCCAAGACTACACCCAAATGCTGCAAGCGATTCTGCGGCGGCGGCCCGATGGGATTTTGTTTGACTATATTCGCTATCCCCGTGGGACTGGGGCAGCCTCGATCGCCACCAAAGTGCAGGATCTCTGGGTCTATGGCGAAGCCTCCCAGTCGGCCCTAATCCAACGCGGGCAGAATAACCAGGGGCGGGAACTCATCCAGCAGTTCTTACGCAAAGGCTATATCACTGAGGGGGAAATCACCGCCGCCCGGACCCGCTTCGCCCAGGAGCCAACCCCCCTCTGGCAGGGGCGCGACGCTACCCAGGCCAAAACCCTGACCCCGCCTAACCAGGCCCAACTGCAACGGGACCTGTGGATTCTGAGCGTTTCCCATGCGGCCCAAGGGGTGGTTGATTTCCTAACAATGGCTGCCCAGGTCGCCCAGCAGCAAGGGATTACCGCCGGGGCCGTCTTTTTCCCCACCGGTAACCAGGTCATTGGCCAGGGGTTTGACTCGCGCCTGCAACCCTGGGATCAGTTCCCGGCCCACCTGGAATGGCACCCCATGTCCTACTCGGTATGCGGCAGTGGCAGTTGTATCGTTGAGGAGGTCCGCCGAGTTCTCAGCCTGACCACAGGAGCCAGTGTCCGTCCGGCCCTTGCGGGGCGTTGGGGTGAATCCCAGGGGAACCGACCGAGCCTAGAGGTGCAAATGCAGGCCCTCCAACGGAGCGTGCCCCAGATTGAGACGGTGAGCCATTTTGCCTATTCCTGGCAAGAGCCAGAGTCCGATCGCCGCCGCCGGTTTTGCCGTGTATCTTAAGATTGCGATCCCTTGTACCGCTGGCCAACTCCTGTAATGTTAGGTTAGGTGTTTTTGGAGTTATGCCTGTGAAGAGGCCGTTAACACGCTCATTCCCCTTCCCAGCCTTTTTCCTTGGTGTGGGTGCCAGTCTTTTTTGTCTAACAACGAGTGCGGAAGCGATCGATCAGGTGCGGCTCCAGTTTCGAGATCGCGACACCACGGTTTCGATCGGCGAACTGAGAAGCTTCGTGCGGGGCAGTACTGCGCCCCAACAACTCTTAGATTTTTTCCAAGCCACCGGACAGCGGGCCAACGCCGTGCGGACTTTGCTGGGGGATCAGATTACGCTGGGTACCCGGGCGGAGCGGTTTTTAGAAACCTCCACGGGGCAGTTTGTGATCCTGCAACTTGATCGCCTAATCGCTGGCTCCGATCACCGCACCCAACTGGAGTCCTTACGCACCGCTTTGCGGGAAACCATTACCAATGATAATCGCCTATCCATCCTCGAATTATTAGAAAACTATCCGGAATCGACCGTAACGGTTGACCTCAATGGGCTAGACCCGATTTACAACCGCATTAGTGGTTTCGTCAATCGTGTTGAACCGGCATTAGAAGCCGTTAAAAGCTTTTTACAGGATCTCATTTGCGAGTGTCCCCAGGAAAGCTCGTCCGTGCTGCCGCAATCGGGCCTTCTCGTGGCGCAGGCTGAAATGGGTAAACCCAGTGTGTGTATGAATCCGGCGGGGGAGATTGTGCCATTGCAGACAGCCCAGGCACCCACAACCGCTTCTGCTGCGCTAGCGGTCCCCCCCCTTGAACACAGTCAGCCATAACGCCTTTGCACGGGAACACCATGTTTTTACGAGATTTTTTGGCATCAACCCGGGGGTTAACCGCTTCCCGCTGGCTATGGTCCACGCTAGCGGCGGGCTTACTGGGGACAGGTGCGAGTGTCCTGGCTCCTGGCTCGGCGGCGATCGCCGCCGAGCGCATTGTGTTTACCTATGGCCCCATCCGGCAAGCCGTCACGATTCAGGAGCTAGAGGCCCTAGCGGAAACGGGGCAAGCTACGGGCGGGCTGCGTTTTTTACTCGGAGTAGCCGGTGTTTCGCCGGAATCCGCGCAACGGGTACTCACCCATGAGGTCGGCGCTAGCCTGTTGTTTTTGGATCGGGCACTGAACTCGGTTCCCGGCGAATACCTGCTCTTCCAAATGGGCTACATTTTCCATACCCCGGCACGGGTGGACAATATCCAAGCCCTGCGATCGGCCCTTGTCCTCTCGGCAGTGGACACAAACAGCGTTAGTCTGCTGCGGTTTTTCCAAAACTACCCCACCCAAGATTTGATGGTGGACGGGGTACAGATGGCCCGAACCGCACGGGAGATCAGTAGCTTTGTCGCCCGTGTGGGTGAAAAGGCGGAAGTGCCCCTAGCAGCGGTGCGTAATTTCCTGGATGGGATTGTCTGCGAATGTGAGTCTCCATCCCCCTAGGGGTCCTATCAAGCTTAATTTTGTAGGTTGGCTCAAATGCATTGCGACCCAACAGTTCCAAGCGTTCTGTTGGGGGAGGAATGTGTTGGGTCTCGCCGACTCGACACCAACCTACAATTTCCGATTTTAGGCACGACAGACCCCTAGCGGTGGAGTTGTGGGGTGGGCGTCCCGTCTGCCACTTGGATACACAGACAAAAGCCCAGCCCCCGCAACAGGCTAGAGGCCCAGCCCACGATCGCTGGCCAGGATGATGATGGCCTAACCCAGCGCGTCTCCGCCCGCAACAGGCCAGAGGCCCAGCCCACGATCGCTGGATTTAAATCCAGCGCAGGCTTAAAATCTAGTGCAGGCTTAGGTTGCCCCTAATTTGTCCAGCCGTCGATCGTTCCGCTTGGCCCACTGCCATCCTGAACCTATCTAGGTCCAGGTCCTACCATTTCAGGAAAGCGGCTTCCTGTCCCTGCTCACGGCGGATTTGGCCATCGCGCTCGAACCAGTGAATGATCTGCTGGGGGGTGAGGTCGGCGATCGCGACCTGTTCATCCTGGGCAATTTGGATCAGCAGCCGCAGCGACGAAATTGTCAGACGGGCCAGAAACTTCTCATGGGACGAGAGCAGAGCCGCATCAACCTGTGTCGCCTCTTCGATCGTCAGAAATTGCGCATTCGATGCCGGCGTCTCATTCATAGCGATTTCTTTAGTCCCTCGTTCAGCATCCCGATCCCTCGCGAATAGCCAATTGTACTAGGTCCAAACTTTAACAGGTCATTCTTGACAGGCCATTAGGGACATACCCAGTCATTCGTTTCTGATAATTTTAATAAATTTCCGGGTAGCCTTGCCGCTTTGGCTTAGAGTAGGGTCAACTGGCTGTATTAGCAAGGTCAGCAGTCCTGTCGGCTAACGTTCGCACCGCGTCTTCGCCGGAGAAGCAAGTCTCTATGAGTGGTCTCTGACAATGTTTAAGAAAATCCTCATTGGTTTAGATAATTCCGCTGCCAGTCAGCTTATTTTTGAACAAGCGCTGGAATTGGCCAAACTCAGCAACGCCACACTGATGCTGCTGCATGTTCTCCCGCCCTTTGGCGAAGATTATCCCCCCCCCGTCTATCCAGAACCCGATAGCATCTATTCCGCCGCCCACACGGAAGCTCTGAAGAGCTATATGGATCAATGGCAAACGATCGAGCAAACTGGTCTGGAGTACTTGCGGACCCAAACGGAAAGGGCCGCTGCCCTGGGAATCCCGACCGAGTTCAGCCAAAATGTCGGCGATCCCGGTCAATTAATCTGCAAGATTGCCCAAAGCTGGCGTGCTGATCTGATTATCATCGGGCGACGGGGGCGATCGGGGTTAAGCGAAATGCTGATGGGGAGTGTCAGTAACTACGTGTTACACCATGCCCCCTGCTCGGTCTTAACCATTCAAGGACAGTAAAGACAGGGCCTCGATCTTGACCAATACAGTAAACATCAAGTTTTACAACGTTGGTAGTCACGACTTTAGTCGTTGCAGGCTAAAGCTAGCACTACAGGCGTTGCAGAATTTTACCTTTCGAACTACTAGGCACCGACAATGGCTACCCCTTGTTCAAATGGCAGGAGCCATACTGGGAATTGGGATGAGATTTTGGTAAAAATGTTGCTTCTCCAGGAAGGGACGGGTACCTTTATAGGGAGTGAGACACACACCTCGAATTGACAACTTAACCTTGACTGCTTAAACTGCGTCGGTTTCTTGCGAGGTCCCGTCCAATAACACAAGTGTGGACAAGCATGGTCGCAACCCTATTAACCAGTAGTACCGCTAAGGCTGGGGTTGGTGCAACCCCAGAGGAATCCCGCCCCAACCTTGATGCTCATCACCTAGATCGTTTGATGCGAGGTGATATTATTACCCAACCCCACGCCTACTCCGATTGGGGAGGAGCTGTGACCGCCTGGGCCTATATTCCCCTCGATCGCGCCCAAGTCTGGCACCACATTACCAACTATTCCCGCTGGACCCATTACTTTCCCGATGTCACCCGTAGTGAAGTGTTGGGCGCAGTGGCAGCAGGTTTGGCCCGGAAGCGACTTTATCAGACAGCCCAAAAATCCTTCTTTCTCTTAAACATTCAGGTGGAAGTGTTTTTGGAAGTAATCGAACGCCAGGAAACTGGAGATAGCCTTAGTTTTCGGCTAGAGCGGGGCAGTTTCCGCGATTTTGCGGCGGATCTGTCGTTGCACCCCTATCAACAGGGCACAATCCTGGCCTATCGGGTTCAAGCAACACCGACCATCCCCGTGCCTAGCCTCTTCATCCAGCAAGCGATGCAAATGGATCTGCCCAATAATATGCGCCAGATGCGCCGGGTGATGCGCCAAAGATAGCGATCGTTAAGGTACTTGCCTGGTTAGATCCAGCTTGGCTTTGAACCCCGACAGCACGAAGGATATGAAGGTGTACCAAGCCCTTTGTGTTTTCTGAGTGTCTTGATGTCTTGGTGGTTACCGCATGGAGCGATCTTCCAATCGTGGGCGTATCTTTAGACTCCGATCGCAGGTTGACTTTTAGCTCAGAATGAAGTTAGTGCTTCCTTCCCTACGGCTCCAGCCAGAATGCGGTTATGGTGAAGGAAAGTGGCACGGTCACTGCGAAGGAGGAAGGAGGTGCTATGCGAGCAGTACTCATGGCCGGTGGTTCAGGTACCCGGTTGCGGCCCTTAACCTGTGATTTGCCTAAGCCGATGGTGCCGATCCTGAATCGCCCGATCGCCGAGCATATCATTAACCTGCTCAAGCGCCACCACATCACCGAAATTATTGCTACCCTTCATTACCTGCCCGATGCCCTCCAGGATTATTTCCAGGATGGTAGTGAGTTTGGCGTTCGTATTACCTACGCGGTGGAGGAAGATCAACCCCTGGGAACAGCAGGGTGTGTGAAGAATATCGCGGAGTTGCTGGACGATACGTTTCTGGTGATTAGCGGGGATTGTATTACAGATTTTGACTTGCAGGCGGCGATCGCATTTCATCGCCAGCACCGATCGCGGGCGACCCTGGTGTTGACCCGCGTCTCCAATCCCCTGGAATTTGGGGCCGTCATTACTGACCAGAAAACGGGGCAGATTCAACGGTTTCTGGAAAAGCCGTCGGCCAGTGAGGTCTTCTCCGATACTGTGAATACGGGCATTTACATTCTGGAGCCAGAGATTCTCCAATATTTGCCTTCGCACCAGGAATGCGATTTCTCTAAGGACCTGTTTCCACTCATGTTGGCGAAGGGGGAACCCATGTATGGCTATATTGCCAATGGTTATTGGTGTGATGTGGGCCACCTGGAAGCCTATCGCCAAGCCCAGTTTGATGCTCTACACGGGCGGGCGCACCTAACCCTTGCCTACTATGAGCGATCGCCGGGACTTTGGGTGGGCCAAAATACGGTGATCGATCCCCTCGCCCAAATTGAAACGCCCGTCTTGATTGGTAGTAATTGTCGGATTGGCGCACGGGTTCATATTGAAGCGGGGACTGTCATCGGGGATAACGTCACCGTTCATGCTGATGCCACCCTCAAGCGTCCCGTGATCTGGAGTGGCTGTGTCATTGGGGAAGAGGCCAATCTGCGGGCCTGTGTGATTGCGAGGGGGACACGGGTCGATCGCCGTGCCCAGGTGCTAGAAGGGGCGGTGGTGGGGGCGTTGTCGTCGATCGGCGAGGAAGCCCAGATCAGTCCGATGGTGCGGGTATGGCCCAGTAAGCGCATTGACTCTGGCGCGATCGTCAACCTCAACCTGATTTGGGGCAGTACCGCCCGCCGCAACCTCTTTGGTCAACGGGGGGTCAGTGGCTTGGCGAATATCGACATTACCCCAGAATTTGCCGTCAAGTTGGGGGCAGCCTATGGGTCTACGCTGCGTCAGGGTGCCCATGTGACCGTATCACGGGACCAGCGCAGTATTTCCCGGATGGTATCGCGATCGCTGATTGGGGGCCTCATGTCGGTGGGGGTGCATATCCATAACCTCCAAGCGACGGCCTTGCCCCTGGCGCGATCGGTCGTGCCCACCCTGGCCGCTGTGGGGGGCATTCATGTGCGCATTCACCCCGATCGCCCGGATCATATTCTGATTGAGTTTTTTGACCATAAGGGAATTAACATCACCAAAGCCAAAGAAAAGAAGATCGAGGGAGCCTACTTTAAAGAAGATATGCGCCGTGCCCAAATCCATGAAATTGGCACAATGGTTTATCCGACCCAAGTCATTGACCTTTACAGCCAAGGGTTTGAACGAAATCTCGATGTCGAGGCGATTCAGCGGGGGCGATCGAAGATTGTGATTGACTACGCCTATGCCGTCTCTGGGGCCGTCTTACCCCAACTCTTGGCAAAATTTGGCTGTGATGCCGTAGTCCTTAACGCCAGTCTGCACCAAACGGGGCCGACTCACACGGAACGAGAGGCTCTGCTCAATCAGTTGGGCCATGTGGTCGAGGCACTGAAGGCGAGCTTTGGCGTCCAGATGGCGGCCAACGGCGAACAGTTGGTGCTCGTGGACGAGATGGGCATCGCCATTCGCGGCGAAACCCTGACCGCCCTGATGGTAAATATGGTCCTAACCCAGCATCCACGGGGAACGGTAGTCGTACCGGTTCATACATCAAGCGCGATCGAGCAGATTGCCTATCGCCACGGTGGCAATGTTATTCGGACCAAAGCTAACCCCACCGCTTTGATGGAAGCTTGCCAGACCAATCCCAATGTCGTCCTGGGGGGCAGTGGTGAGATGGGCTTTATCTTCCCGCAATTGCATCCCGGCTTTGATGCCATGTTTTGCGTCGCGAAATTGGTGGAAATGCTGTCGCTACAGGAGCAGCATGGGATGGGTGGGGCCGCCCGTGCCCTCGGCCAAATGCGGGCGGATCTGCCCAATGTTTACCATAAGAGTTACACCGTGCGTTGTCCCTGGACGGCGAAGGGATCACTCATGCGCTATCTGGTGGAAACCCATCCCGCTGCTGATATTGAACTAATTGATGGGGTTAAGATTTTTAGTCCCAACCGCGATAGCTGGATTCTGGTTTTGCCGGATGCGGGGGAACCGCTGGTACACCTATTTGCGAACAGTGCCGATCGCCATTGGGTAGATGAAATCCTACGGGAGTACCGGGCACGGGTGCAGGAGTTTGTGGATGCCGAGCAAGGCATTACCGAAGTGAGAGAAATGATCGAGCTTTAGTCCACCACGCGTACAAAGCCCATCTGGAGTCGGGTGGCCACGGCCTGAACTGCGGCCAATTCTTCCACAGTGAGGGGAGTTTCCCAGCGGCTGGCAGCAAGTAATTGCTGCTTGGCTTCTTGCGTGATCTTGCCCGTGCGTAAAATCTGCTGAATGACGGTCTGAAATTGGCTGCGGGAGAGGGGCGGTGTCGTCACGGCTTGCATGCTCTGCCTCCTGAACAGCGTAGATGCAATGGAATGCCAGATTGGGATCTAGCTTAACCAGTCTGCCTAGTGAGGGGAGTCCCCCGAAGGTGTCACCCGATCGGGCGGTTGTGCGATCGGAGGGAGCTACGCAGCAGGTGTGTTTAGCGTAGGTGCGGCAAGTCCAGGGTGGGCAGAGCAGTTATATGGCCCTGCTCACGGGTATGCTGTCCTGAGGGGCAAGGGCAGGTTTAACGAGATTGGTCGAAGTCGAATATGTAAAATACGACGGCAGTTATTCATAAGGGAGTCGTTGGTGACCCGCTTACGGCGAATGAATGCTGACAGTGTTGAGCGCATTTTACGAAAAAATATTAGCTGTTGGCAGATTCAGCATTGAGGTTGAGGGTGTTAGGATTTACCTTCACGCCCTGACGACGGGGGCTTTCTACAATATCAAACCCTAGGGCGCGACAATGTGACTCAGCCGCTTCGGAGTAAGCATGGAGGTCATTATGATATTGTTCAGCGAGCTGTTCACGAATGTGATGAATTTCAGCAATGATGGACGCATTTGGTGATTGGGGAGAATTCATGGTTCAAGTCTCACTCAGTTCAAAAGGTGTTACTAACTCTGGCAATTGATAACCTTTAGCAGAGCATAAACCACGTATAACAGGCAGTTTCACAGAATTGGCGATCAATGTAAAGTAGGGAAGGTTCTGTTCCGTCTTCTCTATCCCCTAAATTGTTGAGATAAGATATAATCAGCTAATACAAGCGATCTTGTTCTCTCATCTGACTGCTTATCAGTGTATGTGGAATTAACGTATTTTCTCTCCTTTTCACGTTCTTCCTCAGTGAGCAAAGCATCCTGTGAAATACTTAGTTCTGCATCCTGCTTGAGTTCTTCTAAACTCTTACGATCAGCTAGATCTATAGCTTCTTGGTAACGTGCTGCCTTCGCAATTCGGTTAATTCGCTTATAAACAGAATATCTTGCAGAGTTATACAGAAATTCAAGACCTAGGGGTGCTTCGCCACCACCGGCAGAGATACTCGCAAATTTCTGACGTACCAGAGTGAGATAAGAGAGGCCAACAACTAAGGCTCTAGCCCATTCAGGAAGTACTTTTGCGAAAGAAGTTCCTTGGAGAGCTAAATAAAAAGCAGCAGCTAGGAAAGCATTTGCAAAAACAAACCCTACTACCAAAAAGTAGAGATGAAATTTCTGCTCGACCTTGTTAGGAATGTAGAAAGTCCTGTCAATATCCAAGAAAGTGACAAGACCAGCAGTCCCAGCAGCAATTAGTAAATGCCAGCTCATAGAAAGGTCAACAAATGTAAATATCTACTCTCAGCACCTTTTGATATCTATTGTGCAGGATAGATTATCAAAAAAACATGTAGTCAAACAATTATACAAGATTGCTTAATCTGGTGAGGTGACATTACCAAATTGAATACACACGAAATTGAATATGCACAATTCTAATGCTTGTACACACCTCGATTAGCTTTCAATGTGACAACTTAGAGCAGCGATAGTAGGAAAGCTAATAATCATTTTCGAAACTGACTCGTCTTGCTAATCTTAACGAATCAGAACGTAACTTTTTCCTTAGATTTTTGCCGGATGGAGTGAGCTGCATTAAATGCGAATCTTCTCTTTTTATATAGTTTCTCTCCACGAGATTATCAATTACACGATTTATTTCACTGGGCTTCAGCCTTACAGCTACAGATAGCTCAGGCATAAAAGACATGCCATCTTCATCAAAGGCAACAATAACCCTTGCTTCCTGGGAAGTGACAGGAAGAGGTTTTCCTTCAATTGATCTGGCGAAGTTGAGTCTGTGTAATTGCCTCTTTTGTTTACTTCTGCCTACCACCAACCTTATATTCATAAATTACCCTCATCTCAAACAATTTTTATAGATAACTCCGCAACTTGCACCTGAAATTTTTACCTAATAGTCACCTAACCGTGGCATGATAATACCCGAATTATACACGACTAGGCGACTAGACATCTACCCTGCTAGGCACTCGATCCCTCCCTAATCCCTCTGCCGTCTAGCTATACTCCTGCAAAGTTCGCTTAAAGTTCTAGGCAGATTCGTGACCAGCGGCGACGATCGCGGCCCGTAAATCCACCTCCGAAAGCATCGTTTCCACCGTCAAATGTTTGGTACTGGGATCACCCGCCACCACTGCCGTCGGATCAGCCGCCTGGATCACCGATGTAATTGTGTTCACACAATGCTCACAGGCGATCGTGGGGACCTGCACTTGAAACGTTGCCATCACAGCCTCCTTGGTCTAGATCATCCACTGTCCATGATTGTCCATGATAACGGTATCCTAAGGGGTGACCTAGTGGGACAGACCTAAAGTGCTTGATCTCAAACTGATTCGGGAAAATCCAGCCTTCGTACAAGAACGGCTTCAGCGCCGGGGCGACTACGACCTGCAACCCCTCCTCGCCCTGGATCAACAGCAACGGGACCTGGAACAACAACGCACCCAACTCCAGACCCGCAGCAACGAGATCGGCAAACTCGTCGGCCAAAAAATGAAAGCCGATCGCGACGATCCCGCTATCCCCGCCCTCCGCGACGAAGGCAACGCCATCAAAGCTCAACTCAGTGACCTCGAACCCCGCGAAAAAGAACTCAAGGCCCAAATCGAAAGCCTGCTGCTCACCTTCCCCAACCTGCCCAGCGACACCACCCCCCATGGCACCAGCGAAGATGACAACGTGGAAGTCCGCCGTTGGGGCGATGAGTATATCCCCCCACCCGACACCGATATCCTGCCCCACTGGGAAATTGGCGAACAATTGGGCATCCTCAACTTTGAACGCTCCGTCCGTATTGCCCAGAGCCGCTTTGTCACCTTGATCGGCGCTGGAGCCGCCCTCGAACGTGCCCTGATCAGCTTCATGCTCGATCGCCAAACCGCAGCAGGCTACACCGAAGTCCTCCCCCCCCTGTTGATTAATAGCCAGACCCTCACCGCCTCCGGCCAACTGCCCAAATTCGCCGACGAAAGTTTTAAGTGCGATCGCGACGACCTCTGGCTCACCCCCACCGCCGAAGTCCCGATCACCAGCCTCTACCGCGACGAAATCATCAGCAGTGATGAATTACCCATCTACCACTGCGCCTATACCCCTTGTTTCCGCCGCGAAGCCGGTAGCTATGGACGCGACACCCGTGGCCTCATTCGGCTGCACCAGTTCAGCAAAGTTGAACTCTACAAACTCGTCCATCCCGATACTTCGGCAGATGAACACGATCGCATCGTGGCCAACGCCGAAGCCATCTTGCAAGCACTGCAACTGCCCTATCGCGTTATCGAACTCTGCACCGCTGACTTAGGATTCTCCGCCACCAAATGCTATGACCTCGAAGTTTGGCTTCCTTCCGCTGGCAAATATCGCGAAATCTCCAGTTGCTCCAACTGCGGCGACTTCCAGGCCCGACGCGGTAATATCCGCTTCAAGGAACCGGGTAAAAAAGGTACCCGCTACCTCCACACCCTCAATGGTTCTGGCCTTGCTGTCGGACGGACAATGGCCGCGATCCTAGAACTGTACCAACAACCGGATCGCACCGTCCGCATCCCCGAAGCCCTCCAGCCCTACCTCGGTCGAGAGGTTCTCTAAATTATTATTGCCAATTTCACACTCGTAGGGGCGGGTCGCGCCAAAATCTGGGCCGCAAACTAACCATTTCAATAGACCCGTCCTGGGCTGCCCCATCCCTGGGGGGCAGGTTTATCAAGGTTAAGGTTATCGATACACATTATAGATTCTGGCGCAAACGTGTGGACCTGCCTGGTTTTCAGGGGGCAGGTTTATCGGAATGGTCATTGGGCCTGAAAGACCCTGGTGCAACCTGCCCCTACGCCCAGACGATCGCGCCTTTAATCCTCATGTTCCTCATAGGGGTCCCGCAGATCCTTCGACGGGGGGCCAAAGGCGGTGTAAATGGCATAGCCCGTAACCGCCAGCAGGAGAATACCGATCGAGATGCCAAGGGTCAGTGCAGGTTCCATAGAATTAGGGGGTGAATCGGACGTAAAGGGTGTACCGATCCTATGATAGATTACAGAAAGTTAATCGCTCTAGAACAAACAACGGATTAATCATGGCACAGCGGACTTGGCTTGGTGACGTTTTAAGACCCCTTAACTCCGAGTACGGGAAAGTCGCTCCTGGTTGGGGCACCACCCTCCTAATGGGGACGTTTATGGTCCTATTTCTTGTCTTCCTGCTGATTATCCTGCAAATCTACAACGAATCAATTGTCCTCGAAAGTTTTGATGTTCGGTGGTAGGGATAACCTGAATTAGGATTTATTTGTCCTAACTTCCTTGCAAGCAATATTTCCCGGTTTTGCCGGGATTTTTTGTTCTCAATCTAGATTCAGTAGGGGGGCAGTATCCAGAAGCTTGGGGCAGACAGAATGTGATGCAACTGGTTTGGATTGCACCGCAATTATATTGCGCTGTATTGAGTTTTATTGAGATACGCGTTTTATTTGAGTGACGGGTTCCGATCGTCAGCATAGGAGGAGCGCAGTATGAATATTTTTGGGATTGGCCTACCAGAAATGATCCTGATTTTTGTGGTGGCCTTACTGATTTTTGGCCCGAAAAAGCTGCCAGAGATTGGTCGATCGCTGGCGAAAACCCTGCGTAGCTTCCAGGATGCCTCTAGGGAATTTGAGACCGAACTAAAACGCGAAGCGGCTGAACTGGAGAAAGCGACCCGCCAAGAACCGATGGAAGCCAAGCTAGAGAAATCACCCCCACAAGCCCTATCTCCGGCGGCTGTCGAAGTAAATCCTGGTGATACGCCTGCAACCGAGGTCACGATCGCTGACACTCCGATTACCAACCCCTCCCAACCAGCCCAGCCCAGTTAGGCTATCTGCACGCCCTCAGGTGTTGCCACCCGTACTATGACTGCCCACTCATCCGACACTGCCCCTGCCCTGGTGATCCCCCAACTGATTGTGGGACTGGGTAATCCGGGGGCAAAGTATGACCAAACCCGCCATAACATTGGCTTTGCCGCGATCGATGTCCTTGCCGATCGTTGGCAAATTACCCTGAGTGAGAACCGTCGGTTTCAAGGCTATATCGGTGAAGGCCGGGGACCCCAACACCGCAAAATCCGTCTCCTCAAACCCCAAACCTACATGAATGCTTCGGGTCAGTCGATTCGGGCGGCCACGGATTGGTTTAAGTTGCCCCCCCAGTCCGTCCTGGTTGTCTATGACGATATGGACTTGCCCGTGGGTCGCCTTCGATTGCGCCTTGCCGGGTCAGCCGGTGGGCATAATGGGATAAAGTCCACGATCGCCCATTTGGGTACTCAAGACTTCCCCCGTTTACGCATTGGCATTGGCGCACCCAAAGGCCACCCCGTCGATCGCGATGCCGTCTCCCATGTTTTAGGGCGTTTTTCCGTCGCAGAAACAACCACCATGAAACAAGTTCTGGCGCAAGTTGCGGCGGCGATCGACCTCAGCCTGACCGCAGGGGTTGCCAAGGCTATGAGCCTGTATAATGGCACAACCATTGCTACCCTAGAATTAGAATCATCTGCCCGCCCGGAATCAGCTTCCGTATAAATACTCGGTATTAATTTCGTATAAATACTGGGTATGCACTCAAGCAATTTTCCAAACTTCACGATTGTTCGTGTCTGTACTGTTGAGCCAAAAAGTGGGCATTCTAGAAGATAGAACGCTCAGGGCCAAGCACCTACTATCAAGAAGTCATGCAGGGCTAGCAGTAATTAGCCACAGCCCATTGATTTTTACGACAACCTACCCATGCTTGGAGGGGGTGCTGCTGGGAGCATCCTACTTACCTAACTATGTTTGATCAATACCTACGCCATAGCAGCCAGCTATCTCGTCTCACCCATCCGCTTGATACCCCCATCCCTAACCTACTCCTTGGGGATATGCCGTGCCCCATCATCGACCAACGGTCAGTCATCAACTGTCACATTCGCCTGCCTGATACCCCGAAAGCCGTCAGCGCCGTTTGCTACAACGGGGATTACTACAGTTATGTCCGCCTATATCCAAGTGCGGAAGCAGCGAAGCGGGGCGTCGATCGGTTAATGGGCCTAGGCAACACGGTCATCTTGACGCAGGTCCGGAAAGGGCTTGTATTATGGGTGCTGGAGCCGGATGCCCGCCTGGCTCACAAGTAACCCCGCTAATCGCCTCCCGTGAGCTTCCGTCATCCCCCGGCCACAACTGCCTATGTGCGTATCACGCAACACTCCTGGCAACAGGGCAAAATTGTCGGCGAAGTCAGGGCTAGCAATTTTGAGTGGCAATTTCAATGGCATTTCCGCCGGGGGGCACTGTCGGTTGAACCCTCCCTAGGCCGTGCCCTCATCCAAGAACCCCTCAGTCGCTTTCTAGAACAACGGGACTATCAGTTGGAACCAGGAGGCGACTCGTTTACCATCCGAGCCACGTTCTAAGGGAGTGACGAATAGGTTAGGTGTCTGGGCCGTAGCGATTACTGACGAGTGGGTGGCTCACCTCAGGTGGCAAAATCTAAAATCTACAATCTAATCAGCACCACGGCTACCAAGCTCAAAAGTAACCCCGCACTTCACTTATCCTGATCGTGGGTTCAAATAGCGCTCAATGAGCAGAATAGCCACAATATCATCGATCGGGCGGGGAATCGATCGCACGCTTTGGGGCAATAGGCGAGCTAATCCCTGGGGGGGATACATCTGCCAGTAACGATCGCGGGCTTCTAGGGTGCTGTAGCGTTCATCCACGGGCACGATCGGCACGGGTGGGACGAGGGCAGTCGCTAATTGCTGTTGCCAAAGACGAGTGCTGGTCTGATCGCCAATCACAATCTGGGTGAAGGGGTATTGCTGCTGTAGGCGCTGGACCGTGGCAATGGCCTCACTGGCCGCAACAACCTGGTGATACGGCACTTGGCGATCGGCGGTCATCACCGCAATGCCACACTTGTCCCGCCCTGGGTCAAAACCCAGCAGGCAGGGTGCGGATTCTGGATACGCCTGATGTTCTGACATGGGCTGTAATACTCAGATGGCCTGTGATTGGAATCGGTGGGAGTTCCTAGCCACGCCTAGCGCAGATGGTTGATCCCACCGCCAACAATAGCTCTCCTGCCTAGGCATTTCTACTCCTCAATATGGCTGGTCTGGCTCCGCAACAGCTTGCTTTACTTTTAGAGCAAAAACGTAATAATTTGAAGTAAAGAAGTGTAACGACACCGTTCATGGCTAAACATACCCAAGCACATCTGCCCCGCACGATCGATAAACGACTCCCGCCTCCCTTAAAGGAACGCACCCGGCAACAAATGGAGTACTACATGGGGGCCAAGCTGATCGAGATCGGGGTTGAACCCAAATCAGCTATTTATCGCTGGTCTATTGAGGACAAGGGAAGCCAGGAAACCTGGACCTATAGTGCCTACTGGGGGGATTCCAAGGAAAAAATCCTGGAAGCCGAACAGCAACAAGTGTCGGTGGATTAAGGCCCCAATCGCATGGGTATGCATAACGAGAATTCGTGCTGTTGTTGGGGTGTGGGGCATCCCTAGTATTCCTAAGCAATTGCCTATGGCCGAAAAACCCACCTACCCTAGACCTGTTCCTGTGTCTTACCGATCGCGGGGGGTACCCCCCCCAGTGCGCCAACCCCGACGGGACATACCCAACCCAAGAGGACAATATGGTAATATATGTTACGTTTTGCGACATTCTTTGAAGCTTGACAGTCCTCTCAGTTGGAAGGTTGCATCTGCCATGTTGTTTTTTGGACTGGTCTGGGTGACTTCCTGGACCAACTGTTGGCTCCTGCCCGGCCCGATGCCCTGGGGAACGATCGCCGATTCCCAGGCTCAGGACTGCCGGGGGTCCCTGACCCAATGGTTAACTACCCAGGTACCACCCCTGCCACGGGGGTTTGGCGGTTCCCCAGAGTTAACGTTACCAGCGGCGCAGAAGGTAGGGGTACGCCGAGTGGGGCACCGTTGGGCATCTGATCGCCATAGCTTTCAAGTTTGGGTTGGCCCAACTCTGATTGCCACCTTACCCAACCGCACACGGGCAGAGAGTTTAGCAATGGGGGTGCAGCAGCTTTTGCGAGATGCGCACCTGAGTCCGGCGGCGATCGTGCCAACCTTGGTGTCGGGTCAACCGGCGATCGAGCATCGTCAGCGGGTTTACCTGATTCTGGATACGAAATTTGCGGCTGAACTAAACCGGAGTGCCGAGCTAAGCGTCATTCGCTGGGTGAATCAATTGCGGGTGGCCTTGGCTGTGCCGCCCCTGTCCCTAGCCGTCGCCCAGGCCCACATGTATGGGCTAAGTGAAACCGAAGCAACCCTATCGGGGTTAGCGTCCTGGTATGGTCCCTACTTTCATGGACGGTTAACGGCTACCGGAGAAGCGTTTGACCAAACCGAACTGACGGCAGCCCATCCCTCCCTTCCCTTTAATACCTACCTGAAAGTCACCAACCTGGACAATGGCAAAGCCGTGATTGTGCGCATTAACGATCGCGGTCCCTATATTGACGATCGTAACCTGGATCTTTCGCGCGAAGCGGCCCGCCAACTGGAGAGCGAAGCCACGGGCGTCGTCCCCTATCATGCCGTCATTATGGAGCCAGTGAAAGATACGTTTATCGCCCAGCGGTAAACTTAGCGTGAATAAGTCCCCCCCCGCAATGAGATAGAGGAGCCATTGCATCGGGGGGGACCAGTCCCTAAGGTGTTGAATTCAATTGCGGCTGGCTCTTCCACGTGAGCCGGATTGTCCTCCCCAATGCCGCATACTGCCCTGGGGTTAGATTTGCGAGGACCACGATCTTGCTTACCGTGTCAACACACGCCACCGGGATACGCCACCGGTAGCGACTAAGGCTGCATGGGGTCGGATGCGCAGGCTCCAAGGTGTCTGTTAAGACTTGACGACTAACCTAAAATGGAGATGAATTGATCAGTTGCTCAGTTTGACTGAATGAATGGAGTGAATGGATCGCCAGCCGCACCGACTCCCTGGGCCTCGCTAGCTGAGCCACCCCTTCAGTTGCCAGGCACCATTCAACCACATGGGGTGCTGTTGGTGCTTGATCGGGCTGCTGACACCATTCTCCAGGTGAGCCAGAATGCCCACATTCACATGGGAATGTCCGCGTCACAGTTAGCGGGAGCACCGCTCACCACCCTGCTATCCCCGACGCAGATCGAGGCCATCCGTCAGGCAGTCCCCCCGCCCTTGGCCCGTCCGATCCCCCTGCCCGTTACGGTCACGACTGGGGCAGGCCCCCTCGCCTGCGATGGCTTTCTGCATCAAACCGCAACCGCCCTAGTCCTGGAACTGGAACCGACGATCGCGACCGCCCCAGTGAATTTCCTGTCGATACATGGATTGGTGCGGCAAACCCTCGATCGCATGCAGCAGGCCGAGAGTAGTTGCGTGCTCTTACAGCTTGTTGTGGATGCCGTGCGGCAACTTACGGGGTACGATCGCGTCCTAATCTGCCAGTTCGATCTCCAAGGCGCAGGGGAGATCATCGCCGAAGCCAAGCAGCCTGACCTAGCCTCCTTCCTGGGACAGCGTTTCCCCGCAACAGATGTGCCGACCGCTGTGAAGGAAAGCTACGCCAGCGGCAAACTACGGGCTATCCCCCATATCCAGGCTGAGCCGGTCTCCCTATTTCCTTCCCAGCATCCCCCTACGGGTGACCCTCTAGACCTCAGCCGTGCTGTCCTGCGGAGTTCTGCGCCCTGTGCGGTGACCTACTACACCAACATGGGCGTGGCAGCCGCACTAGTGCTCTCACTTTGCCAAGCCCAACGCCTGTGGGGACTCGTCTCCTGTCACCATACAACTCCCAAACCGCTCTCCTACGAAACGAGGGCCGCCTGTGAACTGATTGCCCAAATGGCGGCTTCGGAGTTGGCGAACAAGCTACGTCAGGAGGACCTCAAACAACGGACAAAACTTAGCGCCCTGCGCTCCGAACTGATTACGTCTATTACCCAGGCCAGTAATCTCATTGATGCCTTAATCCAGCCAGAGGAGCGGCTCCTTACCCTGGTTGCTGCCTCTGGAGCGGCGATTTGTCTAGGCCATGAATTAACCCTGATCGGCACTACCCCATCAGCGGATCAGATCCGAGCTTTAATTCAATGGGCGGATCAGCATATTACTGAACCCTTATTCCATACTGCCTGTTTATCCCATGCCTATGCCGAGGCAGAAGCCTACAAAGCCACGGCCAGCGGTTTGCTGCTCCTGCGCATCTCGCGGATACAACACTATCTGATCCTCTGGTTTCGGCCCGAAGTCATCCAATCGATCAATTGGGCCGGGAATCCGGAGACGGGTATCCAGATTGATGAGGACGGACAGATGCAACTGGGGCCGCGTACCTCCTTTGCCCTCTGGCGCGAAACGGTGTATGCGACGGCCCTACCCTGGCAACCCTTTGAGATTAGCGGCGCGATCGATCTTCGCAACGCGATCGTCGGAATTGTCCTGAACAAGGCGGATGAACTGGGTCGATTAAACCAGGAACTCCAGCACAGCAACCGGGAATTGACCGCCTTTGCCTATGCCGCCGCCCATGATCTCAAGGAGCCTTTGCGGGGCATTTATAACTATGCCAATATCCTGCTTGAAGATTACAGCGCCGTCTTAGATGAAGAAGGGGGAGAGTACCTGCTGGAAATTCAGGCATTTACGCAGCGGATGGAAACCCTTATCAATGCCTTGCTGCGAGTTGCCCAGTTACGCCAGACGCAGGTAAAGCGACAACGGATTGATTTGAACCCTTTGCTAGCGGAGGCTGTCGCCATTGTGCGAGCAAGTCGGCCTGAGGCCCCGTTTGAGTTACGTTTGCCCCGTCCCTTGCCCTCCATACACTGTGACCCGACCCTGATCAATGAAGTGTTTCGCAACCTCATTAGCAATGCGATCAAGTACCATGACGGTCCGGAGAAATGGGTTGAGGTCGGGTACCACGATCGGGAGGTCAGTCAGCGCGATCGTGCCCATCAAGCACCTGAATCCGAACGAATTTTTTATATTCGGGATAACGGGATTGGGATTCAGGCCGAGCACTTCGATGACGTGTTTAAGCTCTTCAAACGCCTCCACCCCCAAGAACGCTATGGAGATGGCGCAGGGGTGGGTTTGGCGATCGTCAATCAAATCATCGAGCGCCACGGTGGACGCATCTGGGTTGAATCAACCCCTAAGCAGGGCAGCACCTTTTATTTCACCCTCACCCAACCCTACTGACCTGCACTGACAGGACTGACATCGACAAGGCTGAGCCACCCTGACAAAAACCGCCCTGTCGGGCACGCCGTGTCCAGTCAAGTTGTCCATTCAGGTTTGCCAGTTCAAGCCACCAGTTAAAACTACCCGCGCAAGCTGTCAGTTAAAGTTTAGTTGCACCATCTTGACACCGCACCATCCTTGTTCTTGACAATTTGGGCCATTGTGAGGTGTAATCTAGACGAAATTCGTCGCAGAAATGCAATTTTGCCACATACGGTGTTAAAAACGGAGGACAGGACCATTAACCCAACACCTGATCTCTCAACCCTTAAGGCTTCACCAGAAGCCCACGAACCGGTTTTGAAAATCTGGGGTCAGCAATCGCTGAGCGGAGAAGTCAACATTTATGGGGCAAAGAATGCCGCCTTGCCGATTCTGGCAGGGGCACTCCTTTGCTCAGGGGAATGTTTGCTCCGTAATGTCCCATCGCTGGTTGATGTCAGGCGAATGGGCGAGGTCCTGGCGGCGCTGGGCGTGCAAGTTAAACGTGGCCCCCAGTCAGTTACCGTCAATGCCCGCGATCTGAGTCAATCCCATGCGCCTTACGAACTGGTTAGCCAACTGCGGGCCAGTTTTTTTGTGATTGGGCCAATCCTAGCCCGGTTAGGCACGGCACGGGTGCCC
Organism: Coleofasciculaceae cyanobacterium bin_20; assembly: GCA_037445115.1. Classification (GTDB taxonomy): domain Bacteria; phylum Cyanobacteriota; class Cyanobacteriia; order B231; family B231; genus Trichothermofontia. The sequence goes on from JBBILC010000005.1 coordinate 25,698, forward strand.
CTCCCCGGTGGCTGCGCGATCGGGGCCCGTCCAGTGGATCTTCATGTGCGCGGCTTGCAGAAGATGGGGGCGGAGGTTCACATTGATCATGGTATTGTCCATGCCCAGGTGCGAGGTCGCAATCGCCGCCTGAAGGGGGCCAATATTTATCTCGACTACCCCAGTGTGGGGGCGACGGAAACGTTGCTGATGGCGGCCACCCTTGCCGAGGGCGAAACCACGATCGGTAATGCGGCCCAGGAACCCGAAGTGGTTGATTTGGCCAATTTCTGCCGGTCAATGGGAGCCAAGATCCACGGTGCTGGGACTAATACAATCACGATCGTCGGGGTCCCCCAACTCCACAGTACGGAATATGCCATTATCCCCGATCGGGTAGAGGCGGGAACCTTACTGATTGCCGGGGCCATCACGCGATCGGAGATTTTTGTCGCCGATGTGATTCCAGAGCATTTAACAGCCGTCATTGCTAAGCTACGGGAAATGGGCGTCCAGGTGACGGTGGAAGGCCATCGCTGTCTACGGGTTGCCCCTGGTCATGATCTCGTGGCCACCGATGTGGAAACCCTTCCCTATCCTGGCTTTCCGACGGATATGCAAGCACCGATGATGGCATTGCTAACCCTGGGGAAAGGGGATAGTGTCGTCAGCGAAACGGTGTTTGAAAACCGGATGCGCCACGTCGCAGAACTCAATCGTTTGGGGGCAGATATTCGCACCAAGGGTAATCATGCGATCATCCGGGGCGTGCCATTTCTGTCGGGTGCTCCTGTGTTGGCGACAGACTTGCGGGCCTCAGCGGCTCTGGTCCTAGCTGGGTTAGCCGCAGAGGGTGTAACCACGATGCGGGGGCTTTATCACCTCGATCGCGGTTATGCCCATCTGGATCAAAAGCTGCAAAGTTTGGGTGCGCGTATCCAACGCACCACGGTTCAGGCGGAACCCACGGCCGCGATCGTTGAGCCAGAGCCACTACCGTCCGTCTCCGCGTAATGGGCGATCGGCCCAGCTCCGCCAGCCAACGGGCACCGGTTGCTAAACACCGTTTGCCAAGCTAGCCCACCCCCAAGCCCAGGGTGGGCTAGTCTGACAGTCCTGTTAAAAGGAGATCCTAAAGGGGAGTTGACCGTCAAGACTGCGACAACGAACAACCACAGCCGAGTAGACTGGCAATCTTAAAATCGTGGGTTACCGATGGGTGTTGAGCCTAGGCGACCCAACACACTCATTAGCCTGTTTGGGTTGCACTGCGTTTGACCCAATCTACCTCAATGAACTAAGTTTGTCGTAACGACTTTAGTCGTACACCCTACCCGCATCCCCACCGGGGCAAATCCCCACTAAGGTTAGCAATGGGGATGATACTCCTTTAGAAAAAGGCTGGCTGGTGACGAATCAGGTTAAAGAACTCTTCACGGGTTGTTTGCTCCTCAAAAGCGCCCACCATCGAGCTAGTCACCGTCCAGGAACCGGGCTTCTGCACCCCACGCATGACCATGCACATGTGGGTAGCCTCCATAACCACCGCCACACCACGGGGTTCCAGAATTTCCTGGATCGCCTCGGCGATTTGACGGGTTAGACGCTCCTGGACCTGAAGACGGCGGGCATACATTTCCACGATCCGGGCTAGCTTACTCAGACCCACGACTTTTTGATTGGGAATATAGCCGACGTGCGCTCTGCCCATGAATGGCAACATGTGGTGCTCACAAAGACTGAAGAAGCCAATATCGCGAACCAGGACTAATTCATTGTGGCCTTCATCAAAAATAGCACCATTGACCAATTCTTCCAGGGATTGTTGATAGCCCGCCGTCAGGAATCGCATAGCGTCTGCTACTCGCTTGGGGGTTTTCAGCAAGCCTTCCCGTTCCGGATCTTCACCCACGCCAAGGAGGAGCGTCCGGACTGCTTCGCGCATCTGAGCATCGTCCGGTTGGGCCGCTGCCGCATCGGCTTGGCTGATGCCATTGCCCTGGGTTGGGACTGCCGTGAGCGCGTCAGACAAGGAAAGGGGGGGGGTAGTGCCATTAGCTGGAGTGCCATTGACGATCGCACCGTTAGCAAGTACGCCATTGGAAGTTGTCATATTCATCAGTCTCCTTCGGTTATCACCGTAGAAAAATAGGGAAGTGTGTCGCCTTACGGCGGGGTTACCTTACCCTCATGCCAACTGGCCAACAAGGGGGATAAGGCCCTAAGGCTAGGGTAGTCTAGCGTTCAGTCAGTCGCGGGAGGGACGATCGGGCCACGATCGGTCAGGCTTACCGGCACTGGCTAGGGGAAGCGGGTTTGAACATTGATGGGTCAACGCTGTTTTGCTCAGGTGCAACACACAGGTTCCTCGATAAAAAGGGGATGGCCTATGACCTTGAGTCCTGGCAACGTTAACCATTGAAGTAAAAGCATTCTTTGAATGAGATTGATAGATATTGCTGGATATGGGAGGTGGAATTGGGCAATAGATTCAGTGTGAATGTTATCCCATGCCAATTGTGCGGGTCATTCCTATAACCTTCTTAAGACAAAGGTTAAGCGATATCAGACTGACATCGGCTGAAGCGGCTGTCAGTAAGCGATTAGCAGCCATTCCAACTCGGTTGGCCATGCATCTAATGACGGCGCAATCACCGCTTCCTGATATCATTGTAACGCCAAATGAGAAAATATAAATAAATGTTAACCGAACGATTGAATCTCCATTGATAATGCGTTTGAAGCCAATGGCCGAAGCCAGAATATCTAGGATTCCCTGACCCATTATCCCACGGCTGATGCGCTGCTAACGGGATACCTAGGCGGCCTGTTCGGTAAACACACCAATCCGGCGGAATTTTTGGTAGCGCTGTTCTTGAAGTTGTAAGGGTGTGAGTTGATTCAGTTCAGCTAAATCATCCAGCAGGGCTTTTTTGAGCGTCATGGCCGCCTGGAGGGGGTCAGCGTGGGCACCGCCGATCGGTTCCGGGAGAAGGTCATCAAGAATGCCCAGGTTTCTCAGATCCAGGGCCGTAATCCGTAGGGCTTCGGCGGCCTGCGGGGCCTTGCTGGCATCTTTCCAGAGGATCGAGGCACAGGCTTCAGGACTGGCCACGGTATAGACCGAATGCTCGAACATCAGCAACCGATCGCCCACCCCAATCCCCAGGGCACCCCCGGACCCGCCTTCGCCAATCACGGTACACAGAATCGGCACTCGAAGGTTGAACATCTCGCGCAGATTGCGGGCGATCGCTTCCCCTTGGCCCAGCCGTTCCGCCTCCACCCCAGGATAGGCACCGGGGGTATCAATAAAGGTAATAATGGGCATCCCGAAGCGATCGGCGTGTTGCATTAGCCGCAGGGCTTTCCGGTAGCCACCGGGGGAGGCCATCCCAAAGTTCCGCAGCATATTGTCCTTCGTGTCCCGTCCCTTCTGGTGCCCTAGCATGACCACGGGCCGACCTTCGAGGCGGGCCAGACCGCCCACAAGGGCACGATCGTCGCTGCCGCCACGATCGCCGTGGAGTTCGATCCACTCATCGGTCATAGCCTGAATATAGTCAAGGGTGCTGGGCCGCCGGGGGTGACGAGCCACTTGTAAGCGTTGGGCTGGGGTTAGGCTCTGGAAGATCTCCGATCGCAGTTGCATGGCCCGTGCTTCGAGCTGGCGGATCTGGTCGGACACATCGACATCATTTTCTTCCGCCAGTTGGCGAATCTGGGTAATGCGGCCCTCAAGTTCAACGAGGGGTTTTTCAAAGTCGAGGAGCAGGAGTCTACGTTCTGGGCTAGCCATCTGGTTTGGGGGGAAAGGTCGGTCGGTTGTTTAGGGGACAGGGGACGGGGGACAGGAGACAGGAGACAGGAGACAGGAGACGGGGGATAGGGAACAGGGAACCGAGATTTAGGGATTAGGGTCAGGCACCGAGGGTTAGGGATGAGGACATAACAGCGGGTAGGGATGCTTCAAGCTCTCTTCTATTACCTTTCTTCTATCACCTCTCTTCTATTACCTACCTGTTACCTCTCTCCTAATTTCACGATCGTGATCGGTAGCGCCAAGGGTTGGGCACCTTTTTGATCAAACCAGGCTACGTTCTCTTGCACAAGGGTAAGCTGCAAAATATAGTCGCCAGGACGATCGGGGGTGACGATGTGGGCAGTTAGCGGTGTGCTTTCACCGGGGGGAACGGCAGTGGGCAAACGGGTACGCTCGCCTTCTTTAATCGCAAGGCTACCGTCGGCGTGTACCCAGTGGTAGGCGACAAACGTGGGAGGGATGTGCGCTGAGTCCCAGGTGAAGTTACTGGTATTTTTAAGGGTGAGGGGTAGAGCGATGGTTTGAGCTGGGGGCCAAGACGTCGGCATGGGGTCATGGACGGTGATTTCGTGAGCATAGACCTTTTGCTCAACACGCACCGGTAATTCGTAGGCTAGGGGATAGCTGCGTAGCACTTCATTATAGGGGGCTTCCACAACCAAATCCAAAACCAGGCGATAGGAACCAGAGGTAACGGGGGTTTGAATGAGACCGATCGCTGAGGTCGGCTGGCCTTGAGGGGCAGTAGAGCGCAGGTAGAGGTAATTATTCACTAAGGGAACCGGCGTGCGGCTAGCGTCGGGGTAGAACTGTACCCGCAGTTTAGTCCGGCCCACGGTGCGTCCGGTTTCGTAGCCAAACCAGGGAGATTGCCCGGTATTTTCCAGGTCCGCTTGTAGGAGGAGCCGCTGATTGATATCTAGTGGCAGGGGGTTCGGGAGGGGATGACTGGCTTCATCGTTGAGACTCAGAAGTTTGCCTTGAAACTGGGCCAGATAGCGATCGGGAGCTGGCAAGGGCGGTACGATTTGGAAGTAAATATTATTGGCCTCGCGCCACAGTTGGGAATCACGCCAATCCCAGAGCCGTTCAGTGCGCCAATCCACCGACAGGGGCACGGCATCCCAGTTCGCTTCCCCAAACGCCCCGATCGCTTGGACGGCACTGGAGATCAGGGTTAGCCCCAAACAGGCAGTGAGGGTAGCGGCACTGGCTATCCGGTAGCGGGGAACTGTAAGCAATCGCAGTAACCAATCCCAGGCTTGGGCAATCAGGTAGGTCCAAATTGGCAAGAGATCGAGCATGAAGCGGGGACCAAAGGCAAAGCCGGCCCACCAAATAATGTAAAAACAGTAGGTAATAAATAAGACGATCGCGGCCCCCAGTAGGGCCAAAATTAACTGCTCATCCCGACAAGCCCGCCGTCGATACACCTGATAGGCACCGGGTAGGGCTAATAGCACGATCGGGGAATAGACCAATAACCCCCGACTGGGACTAAACAACAAGCCCGTAAACCCTTCCCAACCCTGGGCAATGTCCCATCGATAGGGACTCTCAATTTCAGTAGCATAGCCACCAAAAGGGTTTTGAAAATAATAGAGATTCCAAGCGGCACTCAGGAGGCAGGAAAGAGTACCGAGGAAGAAATAGGACGATCGCCAGCGGTAGTGGTAGAGCACGTAAAGAGCAATGGCGATCGCAAATAGGGTACTGGTAGGACGCACCCCCGGCAGTAAGCCACAGAAAAGACCAACTAAGGTTAGGAGTAAATTTTGTGCCGTGGGATGGGTTATCCGGTTGGCTTTGAACAGGCAGAGCATGATGCAAACAATCAGAAGATTGGCCACCGTATGCTGCCAAAGCCCCTGAGAGTTAGTCACCCAAGTATTCGTGGCAATCCCAAAGATAAAACTCCCGACGAGCGCTACCCATCGATTAAACTTCAGTCGCAGGATGAGGTAGAAAACAACGACGGCAAAAGCAGTCAAAATCGCCGCAGCGAGGTGTTCACAGTCTAATCGCCGTTCATCAAAGGCTAGCTCGGTCAAATTAAGGGGATCGACATACTTACCCAGAAGCCAGCCCTTGATCGTGGGCTTAAACTCAAGCCACAGAAAAAAGCAGAGATATAGGGGAAATGCGACTATCGCAGGGCCGATCGGATACAGGGAGGTGAGATGGCCGTTAGCCGATTCGACAAAGAAGTAAACATTACCACGATCGAAAAAATAACTATCCCGGAAGTTATCAAAATGGAGAATCCCATTTTTTAGCCAGTTAAAAGCTAACAGCGTGTTCGGTACCGTATCCCCAGAACCAATTTGGCGATCGCTATACCAATAGATAAACAGGCAAGCCGCGAAAATGCAGACACTACTAATCCCTAATTCCTGCTGTGAACACCAGTGTTTCGCCTGCTTCCAAGTGGGAATCATGGTTTAGCTAATCCTAGCGGAACAGGTTGTACTTGAGAATACAGTAAATGGCCCGGAAACCATCGCGCCACCCAATTTTCTTGCCTTCCTTATAGGTACGACCGTAGTAGGAAATACCCACCTCATAGATGCGACAATCGAGTTTGGCAACCTTAGCCGTAATTTCCGGTTCAAAGCCAAAGCGATTTTCTTCGATTTTGATCGACTGGATAATTTCCCGTCGGAATGCCTTATAGCAGGTTTCCATATCGGTCAGGTTAATATTGGTCAGCATATTCGAGAGGGTTGTCAAAAACTGATTCCCGACCATGTGCCAGTAATACACCACCCGGTGGGGTTGACTCCCCACAAACCGGGAGCCAAAGACCACATCGGCCTTATTATCCAAAATGGGCTTAATCATCAGGGGATACTCTTGGGGATCGTACTCCAAGTCCGCATCCTGGACGATGACGATATCCCCCGTTGCTGCGGCAATGCCGCTGCGCAGGGCGGCTCCTTTTCCGTAGTTCCGCTTATGGTAAATGACCTGATCAACCTGGGGGGCCAGATGAGATTGTAGGTATTCGCGCGTCCCGTCAGTGGAGGCGTCATCAACCACGATGATTTCCTTCTGCGCAACGGGAGCCGATTGCACGGCGGCAATGACCTGCGCGATCGTACCCAGTTCGTTATAGCAGGGGATGATAACGGAGAGTTTCATCAGCCTCTATCCCTGATTTAGACAACAGCTAAATTTTCTCCGCTTATCCTAAGCGTTAACTCAAGGTCAGTAAAGGGCGAAATCCATGTTTGACGGAAAGCTGCCCAATTTGCTGCATTTTTTCCACGGTGATCTGGTTACGCCCCCAGGAAAAGTTGGTATACCATTTTTCAAATTCCAGCAACATGGACTCAGCAAAGCACGCAAACAATTGACGGGCAGGAATGTCCATCTTGACGATATTCATGATATGCCAGTCAATATCCAGCGAGTGTTCAACGATACCGCCATTGAGGATATGAATGCCGGGATGCTGAACTTGACCAGCAAGATTTTTGGGATAGCCCCCGTCGATCAGCAGGCAGGGTTCCTTCAGCCGTTCCGGACTGATCTCAATTCCCTTAGGCATACTGGCAACCCAGACGATCACATCGGCCAGGGGGAGCGCCTCGTCGAGTCCCAGGATTTTACCCCGACCCAATTCGGCCTGGAGGGCGGCCAGACGTTCCTGATCGCGGGCCACCAGTAAGAGTTCCGCCACATCCACCTGGGTGTTCAGCCAGCGACATACGGCACTGCCAATATCTCCCGTCGCACCACAAATCGCGATCGTGGCCTTGGATAGGTCAATCCCCAAGCTGGGGGCAGCGGCCTCTATCTGACGACAGATGATATAGGCGGTATGGGTGTTGCCCGTGGTAAAGCGTTCAAACTCCAGGGTGACATTGCGCACTTGGCTCATCTGGCCGAGGTTGAAGTTCTCGAAGACGATCGACGAGAATCCTCCCAGAGCCGTAATATTAATCCCGGCCTTTTGGGCATGGGCCATTGCGTTCAGAATTTTGCGGATAGCAGCCTTGATGCGGCGGTTGGCCAGCATTTCTGGCAAAAAGCAGGATTCGACATAGCGCCCTTCGATTTCCTGGCCGGTAATGCTCTTAACGCGGATGGTATCGACAATTTGGGGCGGGGCCGCACACCAAAAGTCTAACCCTTGATCGGCATATTCGGGATAGCCCAGTTCCCGTGCGACAGATTGCGCGTGTTCTAGACTGGTAAGGTGACCAATAAGACCAAACATGAAGGTTAGTGACCAGGCTCCTAGGGCAAAAAGGTAAACAAAAATTTAAGTCTCTTCAAAAATATACAACATACGCGGTCAGGTCGGTCAGGGTCAGGTCTCCAGACTAAGGGGGTCTCTACCACTGGCCCAATAGCAATGGCTGAGCTGTGGTTGAGAAGTCTGAAGGGGATTAGCCCGCCGCCCAAACACGACAGACGAGTGGCCACATCGTCTATCGTAGCGTGACCCCGATCGCGATTCTTTAACCTGTTTAACCCGCTTCCTTTAAACCGTAATTACGATCGCTTAATGTTAGCCCGATAGGCTGACAAAGGGGATCGGCGATGTGCCCCTACCCGCCGAAGCCTATACGCTGGCGAAGCAAAACTTTGCGGCTCGTAAGACGGGTTCCATTGCTGGCGGTACGGTTACCTGCCGAGCCGTCGTCTACCCCAGAGCCAGAACCCAGCCCTACTCCGACGTTTTCCCGGATCACGTCTTTAACCCCGGCTTCCCCAAAGGCGATCGCCGCTGCCCCCCAAACCCCAGGCCAGTCCCAAGGCTACGCCTAAGTCTAAAACGCCCAGAGCAGGTCTATGCGTCCTTACAGCGTCAATTTGCTGGCTTCACGTTTACCGAACAACCGGAATACGGGGGCGGGACACTCTATGAGGTGAAAAAGGGGAATACGGTTCGCTATGTCAGCCTTGTGCGAGCAACAGACAAAACGGCGACCTTTGTGGTGCTTTGGACGCAGGACCCACACCAACCCACGGTGGCCGCTCATTAATTGCCTGCCTCCGAAATTGCCTGCCTCCGACTCTCCCCTACCTTAAGATCTGAACAGTTTGTCTTTATCCTTACCTTTTGCACTGCCTTTATGATTGTTTACGATCTCTTCCTGGCGGGGGGACCCGTGATGTGGCCGATTTTAGCCCTGTCGGTGGCGACGGTGGCCTGTGCGTTCGATCGCGCCTGGTTCTGGTTTCACCTGCTGCGCCAGGAGGATCGGATTGTGCAGGATGTGTTGTCTGCTGCCCATGAGGATTTAGACAAAGCAGCGGCGATCGCCCAACAGGCGCAGGTATTGCCGATCGGTCGGTTCCTGTTGGCCCCCCTGAAGCTGAAACAGCCCAGCCCAGAGACGTTTCGGTTAGCGATGGAGTCGGCAGGCGATCGCGAATTTGTGCAAATGCGCAAGGGGGATAAGTTGCTAGAAACGGTGGTGGCGGTGGCTCCCCTGTTGGGCTTGTTGGGGACGGTGACGGGGTTGATTGCCACGTTTAATAACCTCAACATTGGGGCGGCGGGGGCCAGCGAAGAAGCCACAAAGGCCGCAGCGGGGATTGGCGAGGCCCTGATCACAACGGCAGCGGGGATGATTGTAGCGATTTTGGCCCTGCTGGTGTTTCGGGTGTTGGTGGCGCTCCAGGCCCAGCAGATGGACTATTTTTCCAATGTGGGGACGGAATTGGAGTTGATCTATCGGCAGGAGTGGTACGAAGGGCGCGACAAACGGCACGACCAAGGACGCTACGAAGGGCACTATGAAGGACAGCACTATGAAGGGCAGCACTATGAAGGGCGACGGCTAGAGGAGGGTTAGATGGTGCGGTTTCGCTCCCAACAGCAACAATCTCCTCTGCCAGAGGTAAATCTGATCCCGATGATGAATGCCATGCTGGCGATTCTGGCTTTTTTTGTGATTGTGGCCATGTCCCTGAGTAGTTTTCAAACTATGGAGGTGCAATTACCGGCTCCTGGGGATGCGATCGTCCCGCCGGATTTACCTGATCCCCTGATTGCAAACCTGCAAGCAGGGGGACAAATCCGCCTCAATGACCAACCCGCTAACCAAGAACAGTTAATCGCGGCGATCCGGACTTACCTGGCTGCCAATCCCCAGGGGAGTGTGCTCCTCCAAGCCGAGGCCCAGGCTCCCTATTGGGAGGTGATCCAACTCTTAGGCACGATGCAGGGTGTGGGGGGCGATCGCGTCTCGTTAGCGATCGATGAATCTGAGAGTTAAAAAGGGCTGATTGACTGATTGCCAGGTCGCGAGAGCCTGCTGCGCCCCCCGTGAAGGGGACTGACACCGGGGCGTATGTGCCCTGCCAGCCGTACTCAGTTGGTATTCCCAAAATCACCAAAGCTGGCGATCGATGGAGCCACTATCAGGCGTTTCCAAATGGCCTCAAAATCTGGACGGGTAACTACTCTCCTATCTATGGAACTTTTTAAGGCTATTAAAAGACAAGTTGCTAGCCGTAAAACCCAAACAGAAGTGGTGACGATCGCCCGTCGCTTCTAATTGGCCTAGACTGACTGGCCCGATCTGGTCGTTTGCGATCGGGTCAATAGGTCACTTTTAGTGGGTGTACAACTGCCGGATTTCGTCGAGGGAGTTGGCAGTCCGAAGAGTTTGCAGAATCGTTTGCAGGGTCTCTACGGACTCGATCGCTCGGATTTCTGGCAGGAGTTGTAAGCCTGCCTCACCAAACTTCACTTCCAGCACCACATCAATGTTGGCAAGCACCCCATCACGGAGGCCCTGTTGCAAACCCTCTTCCTTAGCAATGCGTTCGAGGCTGGTGATGTAAGGCATATTGGTTTCCTCCTGATAGGTATAGATTTCTTGCCAGAAGCTTTTCTCCAAGTCTTGGGGCAGTTGGATTACCCAGTCAATGAACCGCAGGAGATTGATGACATCAGTACGCTCAAACCCTTTCTGGTAGAGTTGTTTGGCGAGAATCAGTTTCCAACGCTGACGATCGCCCAGATCCTTGCGGGTCTCCTTGGCCTTGAGATGGGCCATGACAACGATCGCAAAGGGATTACTAGATGCCTCTAGCGCTGCCCAGTCCTGCCCATAGTCTAGCAGTTTGACGATCGGGAATCGGAAGTCGTTACGACATCCCCAGAGTTCACTGTTGAAGGTGTTGGGTCGCCAGTTGGGATTGTCATCGCCCAAGACGGCAAGGCTGGCAATGGCGAGATTGTAACGATCGCGCAGACGATAGTTGTAGACAAACATCCGTTCTGAAAAGGCATCTTCATTCGTGTTTTGCAATTCCAGATGAATCAGGACCCAGGTTTGCTGGCCACTGTTACGCCAGACCTTCACCAGTTTATCAGCAATGCGACGACCCAGTTCCGCATCGCGCACAATTTGTTGGAGTTCGTTATCTAGGAATTCGTAGCCTTTTGACCAGTCAATATCGGCATAGATAGAGGAGAAGAAAAAGGCGATGAAGTCGGTGAAATAGGTCTCTAGAACGTCCTTCCAGGGACTATCGTACTCAGAGCGGGTTTCGATCATGGGCACAGTTGAAAAGCTACCCTATTTTAGCAGTTTAGTTGCTAATTGATTGTCATTGCTTACCGACCAGTTTTTGTTCTGTTGACTTTCCTTTTAATTACTGTTAGCCCCCGACTGAGGGCCGTGGGGGATGTTCGTCAGGTCATCTGCCCAGTATCGCCTGCGTTTCCAGAATGAATCTTGGTAATGAATCTTGGTAATGAATCTTAGCGATAAATCTTGGCAATCAGGTTGGGTTTAGCTTTTAGATAGCTGCTTTCTCTGACAGGCCGAGGAAAACTTAACAATTTAATACATGGTTTCCAGGCGCGATCGCCCTAGGGCAAGCCGCACAACCGATAGGGACACAATCAGGAGAAACAGCACTAGCCCGATCGTGCAGGCATAGCTTAATTCCGCATTGCGAAACGCCTGTTCATAAACATAGTAAACGATCGTTTTTGTACTATTGCGCGGTCCCCCCTGGGTCATCACATACACCTCTTCAAAGACCTTGGTTGCCGAGATCGCTGAGATCACCGCCACCAGAAAAAGATAGGGGCGCATCAGGGGAATCGTAATGTCCCAGTGCTGGCGTATCCCCGCCGAACCGTCGATCGCCGCTGCTTCATACAAATCCATTGGAATCGTCTGCAATCCCGCCAGGTAAATCACCATGTAATAGCCCAACCCCTTCCAGACCGTCACCGCCATAACACTGAAGAGGGCGATACGAGGACTCGTTAACCAGGGAATCCCCGTTTCAGACAGGTGCAGCCAGCGTAGCCACTGGTTCAGCAAGCCATTTTCCGCATAGAGCCACTGCCATGCAATCCCAGCCACCACCATTGAAATCACCACAGGCACATAGTAGGCCGTGCGAAACCAGTGCATTCCCCGTAGCTTTTGGTTCACCAAAATCGCCAACCCCAAGGGCAAGACCACCAACACCGGCACCACACAGATCAGGTACAGCAGCGTGTTGCGCAGGGTTTGCCAAAAGACAGGGTCACGCCCAAGCCGCTCAAAGTTGGCCAACCCCACCCAGGCCGGTGCCTGGCTGAGATCATAGGTATAGCGGGTGAAGCTGAGGTAGAAAGCCTGCAACGCCGGGAAGAAGACCGTGAGCGACAGCAAGGTCAGGGCGGGCAGTAAAAAGAGGTAAGGGGTGAGTTTAGACCGCAGATCGGACCACATATTGAACCACATACTTTACCTGGAAAATCAAATGAGGTTATGCTAAAAATGAGAATTATTGATAAATCTTAGGGAAACGGGAGAAATAAGCTATGGACTGGCGACTTTTGATTGTGCTGTTGCCCTTGCTGCTGGCGGGTGGCTGGGCCTTCTACAATGTTGGCAAGCTGGCGATCGCCCAAGCTCAGGAATTTCTGAACAAGTCAGCCTAGGATTGCCTGAAGGTTAAGGGGGAGACCTGCTCAACCCCCAGCAGGTATGTATGGGTTTCTGCTCACGGACAATCTGTCTGATGGCAGACAACCTGATGCCACTAATCGCACGGATCGCAGACAAGGATACTACGAGATAGCGTATAGTCATGAGACACTTCGATCGGGGTGTCTCATTTTAATGGCAGTGGATGGCTAAATTCGTCACAAAACTTGATTTCAGATTAATCCGCGTGTGTGCCTAAACGCCCCGACCACTCTCCATCCGACAGGGGGTGGTAGTGTCAGTGACTGGGTTAGGTCTCGCCAACTCGACCCCCACCGCCAATCCCTCCAGGGCTGGCAGACCCCTAGGACAGCCAAATACCCAGGCTCATTGTTGCGGTTATAGCCATCATTCAGGTTAGGACAAGGGGCTTAAGCCCCTTGTTGATCACAGCCGTTGAAATGTCCTAATGAGTGTGACTACCGCTATAAAACCGCGATCCCCTTTTCAAACTTTTTCAAATCTCTCCTAACGAGTGCAACGCTAGTGAACACCCCGGTAACGAGTGCCCCGGTAACAAGCGCCCCGGTAGCAGGTCCAACAGTAACAGGTCCGACGGTCATTGGGATGGATCTCGGTGGTTCGGCCATCAAACTGGGACAGTTTCTTGCAGATGGAACGTGTTTGCAAACCCGCCAGGTCTCCACCCCCAAACCCGCCACTCCCGCAGCCGTCCTAGCCGCAATGGTGGAAGCGATCGCCCAGCTAGACCCTAACCACACCAGTCAGGCGATCGGGGTTGGCACGCCCGGACCTACCGATGGGGCAGGGCGGATTGCCCGGGTTGCGATCAACCTGGATGGCTGGCAGGATGTTCCCCTGGCTGACGAGCTAGAGGCCCAAACGGGAATCCCGGCGATTCTGGCCAATGATGCCAATTGTGCCGGACTAGGCGAAGCCTGGTTAGGGGCAGGGCGTGGTTTTCGAGACTTGATTTTGCTGACCCTGGGAACAGGCGTAGGGGGGGCTGTGATCTTAAACGGTCAACTTTTTGTTGGCCATCAAGGGGCGGCGGGTGAGTTGGGGTTAATTACCCTGCGTCCCGATGGCCCTGCTTGTAATAGTGGTAACCAGGGATCACTGGAGCAGTATCTGTCGATCGCGGCGTTACAACAACGGGCCAACTGCGACCCGGCGGAACTGGGTGCCCGTGCCCAAGCGGGCGATCCGATCGCCATTGGAATTTGGCAGGAATATGGGCGCGATCTGGGTATTGGCCTTAGCAGTTTGATCTACGTGCTTACCCCCCAGGCGATCGTCATTGGTGGCGGCATTAGCGCCAGTGCGCCCTTTTTCTTGCCCTCGGCGTGGGCCGAAATTGAACGGCGGGTCTTACCCACTTCCCGCGAGGGCCTGCAACTCCTACCCGCCCAGTTGGGTAATCAGGCGGGCATGGTGGGGGCCGCTAAACTGGCTTGGGAGACGCTCCAACCCCCGCGATAAGGACTGGCAAGGGCTTACTGGGAGACGGCTTACTGGGAGACCGGATTGCGATGCTCTACCTGCCGGACTGTGCGCTGCCAACCCTCGCGATCGAAGTTAACGCTGGTGATATCGACCCCATCAAAATTGGCATCCTGCCACTGGGAGCCATAGAAATTCACCCCCCACAGCTTAGCGGTGCGGAAATCAGCCCCCTCCAGGTTCGCCCCGCGAAAGTTGGCAGAGGTCACCTTAGCCCCCCGGAAGTCGGTGCCCATCAGGCGGGCACGCACCAAATCAGTTCCCCAAAGGGTGGTGTTGCGTAGATTGGCCTGCCGCAAATCGGTGCTATAGAGTTCGGCTTCGCTGAGATCGGCCCCTTGCAGGTTGGCCTGCCGCAGATCCGCGCCCCACAGGTCCGCCTTCTGAAGATTAGCCCCTTGCAAGTTGGCTCCTTGCAAATTTTTGCCGTAAAGGTTCACCCCGCTCAGGTTACAGCCAGGGCAATGCCCGGTACGCAACAGGCGATTCACATCAGTTTGTTCCGCCGCCTGGGTGGGGAAAAGGGTTGTTAGAACTATCCCTAGGGCGATCGCCATGCCGCCGCCCACGCCTTCCTTTCTCGCCATCATGGTTGTATGGGATTGTATGGGTTGAATTTTCGCCCCAATATTAACTGCGATCGCTGATTTGTGGGGATGGAGGCCGTTACCGGGAGCAGCTAGGGGGGGGTATCACAGCTTAGGGACGCAGGGCGTTGCTGGGAACTTTGGCTTCTGGCGGCTTGTCGCACCGGAATTCTAAAAATTTTTGTTTGATTCCTGAGTCTTATCGGAAACATTCCTTACAGTTGCCGCATCCCGTCAGGCCCAACGCCGAATGCTCAAGAACTGCGGAATGGCCAACACCGACGGGAGGATCAACACCCCCTGTTGGAAAGAATTGCCATCATGTTTGAGATAACAGACCTGTTTCAGGAAGGCTATTACCTAGCGCTCTATCCTGATGTGGCGCAAGCTGTAAGTGAAGGTATTTTCTCTAGCGGCTTAGACCACTTTCTGCGGCATGGCCTACGAGAAGGACGCGATCCCAGTGCGCTTTATGATGTCGCCGATATTGAAGCAGCCTTAGCCGAAAATCCTCGCCTGTTCGATCCCGTCGATCATACGCCGTTTGCTGCTATTGACCCCATTACCGGCACAAGCATTGGCCATCCTCTGGACCCCCTAAGTGCAGCGGAAATTAGCCAGGTCGTTGAGATTATCCAGCAAAATCGTGATCTGACCGATGCCGCCCGGTTTTCCTATATCACCCTGCAAGAACCGCCCAAGGCAGAAGTTCTAGCCTTTACCCCCGGTCATGACTTTAGCCGGAAGGCATTCACTACGGTTTATGAAATTGAACAAAATCGTATTTTTGAGGCCGTTGTTGACCTGAATACCCAAGCGATCGCATCTTGGCAGGAAGTCTCCGGTGGCCAACCCCCGCTCTTATGGGAAGACTTTGAAACCGTTGATGAAATTGTGCGCAATGACCCCCGTTGGCAAGCAGCTATGCGGCGGCGCGGCATTGAGAATCTGGAGGATGTGATTATTGATGGCTGGGCACCGGGCCTGATGACGGAAGCGGAAAAAGCTGGGGGGGCAAGGCTAATTCGGGGGTTATCCTACCTGGCTGGCGATGATACCAATTTCTATGGACGACCGATCGAAGGCATTATTGTGACAGTCGATCTTAACAGTCGGACCGTCGATAATGTGCTAGATACGGGTGTCATTAATCCAATCAGTGATGAGTATTTTGGCTACGACACGGATGCGATCGCCCCACGTCCAGAGCCAGCACCTTTACAAGTTCTACAGCCAGAAGGGGCCGATTTCACGATTCAAGGTAATGAGGTAAGCTGGCAAAATTGGCGTTTCCGGTTCTCTCTGGAACCCCGTGAAGGGTTGGTTCTCCATCAGGTGAGCTATCAAGATAGTGAGGAAGAGCGTCCCATTCTCTATCGAGCTGGTCTGTCGGAAATGGTGGTGCCCTACGCCGATCCAGACCCCACCTGGTCTTTCCGTAATGCCTTTGATTTCGGGGAATATGGCCTAGGCCGCTTGGCCAACACGATGGCGTTGGGCCGTGAGGTGCCCGAACATGGGGTACTCCTTGATACGGTCTTTGCCGATGATTTTGGGGAACCCTATGTGGCCCCCAGCACCGTGGGGATCTATGAGCGGGATGGCGGTTTGCTCTGGGGGCACTACGATTATCTAGCCGATAGGCTGGATGGGCGTCGGGGCCGAGAACTCGTGGTAACAACGTTGCTGACGGTGGGCAACTATGACTATGGTTTCAATTGGATCTTTGGGCAAGATGGCTCCCTGAAGGCTGAGGTCATGTTGACGGGCATTCTGCTCATCAAAGGCACAACAGCGACGGATGTGGCTTCGATGAGTGAGCGCGATCGCTATGCCACCTTAGTGGCCAGTAATCTTGCAGCCGTGAATCACCAGCATTTCTTTAACTTCCGCCTTGATTTTGATGTCGATGGCACGGCCAATTCCGTCGAAGAAGTGAATGTACTCCCTGCCCCCGCCGGACCAGGTAATCCGCGATCGAATGCCTTCTTTGCCGAGGAAACGCTGTTGACGACGGAACAGGAAGCCATTCGCCGCTTAAATTGGAAAAAACACCGCCATTGGGAGGTGCTCAGTCACGATCGTACCAATGCGTTAGGCAGCCACACAGCCTTTGCCCTGGAACCGGAGGGGAATGCCATGCCCTTTGCCCTACCGGATGCGGAGATTCGTCAACAGGCGGTCTTTACCGAGAATCAACTGTGGGTCACGCGCTTTAATCCGCTAGAACAGTATGCTGCGGGCAATTATCCCAACCAGGGGTTGCCCGGTGAGGGACTACCCCAATGGGTTGCGGATAACCAGGCAATTGTTGGGGAGGATATTGTGCTGTGGTACACAATGGGGGTCTCGCACATTCCCCGCCCAGAGGATTGGCCGATCATGCCCGTGGAACGGGCCAGTTTTAGAATCATTCCGAGTGGATTCTTTGACCGCAATCCCGCCCTAGATGTGCCACCAACCGCCGTTTCCTAGGTGAGCAAGCAATAGGGGTTACTGAAAATCTAGATCGGGTGCACCGTCCTTCTAGGACGGCTTTTTTATATTTGGATGGTATTGATCGGAGTCAAGCGAGCGGGCTGGGTGTGGGGCTAAAGGTGTTCTCTCCCGACCGCCAGTAAGTGTCAAGAATAGCCCTGCTGACTCGCCTCCGAATCCTCCCGTTTCGACATCCCTTCATCCTCATGACTGGGGGGTGCCGCCGGCGCGATCGCACGCACAACTACGGGCAAACGGGCACCCTTGAGACCCCGCAGGATATGTTCAGGGGTATCTTCCAAAAGTATAAAGAGAGGATAAATAGCGTCAGCACCCTCGCTAAAAATATGGCGATAGCGGAGGGGCATAATCCATTCGTAAGGATAACTGAGCCAAACCTGGGTTTGCCGCCAGCGACCGAGTAAATCTGAAAAGTTTTCACCAGGACGATGGATAAACAGGAAAATTTCAACCCCAGTTTTGACCTTCCAGTCGGGGTCACACAGGACAATACCGATATCACAGGGTAGGCGTACGGCTTGCCGGACAGGTGAAGTAGTTTCCCCGCTGGCCTGGGGTAATTGGGCCTTCACAAGGGGTAAAGGAATGGGAATCAAGCTTTCCATCGGTCGCCGTAGACTGGGGAGCATCTCCAAATAGGGACGATACTCCCGCAGCAACGCAATGACAGGCGATCGGTTGCTGTACTCAGCCAGTAACTCTTCGTAGGGGGGCACGATCGGCATAACATTTGAGCGAGCAACAGCAGCGCCAGATGGGGCATTAACCCAGGGTTTCAAACACCTTGAACATGGGCAAATACATCGACAGCAAAATCGAGGCTACCATCCCCCCCACAAAGACGATCATGACGGGTTCCAGAATACTGGTCATTGCTTTGACGGCCTCTTCCACTTCATTTTCGTAGAAGTCTGCCACCTTCATTAACATGGCATCAATTTCCCCAGTTTCTTCGCCAATGCTAATCATCTGAATGGCCATCATCGGAAAGACCTGCTCCCGCTGGAGGGCGATGCTAATCATCCCCCCGGTTTGGATTTCCTTGCGGGCTTCTTCGATCGCATTGGCAATCACCTGATTGCCAGAGGTATCCCGTACAATTTCCAACGAGGTCATGATCGGTACCCCGGAGCGGGTAAGCGCCCCAAAGGTTCGGCAGAAGCGGGCCGTTGCCGTTTTCTGAATCAGATCGCCAAATAACGGTAGCTTGAGGGACAGGCGATCGATCGTTTCCTTCCCAACGCGGGTTTTATAGTACTGCTTGAAGGCATACCCCAAAATGATCAAGAACACAACCATCCCACCCGAATATTGGGGCGTACGCAGGAATTTACTAATCCCCAACATGATCTGGGTGAATATGGGCAATTCAACCCCCAGTTCCGCAAAAATCCCCGCAAAAGTGGGCAGGATGAAAATCGTCATCCCCAGGAAAACGCCGATGGCAATCATCGCCACCACCACCGGATAGGTCATGGCCGATTTAATCTGGTTTTGCAGGCGGGCCGTATCTTCCAACAACTTAGCTAGACGGCTGAGCACCTCATCCAATACCCCCCCAATCTCACCCGCCTGCACCATGCTGACGTAGAGATTGTCGAAACAATTGGGATGCCGCCGCATAGATTCAGATAGGGTTGCCCCTTGTTGAACCGTTTCGCTGATATCTTCCAGGGCCGTCTTCAACTTAGGGTTCGTACACTGATCCGATAACACCCCCAAACTACGCACCATCGCCACGCCCGCATTCACCATCACGGCAAACTGGCGGGAAAAGATCGCCTTGTCCTTGACCGTGACACTGGTCAGTATATTGGACAGGTCAAAGTTGACTAGCCCTTTAGACTCTTCAATGTCCTGGACAAAGAAGCCTTTGTCCCGTAGCTGGGTACGGGCATCCGCTAGGGAGTCGGCCACAACCCGCTGTTGTCTAGTATTCCCCTGTGCATCGCGAGCACGCGCAAGATAGGTAGGCATTTCACATCCGCATCCGCAAGGATTTAACGCATCGTCCCACTACTCAGATGATTCTGGTCCAGATTCCTGGCCCAGGTCATTGGGTTGGCCCAGCTTAACAAGTTCATCGCCTCCCTGCCAGCAGTTGGGCCACTTCTACCCGCAGGGAACGCCCTTAACCAGAAACTTGCACCACCTTGCCCGCGCCAGGGGGTGGAGCACTGGCTGCTTTCGGTGTCGCCCCGCCAATCAGACGTTGTAATTCGTCGGGTTTGGAGGTTTTGGACATGGCCGCGTCAAAGCTGATCGTCCCGGCCAAGTACAGATCGGCCAACACCCGCTCCAGGGTTTGCATCCCCAATTTGGCCCCAGTTTGGATCGCAGAGTAGATTTGGGCCGTTTTTCCTTCCCGAATCAGGTTAGAGATGGCTGGGGTAACCACCAAAATTTCCTGGGCCATGATACGACCGAACTCGCCCGGTTTGGGGTTTTTGCGCGGGACCAGGGTTTGGCTAAAGACCGCCACCAGGGAGTTGGACAACTGCACCCGCACCTGGGTTTGGCGATCGGCAGGGAATACGTCAATAATCCGGTCTACGGTTTGGGCTGCCGAACTGGTGTGTAGGGTGCCAAAGACCAAGTGCCCAGTTTCAGCGGCAGTGATCGCCAACGAAATGGTTTCTAGATCCCGCATTTCCCCCACCAGAATGATGTCGGGGTCTTCCCGCAGCGCCGCCTTCAGGGCATTGGCAAAGCTCTTGGTGTCTTCGTTAAGTTGCCGCTGGTGGATCAAGCTCTTGATCGGTTCGTACACAAACTCGATCGGGTCCTCAACGGTCAAAATATGTTCGGCACGGGTGCGGTTGATATAGTCAATCACCGAGGCCAGGGTGGTACTTTTGCCCGAGCCGGTGGGTCCCGTCACCAGAATCAGCCCACGCGGCTTCTCTGACATTTCCCGCACCACTTCCGGTAATCCCAACTTTTCAAAGCTGGGGATCTTGGAACTCAGGGCACGCAGACAGGCGGCATAGGTCCCCCGGTCTTTGTAGACGTTCACCCGGAAGCGGGCCAACCCCTTTACCCCATAGGAACAGTCGAGTTCCCAGTTCTGTTCCAGGTTTTTCCGCTGGGTGTTGTTGAGCATACTGAAAATCAGCCGCTGGCATTCTTCGGAACTGAGGGGTTCGTTGCCAATGGGCGTTAATTTACCACTCAGCCGGAAGTAGGGCGGCAAGCCTGCTGACAGGTGCAGGTCTGACCCCCCCATCTCTACCAGTTGCTCCATCAGGTCTTCAATCATTAACTCCATGCGGCTTGGCTCCTTAAGATCAGCAACGACAAGACAAGATCCGTAACGACGACACGCTTAGGCTTCATGCCAACAATTGTTAAACCTCAGCTTGTATTTAGCACACGCCTCCAGCCTTCGTGACAGTGGCTACTCCCAGCATACCCAGGGATACTTGCCCACATGACAGGGAATACCCCTCAATTGGGGGACGGGCGCAGCCCTAATCCGTAAAGCGAGGCGTGAGGCAATAGGGACAATCCATCCATTCCGGTTGTAGACCCGCCCCACAGGTACGACAGGTCAGTGAGGTCTTGCGCTTGGCCTTGAGTTCAGCCTCTAACCCCGTATCGGTAAAAGTAACCCGCTCCACTTCCTCAAACGTGGTCATCCCCTGGCGTACCAGGTCAAGGCTGTAGGCGAGGAGGGTTTTCATGCCTTCCTCCACCGCAATTTCCTTAATGCGCTCGGTGGGGGCGCCTTCGTTAATGGCAATCTGTAGACGTTCGGTGGTCCGCAAGACTTCGTAGACCCCACAGCGGCCCTTGTAGCCAACACCGTTACACTTGGGACAGAGGTTGCCCGCATCTTTCGCCGCCTGAATTTGATCGGCAGTCAGGGTATTCGCTTTGTAGAAGGTGATATCGACTTCTGTCGAGGCGTTGAGGCCATAGCGAGCCAGTTCTTCGGGTGTGGGGGTGTAGGCGATGTAACATTTGTCGCAAACGCGGCGCATTAAGCGTTGGGCCACGACCCCCAGTAGAGCACCGGAGACCATGAAGGGTTCCACGCCCATTTCATCCAGACGGGCGATCGCGCCAGCGGCGTCGTTGGTGTGCAATGTGGTTAATACCAAGTGTCCGGTTAAAGCAGCTTCGATCGCGGTTTTAGCCGTTTCCTTATCCCGGGTTTCCCCCACCAGGATAATATCTGGGTCTTGCCGCAGAAAAGCCCGCAGAATCGAGGAAAAGTCCATCCCCTTCTCCCGAATGACCTGCACCTGGGTAATGCCCGGTAGTGCATATTCGATCGGGTCCTCTGCTGTACTGATATTGACCCCTGGATCATTCCGCTCCGCCAGGATCGAATACAGGGTAGTGGATTTACCGGACCCTGTCGGTCCCGTGACCAGGATCAGGCCAAAGGGACGACTGGCCATTTCCCG
Organism: Coleofasciculaceae cyanobacterium bin_20; assembly: GCA_037445115.1. Taxonomy (GTDB): domain Bacteria; phylum Cyanobacteriota; class Cyanobacteriia; order B231; family B231; genus Trichothermofontia. Next base: position 47,419 of record JBBILC010000005.1, read on the forward strand.
CACCAGTGCCAGGGTTTCCGGGTCCGAGATGAGCTTATCAAGACCCAGTTGGGTAGAGGAGTTATCCAGAATCCGGAGCACCACCTTTTCGCCATAGCGACTGGGCAGGGTATTCACCCGGAAGTCTACGTTGCGGCCCTGGAACTTGCGGCGAATCCGACCATCCTGAGGTGCCCGTCGCTCGGCAATATCGAGATCGGCAATGATTTTGAACCGGGAAGTCAGGGCCGGAATAATTTTCTTGGGTAGCTTCGGGACCGGCTCTTGCAACACCCCATCTTTCCGGAAGCGAACCCGTAAATGCTCTTCCTGCGGCTCAATGTGGATATCCGACACCCCTTCACTAAGGGCACGGGCCAGGATCTGGTTGACCATGCGAACCACGGGCGCACTCTCCGCTTCGCCGAGGGCTGCATTCAGGTCAACGTCCCCATCCTCGTCATCCGCATCTTCCAGGTCGTAATTGGCGAGGTCACTCTGCTTAATCTCCAAGTCTTCAGTCCGAATTTCCCGGACCTGGGCAGCGGCAGTCCCGGCTTTTTTGACGGCCTCATCCAGGTACCGGGCCAGGAGTTGTTCGTAGTCCTCCGGCGCGATCACGACCTTCCGAATCTGGAACCCCTTGAGAATCTTTTGCAGCTCGTCGAGGGCCAGCAGATTATCCGGCTCCACCATTGCGATCGTGACCGTGGGGGGCGTCTGGTTCTTATCCTTGGCGAGGGGAATCAAACGGTACCGCCGACACACATCAATACTCACCAAGGTGTCGATCAGCCGACTGATCTCCTCTGGCGAGGTCTCGCTGATTTCCGGATCGAGAGACTCAATTCCGTAGAGAATCTTGAGTTCAAATAACTGCTGCTTCTTATACTGCCGTAGCAGATCGGGGGGTAACACCTTACCCGTTAGCTCGTTCAGAATTTCCGGCAAGGGCCGACCTGATTTGCGGCTCTCAACCAGGGCCTGACTCATTTGGTTGGTATCGGCGAACCCCGCTTGCACCAATTGGTTACCAAAGGGGGAGAGGGTGTTATGGGCGATCAGTGCCCGTCGTGCAGAGGAAGAGTTGGTCATAGCAAGTCGGGGGTGAAGGAAGAAGGGTTGCTTATGGTTGAGTATTCCCAGATTTCAGCGCAAAGGCAATGATCGGGTTCACACAAACTGGGAGAGGCTTCTGAGATCCCGTGGGTAAATCTCACACAAGCTGCGGAAACGAATGGTTAAGCCCCTGATACTGGTTACGTTAATGACTCACCGCGCCCATCCGGCTAAATGGGGGCGACGGGAAGGCCCGATTGCCCAGAATCCTGAGCACACCGGGGACAACCGATCGCACAGCGTTCGTACCGAGTCTGCTCGAAGGTTGCGTGTCACCAGCACACCTTGCTTTGGATGATAACCTTTCCTTTCGGTGTGGGAAGGCGTGGAATATTATATAGATTATAAATTTTTATTGATGAACAGGGGAAATTTTTAGCCCCAAGTGCCCCAAGTGGCAGCACCCCTTACCTGCGCTGATACCGAGGAGGGTCGGGACGATTAGCCCCCGTTCGGGCACCGTCGTACCCTAGGGTAAGCAGCAACAAGGCAGGATGCTGGGCACTACCTGGTTTGGGCAGCGCACGAGGGGTCATCTTGCACCCTGAGCTATTTTGCCAGCCATTTTGCACAATCGAATCAATCGCAGTAGATTGAGGAGGGGCATCGCATTGCCCTATTGCTGTTTCGCGAAGAGTATAGGGTTCGATCACAATGGTAGAGGAGAGCAAGCAGCCAACCGAGATGGCAGACAACCCAGTAGGTACCCCTGAATCCTCGGTATCCAGCCTAGAGACAGAGGCAAGTCCGGAACTGGCATCACCTGATGTGCCTGAATTAGACAGTACTGCCGAGGTTGACCTCGATCAAATTGCGGCTGAAATTCTGGCGGAAGAAGCTACCAAGCTCCCCCCGCCAGCGGCGGTGGAATCCCCACCCGCTCCCGAACCACCGGCGATTGCCGAGCCGTCGCCAGAACTCCTAGCGGCTGTAGAAACGCTCAAGCAGGAGATTCAGACACTCAAGTCACAACTTGAAGATCGCACCAGTCAGTATATGCGGCTGGCGGCTGATTTTGAGAACTTCCGCAAGCGGACCAGCAAAGAGAAAGAGGACTTGGATCACCAAGTCAAGCTGGCAGTCTTGGCGGAGGTTTTACCCGTTGTGGATAGTTTTGAGCGTGCCCGCTCCCATATTAAGGCTAAAACGGACGCTGAGATGTCCATTCATAAAGACTATCAGGGGGTTTATAAGCAGTTGGTGGACTGCCTGAAGCGGCTGGGGGTTGCGCCGATGCGGGCAGAGGGAAAACCCTTTGATCCCAACTGGCATGAAGCCGTCCTCCAGGCCCCCAGTGCCGAGCATGAGGAAGGGACGGTCATGGAAGAGCTTGTGCGCGGCTACCTGTTGGGAGAGCGGGTGTTACGCCATGCTATGGTCAAAGTGGCAATGGCTCCAGAACCCGGATCAGAAGTGCCCCCGGTGGCTACTGAAGGGGAATCAGAAAGCTAAGGGCAGGCTACCCCCGGACGGGCAGTGATGACCGTTGGGTTACAAAAAACAAACAAAAATTAATCATGGGGACGATCGCATTTCCGCAATTATGCGGAAACATTGGGGATATATGTGTTCGCACTGACGTGACTTCGTTGTGTTACTTTATCACCACAGGCTATGGGAAAAGTTATTGGCATCGACTTAGGCACAACTAATAGTTGTGTTGCGGTTCTCGAAGGTGGACAGCCGGTCGTCATCCCCAACTCGGAAGGCGGGCGAACAACTCCTAGTATGGTCGCGTTTGGGCGGGCAGGCGATCGCCTCGTCGGTCAGTTGGCTAAGCGTCAGGCCATTACCAATCCCGAAAATACTATCTACAGCATTAAGCGGTTTATTGGGCGTCGCTGGGAGGATACCGAAGTCGAGCGTAGTCGGGTTTCCTACCACTGTGTAATGGGTAAGGATGATACGGTAGATGTCCAAGTCCGGGGACGCGTCCATACGCCCCAGGAAATTTCCTCCATGCTTCTACAAAAGCTTAAGCAGGACGCAGAAGCCTATCTAGGAGAGACGGTGGAGCAGGCAGTGATTACCGTGCCGGCTTACTTTACCGATGCCCAACGACAAGCGACTAAGGATGCGGGCACGATCGCGGGTCTAGAGGTTCTGCGCATCATTAACGAACCGACCGCCGCCGCCCTATCCTTTGGCTTAGATAAACAGGATGAAGAACAAATTGTCCTCGTC
>JBBILC010000005.1:50724-56893 GCA_037445115.1 Coleofasciculaceae cyanobacterium bin_20
TGATGTCGCGATCCTGCAACTGGGAGATGGGGTCCTGGAAGTCCAAGCCACGGCGGGGAACAACCACCTGGGCGGGGACGATTTCGATGGCATGATTGTCACCTGGATGATCGATACCTTTAAGGAACATGAGGGGATTGATCTCGCGGTGGACAAGATGGCGCTGCAACGCCTTCGGGAGGCGGCAGAGAAGGCCAAGATTGAGCTATCGAATATGGTGACGACTTCAATTAATTTGCCCTTTATTACGGCGGATGAGTCGGGGCCAAAGCACCTAGAGATGGAGTTAACGCGGGCCAAGTTTGAGGCGTTGTGTGCCGATTTAATCCAGGGCACGATCGATCCGGTTGCCCAAGCCCTGAAGGACGCTGGGTTGCAGCCCGGTGACATCGATCGCATCCTGCTTGTGGGGGGGTCAACCCGTATCCCCGCTGTCCAGGAGGCGATTCGGCAATATTTCGACGGGAAGTCGCCGGAGCGATCGGTCAATCCCGATGAAGCCGTAGCCCAGGGAGCCGCCATTCAAGGGGGGGTCTTGGGGGGTGAAGTTAAGGATCTGTTACTGCTGGATGTGACGCCCCTCTCCTTGGGAATTGAAACCCTGGGCGAAGTCTTCACAAAAATTATTGAACGCAACACCACGATCCCGACCAGCAAATCCCAGGTCTTCTCAACGGCCACGGATGGCCAAACCTCGGTGGAAATCCATGTGTTACAAGGGGAGCGTCCCCTCGCCCGTGATAACAAGAGCCTCGGTAAGTTTATTCTGGCGGGGATTCCTCCGGCACCGCGTGGCGTGCCCCAAATTGAGGTGACCTTTGCGATCGATGCTAACGGGATTCTGAAGGTATCGGCCCGCGATCGGGGCACCAACCGCGAACAAAGTATCAAGATTACTAACACAGGGGGCCTGAGCGCCAATGAAGTCGAACGGTTGCGCCAGGAAGCTGAAGTGTATGCCGAAGCCGATGGGCGACGCCGACAGATGGTGGAACTTCAGAATCAGATGGATAGCATCCTCTACAGTTATGAGTCCACCCTGAAGGAAAATCCCGACGCGGTCCGCGACGAAATCAAAACCCAAGTCGATACCCATACCCGTACCCTGCGTACCCTGTTCAAGGATGAGTCGGTTTCACCCACCGTGGTTCAGGAAAAGATCAGCGAGTTGCAGCAAACGATTCTGCTGGTTGGTAGTTCGCTATATGGGCGGTCAGGCAGCAGCAGTAATGGGTATAGTGGAACGGGAACACCTCCAATTCAGAGCAGCCCGCCCCCAGCCCCCGTGGGGGAAGCGGACGGTGAATACGAGGGAGACGAAACCGTCGCCGCCGATTACGAAGCGGTTGAATAGGCCGTCGGCGATCGCCACCAAACCGAGTTCGGACAGGGGGGCCAGCGGCAGGTGACCGTAGCGATTTGCAGCCTGCTGCTGTATCGCTTATTGTACTTTTATAACCTTTCCTATCCTTCCTAACCCTAAAGCTCCTATGCCCCGTGACTACTACGAAATTCTTGGTGTCTCTCGGAATGCAGATAAAGAGGAGATCAAGCGGGCCTACCGTCGGTTGGCACGTAAATATCACCCGGACGTGAACAAGGAGCCGGGGGCAGAAGAGCAACTCAAGGAAATCAACCAGGCATACAAAGTCCTCTCTGACCCGGAAACACGCGTTCGCTACGATCGATTCGGCGAAGCCGGCGTTGCGGGTGCAGGTGCAGGCTTCCAAGACATTGGTGACTTTGGGGCAGGCTTCGCCGACATTTTTGAAAGCTTCTTCAGTGGCTTTGCCAGTGGCGTCGGGGGCCAGACAGCCTCGACGCGGCGACGCGGTCCCACGCGGGGCGACGATCTGCGGTATGACCTGCGGCTGGATTTTCGGGAAGCCATTTTTGGTGGCGAGAAAGAAATCCGGATCGAACACCTGGAAACCTGCGCCACCTGTGACGGCTCCGGAGCCAAGCCTGGAACCCGCCCCAGTACCTGTACCACCTGTAGTGGGGCGGGCCAAGTCCGGCGAGCGACCCGCACCCCCTTTGGTAGCTTCACCCAGGTTTCCGTCTGTCCCACGTGTAATGGGGTTGGGCAGGTGATCGAGGATAAGTGTGATGACTGCGGTGGGCGAGGCCAGAAGCAGAAAACTAAGAAACTTAAGATTACGATTCCAGGGGGTGTGGACAGTGGTACCCGACTGCGCGTCTCTAATGAAGGGGATGCGGGCCGACGAGGGGGACCCCCAGGGGATCTGTACGTGTACCTGTTTGTCAATGAGGACGCTGAATTCAAACGGGAAGGGATCGACATTCTCTCTGAAGTCAAACTGAGCTATCTGCAAGCAATCCTGGGATGTCCGCTAGAGGTGAATACGGTTGATGGCGTTGAAGAAATTATGATCCCTCCTGGCACCCAACCAGGCCGGGAGTTGGTTTTGGAGGGGAAAGGCGTGCCCAAATTGGGGAATCCGGTCGCCCGTGGGGACCATCGCATTACGGTTCGGGTGGAAATTCCGACCCGATTGGGTCATGAGGAGCGGGAACTCCTGGAAAAGCTAGCCAAGGTTCGCGGTGAGCGCGTGGGGGGCAAGGGCGGTGCTGGTTTCCTGGGAGGGCTGTTTCACAAATGACCGCTCCCGGTACTCCCCAAACGCCCTTGTCCCTTATCCCCGATGCCCAACTGGATCTGCGGGGCACCCCCTGCCCCATCAATTTTGTGAAGACCAAGCTACGGCTAGAGCAATTAGCCCCAGGTGGGTTACTGGAGGTTTGGTTGGATGCAGGGGAACCGATCGAACAAGTACCGGATAGTTTGACGATGGCAGGCTACCCGATCGAAGCGATTCAAGCAAATACAACGGGTTTTTTCCATGTTTGGGTGCGCCGTCCCGTTGAGTTAGCCACTGGCGGCTAAGGAATGGAACCTGAAGACTTTGCTGATTTATCGCCGGGTTTGCATCCCCTCAGTTGGCAGGGATCGGTGCTCTCGGTGCAGGCGAACTATTACTGGGTCCGGCTCGATCATGCCTTGACGAGTGAGCAAGCCCCTGGGGTGGGTTCCCCCGATCAGGATGACAGCGGGGCAATACGCCCGACGATGCTCCTCTGTACCCGACGCGCCAAGTTAAAAAAGCTGGGTCAGCGCGTGAGTGTGGGCGATCGGGTGCTGGTTGAGGAACCGGATTGGGCGGGAAGCCGGGGGGCCATCACAGCGGTCCTACCCCGGCAAAATTTCCTCGCCCGTCCCCCGATCGCCAATGTCGATCAGGTGATTTTGGTTTTTGCTCTTAAGAAGCCCGATCTCGATAGCCGACAACTCACCCGTTTTCTGGTGCAGATCGAACACAGTGGCCTCAATCTACGCTTGGTGCTCAGCAAAAGCGATCTCGCCAGCCCAAACGAGCGGCAAGCCTGGTGCGATCGCCTAGCCGATTGGGGATATGCCTGCCATTGCCTCAGTGCCCACACGGGCGAGGGGGTTGCCACCCTCCTGGCGGCCTTGCAGGGCCGTACCAGTGCTTTGGCGGGTCCTTCTGGTGTGGGCAAGTCGAGCTTGATTAATCGGCTGATTCCATCGGCAGATCTGCGGGTGGGGGCAGTATCCGGCAAGCTGGCGCGGGGACGGCATACCACCCGCCATGTTGAATTACTCCAACTCCCGCAGGGCGGACTATTGGCGGATACACCGGGCTTTAATCAGCCGGATATTACCTGCTCGCCAGGAGAGTTAGCGGCCTGCTTTCCAGAAATTCGTCAACGGTTGCAAGCGGGGACGTGTCAATTTACCGACTGCTTGCACGATGAGGAGCCAGCCTGTGTCATTCGGGGTGATTGGGAGCGTTATGAGCATTACCGGGTCTTACTAGCAGAGGCGATCGCCTATCAGGCCCAATTGAGCCAACAAACAACACCTGACGCCCAGTTAAAACGCCGTACAGGGCAGGCTGGGCAAGCTCACTATGAACCTCGGTTGGCCCCCAAGAAATATCGACGGCCCTCTCGCCGCACCCAGCAGCAAAACCTGGGAACCCTCTATCAAGACCTAGATTAAAATAGGAACTAAATTAATGGGAACCATGAGACCAACATCATGGTTCCCAAACCAGTATTCCCCCTCCCCTCTGTTTTTATGGCGTTAACGCCCGCTCGACCAAACAATCGGGGCGGTGCTGACGCCACTCCCATACCACACCATCCTCCGGATGACTAACTGAGCCGACGCAAGTAAAGCCCAGTTTCTTGAGGATGCGAGTCGAGGCATTTTCCTCAGGCAAGGTTTGAGCCTTGATGCTCGCCGCACCGGATTTAACGGCCAGATCGACCAAATGTTGAGCCATGCGGGTTGCAATCCCTCGTCCCTCATGCCCTGGGAAAGTAAAATAAGCGATTTCAACTTCTCCAGATACAGGAGGACTTTTATAAGCGCAGGTTCCAACAAACAGACCTTCTTCCTCAGCCAAGTAACCTACCCACGGCAAGGGTGGCAACCCTTGGGGATACATGGCAAGCGTTGATGCACACAAGTCTTGCAGAAATTCAGATCCTTGTATGCTTGGGCTAGACATAAGCTCCTGGGTAATCGCATGAAAGATCATTTTTATACCTTTCGATAGGCTTGATTTAGGAATTCTTGATTTCAGCCCCATGCTTAGCTTGCACAAGCAGACATTATAGTGCTTCTTGGCAAATCACGAAGTATTGATTAAGGAGATCTCTAATTTTGGATCGGGGCAGTTGAACTGCCCCAACTGGCGAGATTACCTTACTTGTAAGCGCAAAATTTGTATTTTTCGAGGTGCCCTTAACTTGAATCCGCTCATCTTTTCAAAAGATTTCTGCCGCATGACGCTCACCTAGTCGGGTGGGAACGCATCACCCTATATGGGCATGTTTACCCTGGCTGAGAACCGATAGCATAGTCTGCATGTGGGTAGTCTAGATGACTCAAAATAGACCTACAACAGCCTGAGTGACTGTATGCCCTTTATTCCTAGAGATCTAACTATGATGGCAGTTTCTTCCCCCTCCGTGACGATCGGTCTTTTGCTCTTCCCCGGCCTAACCCAGCTTGATGTGATGGGTCCGTACCAAGTCTTTGCCTTTATGCCCGATACCCAAATTCTCTTGATTTGGAAAACCTTAGATCCCATTCAAACCGCTGAAGGGTTAACCTTATTGCCCACCCAAACCTTTGCCGATTGTCCCCCCTTGGATGTCCTCTGCGTTCCCGGCGGGCCGGGGCAAGCGGCGGTCATGGGTGATCGAGCGGTTCTTAGCTTTCTGCAACAACACGGAGAAACCGCCCGATTTGTAACCTCGGTTTGCACTGGATCATTGCTACTCGCGGCTGCAGGGCTTCTCCAAGGCTATCGCGCTGCTAGTCACTGGGCTGTACGGGATCAATTAATGCGATTGGGGGTTGAAGTGGGTCAAGAACGGGTGGTGATCGATCGCAATCGTGTTAGCGGAGGGGGTATTACTGCTGGCATTGACTTTGGCCTCCAGATTGCCAGCCTGCTCCGAGGGGAAGAAACGGCCAAATTGATTCAACTGTCGTTGGAATATAACCCTGCCCCTCCCTATGCGGTTGGGTCCCCGGAATTAGCAGGGGAAGCCCTCGTCACGGCGGCGAAGCAACTAGCTGCTCCCGCGCTTGAGGCCCTGTGGGCGGAAACTGAGAAGGCCGCCGATCGCCTAGGATTGCTCGTATCAGGGTAGGGGGCTATTGGGGGTAATTACTGGCGATCGCTTCATCCATCTTGGCCACCCAGGTCATGATTGTCTCCATCGACTCTGGGCAGGCAGCCTGTTGCGGCATATCATTCATATAGATGAAGTAATGGCTCATCAGAAAGTAAACTGCCATCAATGCTGCCGCTGCCGTTGCCACTAGAAAGCCAGCCAGCATCAAGGAAAACTCACGGGTGTCCACGGCCTCTTGCATCAGGTGCAAAGACCAGGCCACTAATACAACCACGACGAGCAGGATGGCAATCACAGGCGTTTACGAAACGTAACACTTTTACATATTTTAACAGCCCTCTCAGATTTCGCCAGTTTTTTTAAGGTTTTACTTGGAAAGGGGAACACGGCCCGTGGGATGGTGCGACCGCGATCGGGGTTGGGAAGCGGGAATGGTTTCTGACTGGTCGTATAAGCCCGGGTGACTGGGGCA
>JBBILC010000005.1:56993-74654 GCA_037445115.1 Coleofasciculaceae cyanobacterium bin_20
GGCGAGACGAGCTGACTGGGGCAGGCGAGACGAGCTGACTGGGGCAGGCGAGACGAGCTGACTGGGGCAGGCGAGACGCCTACCCCACAAGACCTTACCGCCTTCAAACTAGGCGCACGGGAATGTTGCAGGTTTGTAGGTGGTGCTTAATCTGAGCGACGGTTAACTGTCCGTAATGTAATAGGGAGGCAAGGAGGGCCGCTTCGGCTTTGCCCTCGGTGAGGGCGGCACTGATGTGCTCGCAGGTTCCAGCTCCCCCAGAGGCAATAACGGGGATGGCAACCCGATCGGCGATCGTCCGCGTTAGTTCCAGGTCATAGCCCGCCTGGGTGCCATCGGCATCCATACTGGTTAACAAAATTTCGCCTGCCCCGCGATCGGCTACCTCCGCCGCCCAAGCCCCCGCATCCACCCCCGTATTCTCTCGGCCCCCCCGCACGTAAACATCCCAACCCGGGTGTTCTGGGTCCGAACGGCGACGGGCATCGATCGCGACCACAATACATTGATTGCCAAACCGTTGACTCGCCTCATTGATAAAGTTGGGGTTGCGGACTGCGGACGAGTTAATACTGACCTTATCAGCCCCGGCCCGCAGGAGATGTTTGATGGTGTCTAGATCCTGAATGCCGCCGCCAACGGTGAGGGGGATGAATACCTGCTCCGCCGTGCGATAGACCACATCAAAAATAATGCTGCGATCCTCGTGGGTGGCGGTGATATCCAGAAAGACTAATTCATCCGCCCCTGCCTCGTCATAGACCTTGGCTAGTTCCACCGGATCACCCGCATCCCGCAGATTCACAAAGTTAATTCCTTTAACCACCCGGCCTGCTTTCACATCCAAACATGGCAAAATCCGCTTAGCCAACATGGGTCTTTCTACTCCTGGTCTAGTAATGTAAAGGTTCTGAAGCGAAGGGGACAGGTGTTCCGGGCAAATTCAAAATTAAAAATTCAAAGCCAGATATCACTATTGCTTACGCAGAGCAGCAAACCCCTTAGGGGCTTTGGGTGCTTTGATGGGTTTTGGGAGTTTTGGGGCTTCAGTTACGCTGGGTTGGCCCCCATTGGCAACGGTCTCAATCAGTTTGAGGTGTTGGGGCAGCAGATCCGCTAGGTTATAGCGCTCTAGGGCGGTCTGGCGGGCATTGGCCCGTAGCTCGGCCATACGGGTGGGATGATCCAAGACTTCGCAGACACGATCGGCGATTTGTTTCGGTCTAAAAAAGTCCACTAATAGACCATTTTTGCCGTCTTCGATCACCTCCTGTACAGGCGGGGTACTCGACCCCACGATCAGGCAGCCAGTGGACATGGCTTCAATCATTGACCAGGACAGGACAAAGGGGCGGGTTAGGTACACATGCACACTAGAGGCTTGCAGAACTTGTAGGTACTGGCCATAGGGTAGGGTGCCCGTGAAATGAACCCTGGACAGATCTAGGGGGACCTGCTCCAGCATTTCCTGTTTATAGCTCTTGCCATTGGGCAATGATTTGCCATAGCACACCCGCTCCGCTGCCACGATCACGACATGACATTGGGGCCGACGCTCTAATAGGTAGGGTAAGGATTCAATGAACTGAGGGAAGCCCCGGTAGGGTTCCATCCCCCGTGCCACATAGGTGACAATCTCATCGGCCTGGGATAAATCTAGCCCCACATCGGGCAGGACCAACTTGGCAGCGGGATTGGGTTGAAAATAGTCGGTATCAACGCCGTCGTGGAGAACGGATACCTTGGCGTGGAATTCCGGTGGTAGTTGCGATCGCTGCCACTCAGTGGGGGAGAGGCCCCAGTCACAGCTATAGAGGTCAACCAGAATCGGGGTATTGCGCATCCGAATTCGGGGGACATCATCCACCTTGAGGGGATCGCTGGGATCAAAATTGGCGTCGGAACCGAAGGCATGGTAGAACCACTCGAAATAACACATTAACTTGGCCTTCGGGAAAATGTCCTTGGCAAAGAGGGTCGGCCCCCAGCCAGAGTGGCCATAGACGATATCGGGAACAAAGCCTTGCTTCTTAAGCTGATCCGCCATACGATACACAGCCTGTCCGTTTAAGACTGCCTCCTCTAGACCCCTGATGTAGTGGTGGGTTTCCGGGTTAGGGTCCCGCGAGGGGGCAAAGAGGACCTTCTGGACACCGGAGATGACCCATTCGGGTCGCTCATTTTTGGTACCAAAAACGACTTGGTTCTGGGAATTCGCCGCGATCGCCTTCGCCACATGGCGGAATTGGGCCGGGAAGTTGGGGTGAAGAAACAGAATACGCATGGGCAATTCGGAGGCAGCAACAAGGCAGGGGGGTAAACGGTCAAGGCGGGGATCGTTCCCCTAGGGTATCCTGCCAGAATTATGCCCCAAGTGGCCACTTGTCCCGGCTGGGATGCAGGAAATCGCTTGGGAATGGGTGGGCTGAAGGCAGTCTCAGGCTTGATTAAATACTTCAACGGTCTGGCGACAGAATTGTTTGAGTTGTTCCTGAATGTGGTTGACCGGGGGTCGATCGCCCACAATATGCCAGTGCCCGATCGTCGAAAGTCGCCACTGTTCACCGGTGTGGGCCATTCCTACTGCCTCCACCCCGATCGCCCGCCGGGTGGCCGCCAAGGGATCTTCATGCACCCGAATTTGCACCAGGATACTACGGCTCTGAAAGCGGGGACTCCACCCCGGCAGGTGGAAACCAATATCGATCGAATCAGGATCAACCAGTTCGCGGGTATCGGGATCATTGCGCCAGGGGTTCAAATCGGCACGGGCATCGGGAAAGTGGGACTTGAATAGGTTCACCACTGTGGCAATTTTACTGGCGACCTCTAAGCCTGTGGCCTGTTCGGCTGCATTCACAACACTCCCTCCTACATCTCACCTTGACCGGATGGTAGTGGGTGGCTGCCCTACCCTCGGTGTTTCCTCGTTTTTAGATTATGGGGTTGACGATCGGGCAAATCGTTGTTTGCCTTGTTACATTTTGATACATTTTACTGAAGAATTGGGTGATCTGGGGGCGGTCGTGGGGCGGGCGACCCAGGAGAGCCGATCGGAGGGGACCAACGATCGCTAAAATTCCCTAAGAACGAAAGACGCCGTGACCTGGGATAGCGGCCCCCCGCAGGTCATGCCTTGCCCCTTGCCCCTTAAGCATTCATGCCCCTATGGTTACGATTCCTCAAGACCTCGACGAAGCGATTGCACAGGCCAAAACAGCAACGATCGCTGCCCTGGAAGCGGGCTATACCCGACTCCAGGTAGAACTGGCGATTCCAGAACTGAAGATCATGCCGATCGCTGAACAGTTTTTGTCGATCTTTGCCGACTACGGCAGTGATCTGAAAGTGGTTTTCCCCGATGCCGGAGCCGCTGCCCTGGCACGTCGGGACTGGGGGCCAATGGCCTTTGAAATTCGGGGCCTTGATGAAATTCGTGCCCAGTTACGAACGGACGATCGCGCCATTCTTGTGATTGAACCTAGCGCCGTTGAAGTCGGTGATGTGGAAAAACTCTGTACCGAAGCGGGCGATCGCCCGGTTGTCCTGCTCAACCCCCATTTAGAGGACGTGGCCACAATCGGGATCGGCTATGCAGGTCGTCAACTGCGGGAACGCTTTCTCAATACCCTGGAGTCCTGCTACTACTTTCGCCCCCTAGAGGGTGCCGTCCTGTTTCGGTGCTACCCGACCCCCTGGCAAGTGTGGCAAGAGCACGACGGTGGCTATGCGTTACTCGCAGAAATGCCCACCAAACCCGTCGGCGATATTCTTGACCAAATCTTAATAAAAGATGATGAAGAAAGCTTAAAACCCTTGCCCGGTCAACCTTCCAAGGCAGGCTTTTTGACCAATTTAGAGCGTTTTTTGCGTGCTCTGAACCAGTAGGTGTTGCGTTGTCTGTAGATTTACGGATACTGATCACTGGGTTTGTCTGCTAGAAGTCGAGTAGCTGATGATACTGAATCCGGCAGCGTTGGCATAATGATAGTAGTTGCGATCGCAGCATCAGCGTACCTCCGTTTATTGAGCGGCCAGGAATTTGGATGAGCAAGACAAGCCTTTCCCGTCAAATCGTTGTCGGTGATGTTCACGGTCACTACGACGGTCTTATGCAACTGTTAGAACAGGTTGCCCCCGGTGGCGCTGACAACCTTTACTTTCTAGGGGATCTCATCGATCGCGGTACCCAGAGTGCCCAGGTGGTTGAGTTTGTGCGCAAGAACGGCTATGCCTGTATTCGGGGCAACCACGAACAGATGCTCCTGGATGCCTTTCCTGGCCAGAAGGTAGCGATCTCGGCCCTTCAGGCATGGTTATATAACGGTGGGCATACGACCTATGAAAGTTATGGTAGCCATATCACCCTGCTATTAGAGCATCTGGACTGGCTGCGGGGCCTGCCGCTGTATCTTGACCTCGGCGATATTTGGCTCGTCCATGCCGGGGTTGATCCACGCCTGCCGATTTCAGTTCAAACTAGCGAAGAGTTCTGCTGGATTCGTGAAGATTTCCACGGGATTACAGAACCCTACTTTCCAGATAAAACCATTATTGTCGGCCATACCATTACCCTGACGATTCCGGGGGTGGGGGCGGGTAAACTGGCGCGAGGCAAGGGCTGGATTGGGATCGATACGGGAGCCTATCACCCTCGGAGTGGTTGGCTGACGGCTCTGGATACAACTAATTGGTTGGTCTATCAAGTGAACGTCAATAATCACCTGACACGGGTGTTACCCCTGGCGGAAGCGGCTGTGGATATTGATCCGGAACGGATGCGATCGCGGCGGCAACTTCTGAGCATTTAGAACCGAGGACGGAGGACAGGGGAGCGAGAACCGAGGATGGGAGCATTGAGGATTTAGGACGGAGCATTGAGGGCATCTGCTAGGGCCGTGATGGCCTCCCGCATCGCCAGTTGCTCTAACCAGGTGGGTGGAATGCCGTCTTGTCCATAATAGGCCCCTGCGACTTGGCCGCAGATGGCTGCCGTGGTATCGGCATCGTCGCCCAAGTTCGCCGCCATCAGCACGGCTTCAGCAAAGCTGTTCGTTTGCCCAAAACACCATAGGGCCGCTTCCAGGCTTTCAACAACATACCCTGACCCGCAAATCTGTTCCCGCGTCTTATCCCGGTAGGCTCCGGCAGCAATCGCCTGAAGGGTGGGGGACTCAATCAGGGCGGGAAACCTACCCCAAAGAATCCCAGGCTGATCGGCACCCGACAGGGCACGGTAGAGAATATCTCCGAATAAGCGGCTGGCATCAATACACTCTGCTGCTCCATGAGTGGTCCGTGCGCTTTCGCCGGAAAACTCATGGATACGATCGCGATCGGGAAAATAAAACATGGGCACGGGAGCCAATCGCATTAAACACCCATTCCCCGCCGATCGCGGCTCGGTGGGGCCACTGAAGGGATTTCCCGATCGTCGGTATTGGGCAAGGGCCTGACTGACCGTATGGCCAATATCAAAACAGGTCCCTGTGCTGCTGAGATACCCGTGGTCTCGCCAGTCGCAATACCGATCCATTTGATCGATCGCATCAAACCCACCGCACTCAACCAAACTAGTAGCTAAACAGAGGGCCATTGCGGTGTCATCGGTCCACTGTCCCGGTTGCAGATTAAACGGCCCGCCCCCCACCATATCGGTAAGCGGCGGGAAAGACCCCCGTGGCCGAAACTCTACCGTTGTCCCGATGGCATCCCCCACCGCTAGGCCCAGTAAGCAGCCACGAAAGCGTGCTGATGTCTGCATGACGCCCCTCCAGCCAGGCGGTTATTGACTAGCGGACTCGGAAGCTAGCTCATCCCGCTGTGGCTCCGATCATAGCCCCCAAAATCATGGGGTACTTTCCCCTGAATGTGGCTTTCGTAGTTGGCGGCATCCTCAACGGAAAGGCCAACCTCTTCATCCAGTCGGGTAAGCATCGATCGCTCCCGTTGACGGACCTTTTGATGCCGTTCAATAAACAAGGACCGAGACCGTTCATCCAGGTTCAGGGGGGTACCGGATGCCTGACCATTGCGATTTGTGAGTTCCATACTGTCCTCCTCGAAGGGATTGTGGTGCAATCTGTGGCGCGTTCCTTCGGGATGGTTCCCTACTTCCGTCTCTCCAGACCCCAATCTCGATAAAACCAGGCAAGAGAGATGAACGATTTTTTATTTATCTGTATTGTAGGCTACCATTTGTGCATTTCTTAAAGTGATCTTAGAATTGCAACACAATGCAATGTTTCGCGATATCTGTTGACGTAATCTACCAATAAAACGTAATGCGCTATCCTCAGGTTCTTGACTAATTGGCTGGGGAGGTGGTTCGCAAGGGAGCGGCGGGGGGCGGGCGCACATCTCAGCGCTGATTGTTGCCAACCTTGCTTCCGATTTTGGTGGAATGCCGGGATGATGGGTGGGTAGTCAATCTCCAGGTTTTATGACCTTTTCCTTTGCCTCTAGGTCAACGGTCCTCCCCCGATCGCCCGTGTCCCGACCGGAAAGCATTCGTCTGCTGGTCCTTGACATTGATGGCACGATCGCTGGCGAGTCCAATACGATTCGGGAGCCAGTCTTGGCGGCCATTCGGGCGGCCCAGGCAACCGGTGTGCAGGTGGCGATCGCGACGGGGCGCATGTTTTGCTCGGCGGTACGTTTCCACCAGGCGGTGGGTTCCCATTTACCCCTGATTGCCTACCAAGGCGCACTGATTAAGGACCCCCAAACCCAGCACGTCTATCGCCATTGGCCCCTCGAAGCGGCGATGGTCGCTCGGATTCTGAATGATCTCGAATATTCCCGCTGGCGATCGGCTCTTTCAATTCACGTTTATTTAGACGATCGCCTCCATGTGTGCGAACTTTCCCCAGTGACACGGTGCTATGTTGAACGCAGTGCCATTGAGCCAGTCGTGGTGGGGGATTTGCGGCAATTACTGCCCGAGGGACCCACTAAAATCCTGGCATTGAGTGAGGATGCTGACCCGATCGCCGAACTGATGATGTATCTGCGGCAACGGTATACCCCTACCGAAGTGTACCTCACGCGATCCGTGCCGACCTTCTTGGAGGCAGCCCATCCC
This sequence comes from Coleofasciculaceae cyanobacterium bin_20, assembly GCA_037445115.1. Classification (GTDB taxonomy): domain Bacteria; phylum Cyanobacteriota; class Cyanobacteriia; order B231; family B231; genus Trichothermofontia. Next base: position 64,078 of record JBBILC010000005.1, read on the forward strand.
GCCGTCAACAAGGGGACAGCCGTGCGTTATTTAGCGGAAGAATTGTTGGGTATCCCGGCTAGTCAGGTCATGGCGATCGGAGACAATTTCAATGACATGGAAATGTTGCAGTACGCGGGTTTTGGTGTAGCGATGGGCAATGCCCCGACCGCCGTACAGGCAATGGCTGATTGGGTGGCTCCCAGTGTAGAGGCAGATGGGGTTGCCGCCGCGATCGCGGCGTTCTTACTGTAGCCTTTTTACTGTAGTCATTGGTTAGGTTTGTTGTAGCGCTAGTTATTAGCGCTAGGTTTAAAATCAGAAAGGACACCGACGACTTGCCGTGTTTCGTCTCGGTGTCCCTACTGGTTCGCTCCTCACACTAAATATAGGTTAACAGACCTTTTGGGGTTTGTCACCCCCCTAAAACCTAAATTTTTTCTGAATTGACTGGAATTTGCTGCTATTGATACCCCAGAATCAGTCTAAAAGCCATGTCGGTTAGGGCTTTTAGGCAATTGTCGAACTCTCCCGATATCGGGGAAATTTCTAGAAATATGGCATGATGCCATTAGTAGTCCCGGAGGCGTCACGATGACACGGTATTGGCTCTCCTTCACCCTGGGTGGCTGGGTGGCTGCCCTCGCGATCGTGGCTCCCCCTTTGCCTGGGCTTGGCGTCCAGTTGGCTGATGGTACGACGGCCTTTGTACAGCAACCGGTCCTCTTTGATGCGAGTACAACCCAAAGTACTGCGAGGGCTTGGTCTGCAACCTATTACTTCAATATGCAGTTACCGGCAGGAGCCAGTGAACCCCTCCAACGGGTCCAGATTGACCAAAATCAAGGGGTTGAGTTGATTGGGTATCGCCTGAATGAGACGCGGGCCTATCTCGGATCGCGATCGCGGCGGGGGGAACCGTTAGCGATCGGGGAGCAGGTCTTTGACCGCCGCACTGGGCGACTGACGGTGGTTTTCGAGCCACCCATCCCCCCTGGAACACGGTTTACGCTGGCTCTGCGGCCCGTGCAAAATCCCGTGAGTGGCATTTACCTATTGGGGGTGACGGCCTTTCCGGTGGGCGATCATGTTGCATCACACTTTATGGGCTTTGGACGTCTGCATTTTTATAGTGATTGGTTTTAGGGAAACCTCCCCGTCGGATTTATGAGGTCCCCAAACGTTCTTCAGCATCCCAATCTGTAAAACCAACCGGATGGGGCCTACCAAGTCATGTTAAATGAGAGGCATTCATAAACCGTTGATCTGGTGGTGGGAGGGTGAAAGTTCAATGCCTGCCGATACAATTCCTGGGTTATTGAAACACCTATTGGCAAAGCAGTTTAAATCCTGTGGCGAATGTGTAGAAGCTGCCCATTCTTTGCTAGGAATTTACACGTTTACGCTGTCTTGGCAAGCACGACAGCCCCTTGCTTTATTAAATATTAGTCCATCGTTACCGGAAGTATGGCTATCTGGGTTTGATCAACCTGCCCCAAGTTTATTATTAGATGACAGCCAATCGCTAGATGTAAACCAGGCGTTTGTGGTCCGATCGGCACAGGTTCAACAATTACCCAATCAAGCTTGGGCTTGGGTACCCGATCATGAGGACGATCGCGCTTTGGTTGAATATTTACGCCTGGAAGGATGGGGATAGGGTTGACACAACTCGGCGATCGTTGACAAGCCAGATTGTCGCAATGTAAATTTTCTTGAATTAGTTTTAACTTCTGACAAAAATCATCATAACGCTATTGGGACTGGACAGGTCTTAATAATGGGCGTCAATCCCAGACAGACGATTCGGCCTGATCCTTGGGCAAGTCAGGAAATGTGGGTGCTCTTTGTTAATAGCAAGAGTGGCTACCATGCTTACCTGGTCAGAGGTTGAGCAGATTACAATCGGTCATTTGATAGATTTAGTAACGTCTTGAAAGATTACTTTACGGTTCTCGTCGCCAATTTTGATTAGGCTAGTTAGTAAGGCATCATTGGTTATATATCCTGAGGTCGTCATCATGGCAACGTTATCTAATTTTGAACTAAAGGAGCGTGACTGGCGATCGCTGGCGCTCCTAACGCTAGCGTTTTGGCTTAGTGGCAGTGTGCTGTTAGACTTGGTGATCATGCCAGTTCTTTATACTACGGGCATGATGAGTAATGCCAACTTTGCCACCACAGGCTATACCCTTTTCAATGTGTTTAACCACATTGAGGTTTTCTGCGCTGCCCTAGTGCTGTCGATCATGCTGGTTTTTCGGTATCTCCATGTCCAGGTTGCCACGAAGCTTGCCCGTTGGGAGGATTGGTCAGTGTCCCTGGCGATCGGTCTTTTCGGGGTGGCCTTGCTCTTTACCTATTTGTTAACCCCCCAAATGGGGGCGCTGGGTATCCAACTCAATCTTTTCCAAGCGGTTGTTGAGACCCCCACTGGAATGAACCAACTGCACGGTGTCTACTGGGCTTTAGAAGTCCTTAAATTAACAGCCGGGGGGGTCCTCCTGGGGCTACTCTATTATCGCCACGATCGCTGATCCCCATCGCTGGCAGCGCCTGCAATGCGCAAAAAGATCCCGTGGGGTAGGCGTCTCGCCTGCCCCGATTTTCCATTTTGTAGTCGCAGTTTTGGCAGTTGGTAGTCAGGGTTTTACCGTCATTCCCTTTTTTCCAATGGCTTCTGCGGCAACAACCTGGATGGGAAACCGCCCGATCGCAGTGACTACAGACCAATAATGCCAGAGGTATCAATCTTACTAGCAATATCGTACCGGCCAACCCTGACGAGCCAGCGATATTCTGCCAGGATTTCTGGACGCGCAAACTGCTGACAGTTTCGCCATTCTAGGGCAGCTTTTTGCGGTTGATTTGTCTCCACAAACGCTTGGGCGAGAAAGCAATGGGCCATCCCTGAACCAATATTGGTATCAGCTTGCTTGCGATCGAGGTGCAAAGCGGCCTGTAAATAGGTTTGGGCACGGGGATAGTTTTCCTGCTCTAGGGCTGTCCAGCCCAAGTTGCGGGTGAGTTGGAATTGTTCATCCGGATTCTGTGCTCGTTGTAGCCCCATGAGCAGGAGGGTATTCGCTTCGTCAAAACGCCCTTCTTGCAGGTAAATCCGACCCAGGTTATTAAAGGCCAGAGGATTGCCAAATGCCAGCGCTTGTTGATACAACGGCATAGCCTGGGTGTTATTCCCTAGGGATTCATGGGTCATTCCCAGGGCGATCGCGATATCTGGGTTATCGGGATAAAAGCCTTGGGCACGCTGGAGTTCCTTTTGGGCTTCTTTAATTAATCCCTGACCTTGGAGACGTAGGGCACGACGGTAGTAAGAATCCGCCAATTTTGGCTTGCTATAGTAGCACTGGACAGCTAGTAACATCAGCAGAAGGGAAAGGCCAAAGGTTGCTTCGCTGTAGTACTTGGGGGGGATTTTTGTGCGTTTTAGGGTAGATTGAATCAGCTTTTGACCATCACCACCCCGTAGGCTTGAAATCGCAACAACTAGCAAACCGCTGGGGCCTAAGATACCCAGGGATTCCAGTGCGCCTAAGCCACCGCCCAACAGCAGGGGGATGAAGGTCAAAAAATGGGTAACAAACCCAGTCAAACAAATAATGGCTAACCCATTCCAGAGCCAATCTAGCTGATCATCGTGATCGACCATTTCAGGTGATTCTAAATACCACCACCAGGCCGAGGGGGGCGGTTGAAAACTTGCCCGCCAGTTGGCTAAGTCTCCCTGGCGAACAATAACGTTAACCTGACGTTTCAGGCGATCGTCTAACTCAGCTAATTGCAAGAGTGCCTCAGCCGAAAGGGACGTATTTCCCTGACAGTGAGCCTGAATTGTGTCCCGCGCCACTAACACTGCCAGGATCTGCTCACGGGTTGGAGCTGGTTGCTCGGTTTCTAGATCTGCGATCGCCGCTTCGTAGGCTTGCCAGAAAGACAATATCGTCGCTGGTGTTTCAGAATTAGCAGATGCCATTGCCCCACTCCTCAGTTGAAGCTTGAATGCAAAACTAAGCACTAAAAACTAAAAACGATAGATTCCTCTACTTCACACGCCACAGACAATGAACGAATAAGCTCTCAATGCTCAAGTACAAGCAGGTTATTAAACCTCCCGTTTTACAGCCCTTCCCTCTCTAATTAAGTACTGTCAAGCCTTGCGAACAAGGGGCTTAAGCCCCTTGCCTGTACCTCACTGAGTATGGAAGTGCTGTATTTAACTTATCTAACATCAAGAACTTTATGTCAAGCAAAACACTCAAGGGTTGAAAATCACATCATTGGCCGCTTCAGAATGAGTTGTAAATATGAATTGACAAGCAGGAGCAATTTTTGAAGTTGATTAACTAAGCGTTGGGTTGCTGGTGGATGAAGGTTGAGAGCAATTTCATTGATTAAAACAAGTCAATACGAAATTTGCTGTCTGGCAATCCTATAGCGCATCAGGAAAACAGCTTGTTCTTCTGCTATGTTTCTCACTCACCGCTGGACATCTCTAAAGAAACGCGGTATTAGATAGAACTAGGGAGGATCAATATGCAGTTTGGTTGCTAATTCCATAGGTTTGAAAGCCCCATGTTCGGTAATGATCGCCGTAATCAACGGGGCGGGGGTGACATCAAAGGCAGGATTGTAGAACTCAACCCCTGGCGGGCAGATTCGGGTATCGCCAATCTGAGCCACTTCTTCGCTATCCCGTTCTTCGATCGGGATCTGACCGCCATCTGGCAACTCAAAGTCGATCGTAGACACAGGAGCGGCGACAAAAAATGGAATATTGTGGGCCTTGGCCACGAGCGCTACTGCATAGGTGCCAATTTTATTGGCCGTGTCACCATTGGCAGCAATCCGATCGGCTCCCACCACCACCGCATCAATCAGGCCCTTTTGCATACAGTGGGCTGCCATATTGTCCGTAATCACAGTCACGGGAATTCCTTCATGGACACACTCCCAGGCGGTTAGGCGTGCCCCCTGCAAACGCGGACGGGTTTCGTCTGCATAGACCCGTGCCAGCCGTCCCGCTTGCCATGCCGATCGCACCACCCCCAGCGCTGTGCCATAGCCCGCCGTTGCCAGTGCCCCCGCATTACAGTGGGTTAATAGGCGCAATTGGGCAGGGGTTGTGGGTAATGCCTGCAAGCCTGCCGCCCCGATCGCCTGACAGGTTTGCAGATCCTCGGCCTGGATGGTCTGGGCGGTTTCCAGCAGCACTTGCTTCAGGGTGTCCACCGATCCCACCGTTTGCTGTGCGGTTTTGAGCATTCGCGCGATCGCCCAAAATAAATTCACTGCCGTTGGCCGGGTCGCCTCTAGGGTATGGGCGACCTGTTCAAGGGCCGTCAGAAATTGCTCCCGATCGGTCGTCTCAATCTCCCGTGCCCCTAGATACATCCCATAGGCCGCCGCCACGCCGATCGCCGGGGCACCCCGCACAATCATCGTCCGAATTGCCTGGGCCATATCCTCCAGACGACGCACTTCAACCACAGCATACTCCGCCGGTAATCGGGTTTGATCAACCAGCAAGACGTGCTGTTCCTGCCAGATGACAGGGTAGATTTGATGGGAAAGCCACATAGGCAAGCCTTAGGGACCGTGCATCTCAAGTAGTTCACTTTGGGCGATCGTGGCCTGAATGCGGGGACTGGCCAGGAACTGACGGGTATCCTCCATCAGGCGATCGCCCCAGAGATTCTCAATCAGGAAATCCGGGTCCCCATAACGGCCATCCATTTTGAGGGCAGCTTCCCCCAGGGCAATGCCTTTTTCCCGATCGCCCTTGGCATAGAAGGCCACGGCTAGAGCCAAGCGCGGTTCAGCAGCCTTACTATCTAAGGCAATGGCTTCCTGCCACTTGGCGATCGCATCCTCAATGTTATTTTGCTCATAGAGAACCAGGCCAATATTGTTAATCGCTGGCCAGAATTTCTCATCGTGTTGAACCGCTGTTTCGTATTGTTTAACCGCATCCGCAAACCGGTTCAGTTTGTAATAGGCATTGCCCAGATCAAACCAGGCTCCCGCCAAATCTGGGCGGAGAGTAAGCCCCTGGCGCAGGTATTTCACCGAATTTTGGTAATCGCCTTTTTGGAAATAGGCTGACCCCAAGGCAAAGAGGACAGAAGTTTCCGTCGGTTCTAGCTTCTGGGCCTGATAGAGGGCGGCAATCCCCTGCTCTAACTGTTGGGATTGAATATACAAACTCCCTAGCAAGGCTAAGACCTGGGGGTTTTGGGGGAGGAGTTGGGCGGCCAACTGGGCACGGGGCAAGGCGAGTTCAATTTGCTGGAATTGGGCTAATTGGGCCGATTCTCGCGCCAAGCCAAGCCCATGCTGTTCGAGTTGGGCCGCATCCAGGGTAGGGGTGACGGGAACAAGGGCCTGCGCTAGGGCGGGTTGGGCCACGCCCCAGAAGCCCCAGGCTAACAACAATGATAGGAAAGAGGTTCGCTTAGACACGGCTCAAGGGTTATCGGGTAAAAGAAGGGGAAGTCAAGGTAAAGTGCGCAATTCTGTTGATAGCTTAGACGATCCGCCGCCAGTCTGGTAGAAATTGCCACCTCGACCTGCACTTTAATAGTGAATCTGGCCGCTGACAAGGGCGATCGCCTGGGGCAGGATGCGATGTTCCTGGATCTGAATCCGGGCATGGAGGCGATCGGGGGTATCGTCAGGCAAAACGGGGACTACAGCCTGAATCACAATGGGACCACTGTCCACCGTCAAACAGGCCCGATGGACCGTACACCCTGTCACCTTCACCCCAGCGGCTAGGGCTTGCTCCACAGCCCGTACCCCTGGGAAGCTGGGCAACAGGCTGGGATGGATATTGAGGACGCGATCAGGGAATGCCTCTAGCAACACGTGGGTAATAATCCGCATCCACCCGGCCATAATCACCCACTCCACCCCCTGCGCCTGAAAGGTGGCAACGATCGCCTGATCCAAACTTTCGCGGTTAGGAAATTCACGATGATTTAATAAAACCGCCGGAACACGCCACTGTTTGGCCCGCTCCGTAACCGTAGCTTGGGGATTGTTGTAAACCAGCACTGGCACTTCGGCATGGAGTTCCGCCGCCGCGATCGCCGCCATGATAGCCTCAAAATTGGTCCCGCTGCCGGAAGCCATCACCCCCAAGCGAGCCGGGGTGGTTCGGGCCGAGGTTGCATGGCTCAGGGGGACAAGGGCAGGAGAAACCAAGCTAGGGGTTGTATCAAGGAAGAGGGACACATCCATAACGATCCGTCAATACCAGCAGTCCATAACAGGAAATTTGCTGCTCAGCCTAGCACGATCAAGCCCTCGTAGAGGATGTCAACCAGTACTAGCCTAATTTCTTGGCGAAGAGGGCGAAAATGGCTTCCCAGGTTTGAGCTGCCACCTCCGGGCGATAGTCGGGCCGTTGATCGCAACAAAAGCCATGCCCCGCCCCCGCAAACCGGAAGATCTGATGGTCTACCTGGTGAGTTTCGAGGGCAGCGGCGATCGCGTCCACCTCTGCCGCTGGAATCAGGGGATCGTCCATGCCAAAGAAGCCATAAATCGTCCCGTGAATAGCGGGCGTGCGCGTAAGCGTGGGTGGCCCTTCGTCGCCAGGGGTCATCGTCACAATCCCCGCCCCGTAGCAGGAGGCCGTGGCCCGAATCGCCGGTAGTGTTGCCGCCAGGTAGGCCACGTGCCCACCAAAGCAAAAGCCAATGCAGCCCATTCCCCCCGGCTTCACCCAGGGCTGTGCTTGCAGATAGGCGATCGTGGATTGAATGTCACTCAACAGTTCCGAGGCCCGCGTCTGGTTTTTGTGGCGTCGCCCTTCTACCAGATCCGCCTCGCCGTAGCCCACCTCAAATCCGGGTGCCGTGCGTTGGAAGAGGGCCGGGGCGATCGCGGCATAGCCCGCCCGCGCAATTCGCTCCGTGACTTGGCGAATATGGGTATTCACCCCAAACACCTCCTGTAACACGATGACAGCGGGAAAGGGGCCAGTTCCCTGGGGATAGGCCAGATAGGACTGGATTGCTAAGTCCCCATTGGGAACCGTAACAAACTCGGTATGGAGCAGCAGATCAGGCATGGTGGATATTAATTCAAACTTCAAACTTCAAACTTCAGTAGCGCCAAAAGCCGTTGTGGGGTAGGCATCCTGCCTGCCACCCAGACAACCGAGACTTAGCGCCAAAAGCCGTTGTGGAGTAGGCATCCTGCCTGCCACCCAGATAGCCGTCTCGGCTATCCCACGTGCAATTTGGGATCGACTGCAACTAGAAGTCGAAGCAATTGCGTTCGGGGGGATGGGGGGGATGGCCAACGGCGTGGATTGTGGCTTGCTCGGCAGCCTGGGCTAGTCGGGCCGCAACCCGGGCGGCCTGGGGACGAATCAGGGACCAGATGACGGGGGAGAGCCAACCCCGTAGGGTGACCCGGTAGGACACATAGTTGCCCTCTTCACTGGGTTCTACCTGATAGGTGGCCTGTTCTTCAATGCCCCAGGCCCCTAGGACCCGCAGGCTTAGCAACTCCCCTGGCCGGACCCGCTCGACAAAAATGCGCACGGGAACCGGAAAGAGGCGGGTAACAGCGCGGTAGAAGAGGCCCGGTTTAGCCATTAGTCCCTGGGGCAGGCTGGTCCGCCAAAGCAGGGGGTGCCAGGAGACATCCGCTAGGTTGGCGATCGTTTGCCAGAGATCATCCACGGAAGCGGAACTGATCACTCGGTATTTCTTGACGAGTGAGTAGCGGATACGACGACTTTTGCACTCCAGAACACGCGATAGGTAGTTAGGCAGGTGAAACATGGCCGTGGTACTCAGAACTGGCTACACATTGCTGAGCAGCGACACCCTGATTGAGAAAGGCACATCCCACATGCCCTAGCGAGTGCTCACCCAAGCCGTAGCCAACAAACCTCCTATTTTAGCGGGTTACCGAAGCTGAAAGAAATAGGTCTGTAACAAATTGTGTACAAATTGATACCGTTGCTGGTGGTGTTGGAGCAAGAGGCGATCGCTGGCGTAGTTGAGGAAGCGGCGATAGTTCCAGGGGATATGGCCTTGGCCCCAGAGCAGAAAACGCAGCACGCCATGCTGAATACAGGCTTCTCCCCCGGCAGCAATCCCCAAGAGGAGTCCTAGGCAGGTGCTCAGGACGGCGTACTGGGCTAGGGGGAGGCCCATCTGGAACCAGATTCCACTGGAGATCCCAATCCCTAGGCAGGTTAAGAGGCTGGCATTTTGCGTCGCCTGTACCGCCGTGGGCAGGGGAGACATCGGCGGCGATCGCCAGTGCTGGCTCAGGGTTTGGAGGCCCAGGGGCGTCAGGCAAATTAACCCCAGGCATAGAAGCAGGGCGAGACCCGTGATGACCCCGTTCGGGGTACCTTGCGCCAGGGTTTGCAGCAGCCAGCCCACGATCGCACTCACCAGGATGATCGCTCCGATAATGACGCTGGTGTGACTGGCCCAGTAGCGGCTCAATAGGTTGAAAATGGGAGCCTGGGGTTGGATCTGAAGATCAGCTTGCTGCCAGAGATGGAGGGGGGTGCTGGCCAGCCCGATCGCGACGCCGAGGGTGAGGAGGGGCACTTGGCGCGACAGAAGGCCAAAGCTGCCGCCGAGGATAATCCCTTCCGCAAGGCCAACGCCGATCGCATAGGCCCAACGGCTATTGGTTTTGGCCAGGATGCTGGGTTGCAGGGCTTCAATCCGCAAGTCGGCGATCGCCTGGGTGTGTAGGTAGTGGGCCAGCCAGTGGAGCCAGTGTTTGGTTTGTTCCGAGAGGGGTTCCTGATTACGGGGATACCAGGGGTCACGGGGATCACGCCGCAGACGGCTACGGACATAGGCACTGATCAAGTAGTGACGGCGATCGTCAAATGTGGTCAGCCCCCGCCATGCCCGCATGAGGAGTTCATCCGTTGCCAGGATCATCATATTCAGTAGCAGAGCATTTTTGGCTAAGCCAAGCAGGGCAGGATCGGCCTCCAGGTTACGGCGCAACTCCAAGCTCTCGGTCTGGTTCAGGTAATGGCTAATTTGCGCATTGCTCAGGGAGCGCAAGAGTATTCCCCCATTGACCGTTAAGCGCGTCTGGCAGCGGGTATAGGACTCTAGTGAGGTCGCTAGAATTAGCCGGGGATAGGTGGCGAGCAATTGGTTAAGTGCTCGCAGACACGCTTCCTGTTGCGTCAGGTTGAGGCGATCGAGATCGTCCAGCAAGGGGATAATCTGTCGCTGCTGTAACCAGGCGTGAGCAATGGGGCGAGGGAGTTGGTAACGTTGGTGCAATTGTTCGACTAGCCACGGCGCAATTTCCCAAGGTTCCTGCCAGCCCAGCAGCGATAGGTAGAGGGGTAGGGGGGCCGTTACCGTTGTTTGGGCGATCGTCCACAATTGGTGGGCAAGGTCGATGAGGGTACTGGTTTTACCCGTCCCCGCCCCGCCGAGGACCATCAGTTTGCCATCCGCTTGGGCCAGCACGCCCAATAGCCCCATTGCTTGGGTGAGGGGGAACCGGGGGGCTTGGCGCAGTTTGACCTCAATATCCCACAGTCGTGCGGGTAGTTCCGGTAGAGGACCCCG
>JBBILC010000006.1:0-74005 GCA_037445115.1 Coleofasciculaceae cyanobacterium bin_20
ACCCCGCTCCCGGCAAATACACCGCCTGCGTCAAAGTTGTCGATACCTTCGGCTGCGACACCTCGATTACCGTAGAAGTGGAGGTGTAGGGTTATGCCAGCCAAGGATTTCTACCACGACTGGGTAAAAGAAGCACTCACCCAAGCAGGCTGGGTTGTTTCCCATGACCCACTCTCCTTCCGAATTGGCAAAATCGGCATCCACGTTGACCTGGGTCTAGAAAATTTGATTGGGGCTGAAAAGGAGCAGCAAAAAATAGCCGTTGAAATCAAAGGATTCATTAACGCCTCTAAAATTACAGACTTTTATGCGGCTTTTGGGCAATACCTCCGCTACAAAGTTGCCCTCGCCCGCGCAGACCCCGATCGCACGCTTTATTTGGCAGTCCCTACGCCCATCTACAACTCCTTTTTCAGAGAAGTTCTGATTCAAGACGTTCTGAAAGAATATCCCGCGAAACTACTCATCTACAATCTATCAAACCAGGAGATGCGATTATGGATAGGCTAAATCACTATCGTCAATGTATTCGTAATTTCCTCAACCACTACTCTCAGCTTTGGCAAGAGAATGGGGTTGAGAACCAAGTAATTTTTGATGCAGAACACGATCATTATCTGCTTCTAAAAGTAGGGTGGATTGGCGATCAGAGAATTTACTATCCAATGTTCCATTTTGACATTAAGGACAACAAAATCTGGGTTCAAGAGAATACCACAGATGTTGAACTTGACAAAGACCTTGAGGAAATGGGCATTTCCAAAAAAGAAATTGTGGTGGGCTTCCACCATCCCCGTATGCGCGAATATTCTGACTTTGCGACTGCTTAACTATTGAGATGAACAGGAGATCACACAACGCAACACGATGTTTTGGTCTATCGCTGTGCCCAAGAACCCGATCGCCTGCTGAAATCCGTTGATTCTCTCGATGGAAAAGATGTGATTCCTGGGTTCACGCTACCCGTCGCCGAACTGTTTCAAAAGCTCTCATTCTAGGTTGGCTTATGTACGCTGTCATCTCCCGTGAAAAAATCCAGCTTCCCCCCGGTAGCGTCATGCGCATGCCCGGCACCTGGCAAGACTACTGCACCCTACGCGATAGTCGCAGCGATGGCTCCCTCCCCCGCATCAAGTATCGCAACGGAGAAATTTTGCTGATGAGTCCCCTACCCCGCCACGGGCGCGAAGCCCATCTCCTAGCCAGGATTGTGGAAATTATCCTGGATAGCGAAAATCGCAACTACGAAGCCTTTACCCCCATCACAATGGATATTCCCGAAGCAGGGGGCATCGAACCCGACTACTGCTTCTACATTGACAACTGGCAGGCAGCCCTCGGCAAAGACCGCATCAATTGGCAGAGTGATCCGCCCCCGGATCTGGTGATTGAAATTGACGTGACTACCTATACCGCTGCCGAAGATTATGCCCCCTACGGTGTCTCTGAAGTCTGGCTATTCAAAAATAGCAATCTAAAGATGTATGCCCTGCAAGGGGAAACCTATGAACTGCAAACCCGCAGTCGCTATTTCCCAGGGATAGATTTGCCTGAACTCATCGCTCAAGTGTTAGCCGCCGCCGCTGAGCAAGGCACAGGCGTTGCGCTCCGCAATTTGCGCCAACAATTGATGCGCTAATGTTGAGCTAACCTCTGCGATACCTTGATCACTGCAAATGCAGAGCTTTAGAACTATGTCTCGCAAAGATCAATTTCACAAAGCCGTTAAACATGCCCTTGAAAAGGAAGGTTGGTTGATTACCCATGATCCATTCACCATTCAGATTACTGAGACTGTCCGACTGAAAATTGATTTGGGAGCAGAAGCAACGATCGCGGCTCAACGAGATCAGGAAAAAATCGCTGTTGAAATTAAGAGCTTCATAACAGACTCAGAGATTAGTGAATTTCATACAGCTTTAGGACAGTATCTCAACTACCAGCAAGCCCTCGAAGAAGAAGATCCCGATCGCACGTTATACCTTGCTATACCCCTAGAAACCTATAACGATTTCTTTCAAATTTCCTTTGTTCAAACTTCTCTAAAACGCCATGCCGTGAATGTTATTATTTACGATCCAATTCAGGAGGAAATCAAAAAATGGAAAAGCTACAAAAATATCGACAAATAATTTGTGAGATCCTGACTGAACAGGCTCATCCCTATGCTTTGTCCAACGACGTATCAACTGCAATTATTTGCGACACTGAACATGATCACTACCAACTGAGCTATATCGGTTGGCAAGATCAGAAACGGATTTTTAATGTCATCCTACATTTTGATATTAAAGATGGCAAAGTTTGGATTCAACACAATGGAACGGAGACCGCGATCGCCCAGGTTCTCACTGAAAAAGGGATTGCTCCCAATGATATTGTACTGGGTTTTCACTCTCCCTTCAAACGCCAATTCAGTGGATATGCAACGGCCTAACCTATGACTTCAACCCCTCTCAATCCCACCGTTCTCGAACCCCTGTTTGCTCCTTGGGCAGAACCCAACGCCCATCGCGTTCGGGCAGAAAAGTCTGGCGACCCCGCCGTGGTCAAGCAAGGACGCAGAGCCTCTGCGATCGATGTGGTGAATAACCTGCGATCGGCGGTGCGCGAGTGGCGAGAAGCCTTCTACATCGGAGCCAGCGACACCACAATTCAACTGCTGAATCACTGGTTCAACCGCGCCCACCGCCAAACTACCCCCGATGGTGAAGACTTTGAGTTTCGCTACTACTTCTGCCAGCGAGAGGCAGTGGAAACCCTGATCTACCTCAAGGAAGTGCGACGGATCGAATGCCTGTCGCAAATCATTGCCGACTTTGGCGGCGTGAATGCGGAATTGCAAGCCTTGGGCATCACCGAAGAGGAAGATGCCTGGAGTCGTTATGCGTTCAAACTGGCAACTGGGGCGGGCAAAACCAAAGTCATGAGCCTGTGCATCGTCTGGAGCTATTTCCACGCCCTGCGGGAATCCGATTCAGAGATGGCGCGGCATTTCGTCGTGATTGCCCCCAACCTCACCGTCTACGAACGCCTCAAAGAGGACTTTGGCAACGGGCGCGTGTTTGACGCAGACCCCCTGATTCCCCCCGAATGGCGCGGCGACTGGAACCTGTCGGTGGTGCTGCAAGACGAAGCCAGCGGAGCCGCTACGGGTGGCACCCTGTATCTAACGAATATTCATCGCCTCTACGACAACTCGAAACGCAAGCAGAAAGCAGAGGACGATAATTACGCCTGGATGGGGCCGGTGGTCTCCAAAACCAAAGCCTTGGATACCGGAGCCGCCCTGCGGGATAGAATCACCGCCCACCGTCGCGTTATGGTCCTCAACGACGAAGCCCACCATGTTTGGGACGCTGGCTCTGCCTGGAACGAAGCCATTCGCACCCTGCACGAAACCATCCTGGCTCGCAGCGGTTGCAAATTGGTGGCCCAACTGGATTTTTCCGCCACCCCCAAAGACAACAAAGGGCAACTGTTCAAACACATTGTCTGCGATACGCCCCTGGGGGAAGCAGTGGATGCTGGGATTGTCAAAACCCCGCTGATTGGCCAAGCCAGCCGCAAGTTAGTCGAACAAGCCGACGACAACGCCGCCTACCGCTGGGAACAGCATTTACTCTTGGGCTACGAACGCTGGAAAGCCAGCCAAGCCGAATGGCAAGCCAGCGGCAAAAAGCCTCTCCTGTTCATCATGTGCGACGATACCGATGCCGCCGATCAAATCACCCAACGCTTCAACACTGACCCCTTGTTTGAGCAACTCAACGGCAAAACCATTAACCTACACACCAACCTCAAGGGCAAGCTCAAGAAAGTCGGACGGGGCAAAGAGGCGCGGTATGAATTTGTCGAAGACGAAAAAGCTATCAGTGATGATGACCTAAAGGCATTGCGAAAACTTAGCCGCGAACTAGACAGCAACACCAGCCCCTATTTCTGTATTGTTTCCGTTTTAATGCTGCGAGAAGGTTGGGACGTGCGCAATGTGACGACGATCGTCCCCCTGCGTCCCTACAGTTCCAAAGCCAACATTCTGCCCGAACAAACCCTGGGTCGGGGCCTGCGCCGTATGACTCCCCCCGGTCAAGCCAACGAACTGGTGACGGTGGTGGAACATCCCGCCTTTGCCAGCCTCTATCAGCAAGAACTGGCCCAGGAAGGCTTGCCGCTGGAAATTGTGGAACTCGATCGCGTTCCCGCCACCACGATTTCGATCTTCCCCGATGAAGTCCATAAAGATGTGAATGCCCTGAATATCCAAATTCCCACCCTTTCTGCTGGCTTGCGGATTGTGCCCAGGCTGGAAGGCTTGACGATTCAGGATGTGAAAAAGGCGTTTAAGCAATTTCGGCGGTTGCCCCTTGCCCCCTCATCCCCCCAGCCCCCTTCTCCCAGGGCGGGAGAAGGGGGAGAAGAGTATGCTTCAGATCATGGTTCGGCTCCCCTCTCCTCACCTGGGAGAGGGGCTGGGGGTGAGGGCAAGAATGTCATCGAGTATGAGGGGCGGCATCTGTTTACGGGGGAAGTCGTCGAAAAGATGCAGTTGAATCTGCCACTGCTGGAGTCGGGCATTGGCGCAGTTTCCTACTATGTCAAGCAACTGGAAACGATTTGTAAATTGCGGGGACTCCATCCTATCCTCGCGCCCCTGATCCAGACTTTTCTGGAAGAGATTCTCTTTGAGCAGAAAACCACCCTGTTTGATCCGGCTCTGGTAGCTCGATTAGCCGACTCTGACGTGGGGGAACACCTACGAGCCGTGTTTGTCCCCCTCATTCGCAGCCGCACCACCACTACCGAAGAACGGCTAATGGTTGAACCCCCCAAATCCCTGAATGCCTGGAAACCCTTTCAAGTTACCTTGAGCGAACGCCGTCCTGCCTTGGAAGCGGCAAAGACCCTGTTTAATCTCGTCACCTGTAACCGGGAGTTAGAAGTGGCCGTCGCGAAGTTTTGCGATCGCGCCCCCGATGTCGCTGCCTTTGCCAAAAATGCCGGATCGCAGTGTTTGCGAGTAGATTATCTGGCAAATGGAGACAGACTCGCCTTCTACACCCCCGATTTCTTTGTCCGCACCCTTGATGGTCACTACTACCTGGTGGAAACCAAAGGGCGCGAAGATCGGGATGTACCCTTGAAAGCCAAAGCCGCGATCGCCTGGTGCGAGGCAGCTAGTCGCCCTCATCCCCCTAACCCCCTTCTCCCAGAACGGGAGAAGGGGGAACCAAACCCTCTTACTCCCCTCTCCCAGCTTGGGAGAGGGGCTGGGGGTGAGGGAGTCCAATGGCACTATCTCTACATCCCCCAAGGCGTGTTTGAACGCATGGCAGGCGATACCATTGCCGAACTGGCCCGCGCCTGTGCCCCCGCCTTACAAAACTTGCTGCAATCTGAGGAATTCCAAGACTTGCCCCTGTTTGTAAATTTGGGGCAATCCGACGAAGAAGTTGCTACTGTGGATAGCCTGATTGCTCCAGCCATTCTCAATGCGCTGCCTTCCCGCTATCGCCGCGCTGCCGATCAAGCCGTCATGCTCTACCGCTTCTTCGAGAACAAAGAGGGCATGAATTATGCACCTGTTTTTACTGCCCTGTTGGGTTCGATCGATGAAGTGGCAAAAGGCTTCCTGGTACGGCGACTGCAACCAGAGATGCCTGCTACCGTGGATGACCAAAAAGCCTGGTTCGCTCCCTACCTGGGCGGCGTAGACCGCAAATCAGAGGACTATTACCGCAAACTGGCCCAAAATCTGAAACGGACGCTGGTGTTCAACAATGGACTGTCGCTGATCGGCTTGCTGCGATCGTGTTTAGACTACGCTCTCAATGACACCACAAAAATAGGGGGGGTATTTGAGACGCTGCAAACTCAGTTGCGGTTTCAGGGTGGACGTAAGTTTTTGGAAACCGTGACCCGCATCAATGATTTTCGGAACACCTACATCGCCCACCAGGAACAGGAGTTGATTGATAAAAACCTGGCTGAGCAGGAACTCAAGATCTGGATCGAGGCATTGCACACGATCGGAAAGTAAACAAAATGTACTGGCCAAGCGAGATAACAAATCGTTGGCGTAGCCTCGACCTAGGAGTTTGGAGCCGACCGCCGAAAGGTGATCTGTAGGCATCAAAAGTGATCTGCGGCGGCTCATCTTGAGGTGTTGCAGGCTAAAGTCTGAACTACAAACGTTGCTTAGTTAATTAGGCGCTGCACTCGGTAGTGGCGAGGCGATCTGCGGGTAGGTGGTCGCGTCCGTGGGGAGCCGTGAGGACAGTCAGATCCGGTCCTACTGGGATAAGACCACCCGGATTCAGGGGAAACAGGTTACCGTAGTAGTCCCGTTTGATGATGTCAAGCTGACAGGTGTCGGCAATACCGGGTAGTTGGTAGAGTTCACGCAGGTAACCACTTAGGTGGGGGTAGTCCTGGATACGGCGTTGGTTGCACTTGAACAAACCATAGTAAACAATATCAAACCGGATCAGGGTTGTGAACAAACGCACATCAGCGAGGGTCAGACGATCGCCACAGAGGTAACGTTGCACTGCCAGGGTGGATTCAATCGCATCAAGGGTTGTGAAGAGTGTTTGGCAGGCTTGCGCGTAGGCCGTTTGGGTTTGGGCAAAACCGCAGCGGTAGACCCCATTATTCACGTCCGTGTAGATGCGCTCGTTCCAATCATCGATCGCCGCCTTTAGATCAGTAGGATACAAATCAAGCGCAGGGTTACGGGCAAAGGCATTGAACTCAGCATTGAGACTCACGATAATCTCAGCGCTTTCGTTGTTCACGATCGTCCCCGTCTGTGCATCCCAGAGAACGGGAACCGTGTAGCGTCCGTTGTAGCCCGGTTGGGCTTTTTGGTAGAGATCCGGCAACGTTTGACAACCGTGTTCGGGTTGAGTAAGCACCCACATCCCTGTATGCGGAGAAGGTTCAACGATGACGATCGCGATCGTCGCTTCCAAGCCCTTCAGGGCACGCACAACCAAGGTTCGATGCGCCCACGGACAGCCCCACCCGACAAACAACTGATAGCGGCCCACCGCTGGCGGATAGGCAGCCCCCGCTTGGGACGAAATCATCTGACGAAATTGGCTAGCCGGTCGCAGGTACTCTCCCGCCGCATTACGGGGAGCCATTTGGGCCATCATCGTCTGCCACATCGTCGTCCAGACAAATTTCCCTAATTTGATCACCGTACCGGGAGGCAGCGATCGCCCCAAGCTCAGTTTGTTTTTCACCCTGTACCTCTCACGCTGGCAAATTCAAAATTCAAAATTCAAAATTCTTCCCCCTGTGTCTGACCAAATGTCCAACGCCAGAGGGGATGGCTGGGTCCCTGTTGGTGAATGCGTTGGACCCGGCGCAGGAGTCGCTGCCGTTCCCGATCGCTGATGCCCAAGAGGGCGTGTTGCGATTGCCAGAGTAGGGCCGAGAGCAGACTGGCCAAACATAGGGCTAAACCCAGGGTCGGCATGGGATTAAAGGCCAGTCCGTAGCGTAGCGCTGACCAGGTGAAATAGTCGAACCAAAGGGTAACTTCCGATCGCAGAGCATACAGGCTGAGGGGGGCTAGACCGAGCCACAGGACAATTACCGCCAGCCACCGTCCCCACAGAATGAGTTGATGAAGCCGTTGGATTGCCACCTCGAATTGGGGAGCAAGGTCCGCGATCGGGGCACTGGATTCGGGCTGGGACTTACTCATGCCGGGTACGGCTGCTTAAACAACGGTTGTTCCTAAAATCAGGGTAACTAAAACCAGCGAGAAGGTCTCGGTCCACTCAACCACTGCCCCATAGGTGTCGCCCGTCTGTCCCCCTAATTGTTGATTAAACCAAACCCCAGTCAGGATCGCAGGCAGTAAACCGACTGTGCTCAGGGCGAACCCGGTCAGCATAACCGATAAAAATAAGTCTGGGCTAAGCGACTGTCCTGTCGAGATCAGGTGGACAAAGCTACCCAAACCCGCCAGTAGCACCAACAGGAGACCCGTGGGGAGCAGTTCCCAGGGGGATTGGATCGCCGCTTTGTGGAAGGCCCCTTTGCCCGTGGGGCGCAGGTAGGGATAGCGCACGATCGCCAGCAGTTGCCCCCACCGTCCCCAAGCGGGCACCAGGAGCAGGGCTAACCAACGTCCTTGGGTTAAATCAGTCAGCGCCGCCACCTTGAGGAGGACGATCACCACCGCCGCCATCACCCCAAAAGCGCCTGTGACACTATCCCGCATGACCGTTAACCGACGATCGGGATCAGGAACGGCTAACCCATCTGCCGTATCAATCGCACCATCCAAATGTAACCCCCCCGTGAGGGCCAGCCAGCTAACCACTAGGACGGCACTGCGCGTCAGAACGGGCATTCCCAGCAGGGATAGCCCCCCATCGGCGGCCACCAAAATGCTACCGATGAGTAAACCCACTAGGGGAGCCAAACGGGCAACCCCCTGGAAGTCTAACGGCCATGTGCTGGGGATGGGGAGACAGGTATAAAAGGCGATCGCAGCGACAAAACGCAGCATGGTTAATTGCAGATTGTGGGGTAGGCATCCTGCCTGCCTGGGGTAGGCATCCTGCCTGCCCCTGAGACAGCCGAATCTTCGATAGACTCAGACGGCTATCCCCTGTGCAACTTGTGATTTACTGAGCTTACATCATGCCCATGCCGCCCATACCACCCATACCACCCATGCCGCCCATACCACCCATGCCGCCCATGTCAGGGCCACCAGCCGGAGCGGGGGGTTCCGGTTTCTCCACAATCAGGGCTTCGGTGGTCAGCACCATCGCGGCAACGGAGCCAGCATCTTGCAGCGCCGATCGCACCACCTTGGCTGGGTCAACAATGCCAGCGGCAATTAGGTCTTCAAACTGCTGGGTCAGGGCGTTATATCCCACACTAAAGTCCTTCTCACGGACCTTTTCCACAATAACCGAGCCTTCCACCCCGGCATTTTCAGCAATCTGGCGCAGGGGGGCTTCCAGGGCACGAATGACAATTTCCGCCCCGATTCGTTCTTCACCCTGGAGGCTGGCCACAAAGTCTTTCAACTGACCGCCCAGGTGGATTAAGGTCGTGCCGCCGCCCGGAACAATCCCCTCTTCTACTGCCGCTTGGGTAGCGTTGAGGGCGTCTTCGATCCGGAGTTTGCGGTTTTTCAGTTCCGTTTCCGTGGGGGCACCCACCTTAATCACGGCAACCCCCCCGGCGAGTTTCGCAATCCGCTCTTGCAGCTTTTCGCGATCGTAGTCGGAGTCAGTTTCTTCCAGTTGCTTGCGAATTTGGGCAATGCGTTTCTGGACGGCGGTGGGGTTTTCGGTGGCCGAGACGATCGTGGTGTTGTCCTTGGAGATGGTCACCTTGCGAGCAGTGCCCAGCATATCCAGACTGACGTTATCAAGACCCAAACCCACTTCTTCGGAAATCAATTGGCCGTTGGTGAGGATGGCAATATCTTGGAGCATGGCCTTGCGACGATCGCCAAACCCCGGAGCCTTAACGGCGACCACACTCAGCACGCCGCGCATCCGGTTCACCACCAGTGTCGCCAGGGCCTCCCCTTCCACGTCTTCGGCAATGATCAGCAGCGGTTGGCTGGAACGGGCCACCTTTTCCAGGGTCGGGACAAGATCTTGAATCGAGGCAATCTTCTTGTCGGTAATCAGGATCAGGGCGTTTTCATACTCGGTGACCATCCGTTCCGGATCGGTGACAAAGTAGGGAGAAATGTAGCCGCGATCGATCTGCATCCCTTCCACCACTTCCATCTCGGTGGTGAGGGACTTGGATTCTTCCACCGTAATCACGCCGTCCTTGGTAACTTTGGCCATCGCCTCGGCGATCATCTGACCGACTTCCTCATCATTGCCAGAGGACACCGTAGCTACCTGGGCGATCGCATCGCCCTCGACCGGTTTAGCCACTGCCGCAATCCGCGTGACCAACTCGGCGATCGTCTTTTCCATCCCCCGCCGCAGGGAAACGGGGTTCGCACCAGCAGCCACATTGCGCATCCCTTCGCGCACCATTGCCTGGGCTAGCACCGTCGCAGTGGTTGTACCATCGCCGGCAATATCCTTGGTTTTAGAAGCGACTTCCTGCATCAACTTTGCGCCCACATTTTGGAAGGGGTCTTCCAACTCGATCTCTTTGGCGATCGTCACGCCATCGTTGACAATATCCGGGGCACCGAATTTCTTCTCCAGGACAACGTTGCGACCACGGGGGCCAAGGGTGATGCGGACGGCATCCGCTAGGGCATTGATTCCCTGCTCCAGCGATTGTCGTGATTTTTCGTCAAACGAGATCAGCTTCGCCATATCTCAGGTCTCACCTTGTGTTAATACCAATAGTCCACCCTTGAATTTATCACTCAAGCTTGGAGAGTGCTAAACAAATTAAGGTGTGGATTTCTCCCGTTTGGGGGTGGTGTTACGGCTGAGAAAGAGGACCCCCAGGGTGACGATCGCCACGCCCGTCAACTGTACCCCATTGAGACGTTCCTGGATCGCCAACCAGGCCAACACTACGGTTAAAGCGGGATTACTGGCCCCAATGATGGCGGCGGTGGTTGCCCCAATTTGGCGAATGCCTAAGTTATTGAGCAGGTGTCCGGCCAAGGTGACGATCGCTGAAAAGCTGCCACCCACCCACAGGGGCCACCAGGACAAGGGTGCAGCCGACTGCGGCCCCAGACTCAGGCTCACAGCAGACAGGAGCAGGGTGACCGCAAAACTGATCCAGGTGAAGGGGACGGGGTGGAGGGACGCAAAACTCTGCTGGGCGTTGATGGTATACAGGGCGTAGGCAAAGCCAGCCGTAATGCCACAGAGAATGCCGAGGGGACTGGCAACCCCGGCGATCGGGCGGCTGTGGGGTAGGGTCAGGACTGTCCCAACTAAAATCAAGCCCATGATGCCCCAGCGTTGAGGACTAGGGGGACTGCCAAAGGTATACCAGGCCATCAGGGCCGTGAAAACGGGATAGGTAAAAAAGAGGGTGAGGGCAATCCCCGTGGGAATTAGGCCCACTGAGACATAGAGCAGAGCCAGGTACAGAAACATCAAACCGCCCCCAGCCAGCGATCGCCCCAGTAGAAACCGCTGACCGGACCTACTGATCACCTGCATATCCCGCCAGGTAGCTGGATAGAGCGTGGTAGCCAGGGCGGCCATCAGGGGGACCACGATAGCCATACGCATGAACAGTAGCAAGAACGAATGGGGTAGGGTGGGGGTGACAAAGCCCCCGGTGGGGAATAGGCCAAAGAGCGTCTGTTCCGTAAAGAGGACCCGCACAATGACATTTTGAAAGCAGAAACAAAAGGCCGCAGCCAGAACCAGCAGAAAACCTAACACAGCGATAGCCTCAAGAGAACGCAACACGTGAGAGTGAGCACTGGGAATTGGCCGCCGCTAAAATCGGGACCTCCCCCTCCCCCCCATACTCAGCGCCAGAACATTAAGGAAACCTACAACCTCCCCTATCCCCTCCAGGGGGATGCTAGCCTAAGTAAAACGGTTAGGACGAGTGCATTGTCAAGCATAAGGATGAGTGCTCTCGGTAGGCTCAGCCCAAACCGAGCAGTGCCGGTCCGCTGTGCTGTCTGGACTGCCTCCGGACACGCTTGGCGAGTATTTCCTGATATTACGTGAGGTCTGCACTGTGGTTACAACCCCTGAACAAGTCCAAAGGCCGGTTGCGGACAGGGGAGCGATCGCCGATCGCGTGGCTGTCCTACTGATGGGCTATGGCGAAGTAGAACGTTATGAGGACTTTGCCAACTATAACGAACAGGCCCTCAATCTGCTCACGGCCAAGTTTGCCCCCGTGCCGACCTGGGTTTATCCCCCCTTAGCGCGGTTGTTAGCGGTATTTGATTTGCATGAGTGGGGGCACCAGCATGGCAATTTCATTTCCCCCCACAATGCCATTTTTGAGCGGCAACGGGCGGGCATTGAGAAGCATTTACAAGCCCACTGGGGCGATCGGGTTAGGGTCTATAAAGCCTTTAACTTTTGTGCCCCCTTTCTACCGGCCCAGGTCTTGGCCCAAATGCAGGCAGATGGGTTTGATAAGCTGTTGATCTATCCGTTGTTAGTTGTGGATTCGATTTTCACCAGCGGCATTGCGATCGAGCAGGTGAACCGCGCCCTCGCGGGGATGGGCAC
This sequence comes from Coleofasciculaceae cyanobacterium bin_20, assembly GCA_037445115.1. Taxonomy (GTDB): domain Bacteria; phylum Cyanobacteriota; class Cyanobacteriia; order B231; family B231; genus Trichothermofontia. The sequence continues at coordinate 12,180 of JBBILC010000006.1, forward strand.
CGAGACCCCCCATTGGGTGAAGGGAATGCGCTATTTACCGTCGTTCTACGATCGGGCGGACTATTTGGATCTGTTGGCCGATTTGGTCGAGGCAAAGATCCAGGCGGATGTGATTATGGCCCATTTGCCCTCCCAGATTGGGATTGTGTTGATGAACCACGGCTGTCCGCACAAGGCGAAGGGATTTACGTCTGGTATTACCGAAAGTCAGCTTCTGTACGATCGGGTGCGCGATCGCCTCATTGAACGCTATCCCCTCATTTCCATCGGTTGGCTCAACCATGATACCCCCTTGATTGAATGGACCCAGCCCAATGTCCGACAAGCCGCGCGGAATTTGATTGATTTGGGGGCAACGGCGATCGTCCTGATGCCGATCGGGTTTGCCACGGAAAACCATGAAACCTTGCTCGATGTCGGGCATATTATTGAAGACCTGCGACGGCGGCGGCCTGATGTTACCTATGTCCAAATGGACTGTGTGAATGATCATCCGGACTTTCTGCAAATGGCGGCGAGTTGGGTTAATCCCCTGATTGCTGACCTCTTGGCAGAGCAAAGTTTAGCAGTGAATCCAGCCCTCGCGATCGCCCAAGCGCCCCCTGCCCACGCGCACGATCATCCCGCCCATTCTCACCCGCATCCCCACGCCCATTCTCACCCGCATCCCCACGATCATCCCCATTCCCACTCCCACTAACCCTGGCGTCAGCCCGCCGCGTCAACCGAGATCCGCGATCGGCCACGCCCAAATACCTTGCAAAAGTGCCTTAGTAACTGAACAAATTGCGGGGCGCGGTGAATCTGAGCGGCGTCTCCAAGGCAGGGTAATTCACTGGACCCATCACGATCCGGCACGCCGTCATATTGGGGGGTGGCGGAGGCACAAGGGCAGAAGGTACCCGTAGAATTGGCCCATCTCTGGTGTTAAGGCGCTCCGTTCGGGTTGAGCCGGTCGAGGGCACGCAGGCTTAAGCGTGATAGTCCTTTAATCTCCCGCCGTGGTTTGAGAATGTTGGATTTCCGGCCAAGTACCCGTCCCTAATTGTTCGACTAACGGTGATGAATAGACCGTTTGCAGGTCGCCGCGCATGGCCAGTAATGCCAACCGATCGCTGACCCCTTGCTTCGCAAATCCCTGACTAAATTTGTAGCATTCATAAACCGATGTGAAGCCACTGGTTTGGAGACAGTTAACCAGGGACGGTCGGGTTAGCCAAAAGCTCTTGGGGTTATCGAGGGAAGCCCAAGCCGCCTGTTCCCGCTCCGCCAGGGAAGCCGCCTCTGCATGCTCCTGGTAGTATTCCCCCCAATAGGTTTGACCTTGATAGGTCTGCTCAACTACTGGTGTTAAACTAATGTGGGTATCCACGATCGCAAAGCCCCGACAGCAGGCCGCGAGTTGCTCGATAAAAGCGAACACATCGGGGGCATCCAAATGATAGAGAATTCCCAGGCATAAAATCACATCAAACTGACCGTAGTTAGCCACGCTTAAGTTGCGCACATCATCCTGGTAAAAGGTCAGGCGATCGAGCCGATGGATATCCTTAACAAATTGGGCTTTTTCTACACTCGCCTTACGGCCCTCAATGCCGACGACCTCAGCCCCTTGCAGCGCACATTCAATCGCGTACCATCCTTCTAAACAGGCTAAATCTAAAATCCGTAATTGTGTCCACGGACGACGGGCAATATCCGCCACAATTTGTGTGAGCCAACGGGGACGAATATCACGGGCCGATTGGTTATCCAGGGTGTAAATACCGTGCCCCAAGTGGATATTGTGGGCTGTCCAAGGACCATATTGGGCGATGATCGCTTGTTTCGCCTGCTCAATTTGGGCAGCAGAGAGGGAGGCGTCAACCGACATGGGCGTCTCTAGGGTAAGGGGTTAAAGCTGCTTGACTGACAACACTCGAACCGCCCTCACCCCAACCCCTCTCCCAGAGCGGGCGAGGGGCTTTTGAGCCAGTTTTTGGGGTTGAAGTCCCTTCGCCCCTTGTGGGAGAAGGGATTTAGGGATGAGGGGAAAAGATTTGTCAGTCAAGCAGGGGGTTAAAATCCTCTTGATTCTGCCCGGTTAAGGGATATTGTGCAATGGGCCATGAGGGGTCCGAATGCAACAGGCAAAACGCCAAGTTCCCGGTTAGGGGGGGGAACCGGATTGCATCAACTGCTGCTTACAGGTTTGGGGGTCGCCCTGGCTAATCACACGGCCATTCTGGAGCAGGAAAGCGCCATCGCAATAGTCCAGTTCCTCTAAGCGATGCGTGACCCACAGGGCGGTAATCCCGCGCTGTTTGACGAGGGCTTGTACCCGACTGACGAGATCCCGTTGACTATCAGGGTCCAGGAGGGCAGTGGGTTCATCCAGCAGCAAGACCGGGCTATGGCGGGCGATCGCCCCTGCGATCGCGACGCGTTGTTTCTGGCCACCACTCAGGGCGTAGATCGGTCGCCGCTCAAACTCGGTTAGGCCGACGGCGGCTAGACTCTCCCACACCCGCTCCCGAATTTTTTGGGGGGGTAATTGCTCAGCGACGAGGCCAAAGGCAACATCAGCCCCCACCGTGGGCATCACCAGTTGGTGATCGGGGTTTTGGAAGACAAAGCCGACGGGTTGTAGGGCTTGGGTGTGGCCCGATTGCGGGGTCAACAGGCCCGCCAGAATCCGCAATAGGGTGGATTTACCGCTGCCATTGGTACCCAACAACATCCAAAATTCCCCCTGGGGCACCGTCAGGGAACATTGGTCGAGGACCCATTGTGCCGGTGTCCATTGAAAGGCAATGCGATCGACCACGATCGCCGGTGACGCAATTGTGGTGTCCGGGGGTACGTCATTCACCCGCGCCTGATCCCCCCTTGCCGCACTTATCCTGAGCTGATCCACTATTCTGAGCCACGCTCTGATCCCCAGTGTTAGGTCATGCCACACTTCTGGTGTTTTAGCCTTCTGCCTCATCCTTGGACAGGGCAAAGAAGCCAGGTGGGCGTCCGGAGGCGGCAGCGGTACCCGATTTTTCGGATACCTGGACAGCAAGGATTTCACTTGTTAGAACCGCAATTTTTTTATCCACCTCTTTCTCGCAGGTTAACTCCAGGAGGGGGGTCGCTGCACTGTTCTGCATCACGGACAGAATGTGCTGATAGAGCGCCATTGCATCCGCCTCAGACTTACGTTGCACCGAGAGGGAAACGGGGGAATAGCGCAGGACTAATTCGAGAAGAAACATGGGGATGGTGTGATGATGAGTACAGCAAGCCTATCCTAGCTGATCCCTGTCGCCTTAAGCATCGGGTGGGTGCAGGTGGGGCCGATCGCGTATTATCTCTCAGCAGAGTTGTGACGGTTAGCTGCTTATGTCCCTTGTCCCCACCCCGCGCCAAATTTTGGCAACGTTGCTGCCGCCCTTGCGGCTAGCCGCCGCCTACGCCCGCCAAATTCAACCCCAGATCGCCCGCCGTCCGGCCAAGGCTGCTGATAGTGTTTTCGGGGCCGCCCTCAGTGATGCCGATCTGTCGATCCAAACCCTGGTGGAGGTGGCGATGCTGGCCCATTTCCCGTCCCTCCGTTTCTATGGGGAGGAATACGAGCAGTCCTATAACACCAAATACTTGCGGGCGATCGCCCTGGGGGAGCCGGATGATTACCTGGTTACTCTGGACCCGATCGATGGCACCCAGTTTTACCTTGATGGGCACGACAATTATCAAATTATCCTGAGTGTCCTCAATACCGATGACTATGAAGCCGTGATCGCCCTCAACCCTGCCCAAGATACCTACTGCTATGCCCTCCGGGGGCAAGGGTGCTGGTTGGGTCCCCTGACGGCAACGCTAGACGATTGCCAACCCCTCCGTATCCAAAATCCTCAACCCACCATTTTGCTGGGTTGGGGGATGGAAAAGTATGGACCCGCCCTGCGCGATCGCTACACCGTGATCGATGTCGCCAAAGGCTATTCTGCCACCCAGCAGATTCCCAATGTTAATGGAATGCTCAGCGGCGAGCTGGCCGGCGTGATTATTCGCAATGGCAATTTTATCGATGGCGCTGCCCTAGCCTTTATGGCCCAGGAAGCCGGGGCGATCGTCTCCACCCATGCGGGCCTGCCCCCACCCCCCCTGATTGATTGCATGGCCTATCGCCGCCCTGGCCTAGTGATTGCCGCCTCACGGGAAGTTCAGCAGGACCTTCTCCAGGCGATCGCCGCCATCCCCGATCGCCCCGATCGCTAAGGCTTAGCTGAAAGGGTCTGCCAGTCTGCATCAATGTTGCCCAGCTCTAATAAGAGGCTTTGGGCTTGCTCGTCGGGTTGTTGCAGGAGATAGTTCACGAGGGCCGCATGCAGGCCGTTGCCAATCCGGTAGTGGGCCTCAACACTGGGCTGGGGAGCCTGGTAGTTACCCAGAAGTTGACGGCGGATGAAGCGGGCAAGCTCCAGCGATCGATGGCTATATTGCGGCGGTAGGAACTGCAGTTCCTGGATGAGGAGATCTAACTGGCTGGCAATGCTCATAAAATATTGTCTAGATAGATGCGATGAGGGGTCTAACCCCCTACTCCTAGAATGGGCTGCCGCTGCCCGGTTGATCGTTCCTTGCCACAAATCTTCTCAAAGGCTCCCCTAGCCATCCCCTAGCCATCCCCTAGCCAAAATTGACAAGAACGCTATCCCCCTCAATTTTGGCGGTGTAGGTGGTGAGGGGTTTTTCCGCTGGGCCTTGGGCCAGTGTCCCGGCTTCTGTAAACTTAGCGTCGTGGCAGGGACACACAAAGGCTTTAGTGTCACCTTGCCATTCCACAATACAGCCCTTATGGGTACAGGTCGGATTGACGGCAGTTAGGGTATCAGCATTGGCCGGATCACGGACGACTAACACCGGTTGCGCCAGATTCTCGTTGAGCAAGCCGCCAGGGTTATCCAGCGCCGCCACTGTACCCACAACCTGGAAGCCATCGGCACGGGTTGGGGCGGCATTCGTCGCCGTCGGGTTGCTCTCACAGCCAGACATGACGACGGGGAGGGAACTGACCACCCCGCCAACGCCAACCCACCCAATAAAGTCTCGACGTTTCATAGGAATACCCAATAGTGCATCAACTGGCCCCTAGCAAATCTAGTGGGCCTGCGACGATCGCGACCTTGCCAAGCCCTTAGCCCGATCGCGCCGTCAGTTTTTAGCTTAGCGACTCATCCCCGCAATCGACAGCGATCGCCGCTTGCTCGGAGCGGGAATAATCACAGTTGAGGGCAGCCTTGATTTAAACAACATTGATGTTGATTTTTGTGTTGCTATTGCTATACAAGGCTATTGGCCCCTAGGCTCAAACATTCCTCAAAAGAATCTAAAATTATGGGTCAGGTAATAGCAGGGATGCGACAATAGTTTTAGATTTTTTCAATATCAGTCACTCGAATTTTAAATCTATTTTCAATTACAGTCATTATCGCAACAGCCAGATACAATCCCAATCCTGACTCAATCCTGTAAAGTCATACAGACAGGCGATCATAGCTTGATTGCAATAAATGTTTATCTTGGCAGCAGGTGTTACTAAAACTTTGGACAACAGCGCTTTTGGAGGTTAAGTTTTCAAGTTCAGCTTGCAGCTTCTTTATTAATTCTTTAGATTTCAAGGAAGTAGGATGTCGCCACTATCGTCCGCCCCAACCCCCGATCGTCAAGCTCCCCCTGTTAACAACGACCATCCCAGTGGGGATAAGCGCTTCAAGGTCCTCGACATCACCATGAAGCGTAACCAATATCGCTCCGATGCCCTGATTGAGGTCCTCCACAAGGCCCAGGAAGCTTTCGGCTATCTGGAAGAAGACGTATTGCACTACATTGCACGGGGATTAAAGTTGCCCCTGAGCCGCGTCTACGGCGTCGCTACTTTTTATCACCTGTTCTCGCTCAAACCCAGCGGTGCCCACAGTTGCGTCGTTTGCCTAGGAACGGCTTGCTACGTCAAAGGGGCGGGGGAACTCCTGGCGGCGTTGGAACGGGAAGTTGGCCTCACCGAGGGCGAAACCACCCCCGATGGTCAGGTGTCGCTAGTCACCGCCCGCTGTATTGGGGCCTGTGGCATTGCCCCGGCGGCAGTCTTCGATGGCCGTGTCGCTGGTAAGCAAACCCCCGAAGCCGTCCTCACCGCCGTGAAGGCATGGCTCCCCGATGCGACCTAAGGGTAGGGGCGGGTTGCGCCCCCATCGGGTCGGGTCACCGATCGCTGGGGTAAACCCGCCCATCTAGAATTTTGAGTTTTGAATTTTGAGTTTTGAATTGATTTGTTGCCAGCCGCGAAGGACCGTGACCTATGGATTTAGCTGAACTGCTTGCGATCGGGCAAAAGGAACGCGATCGCCAGAAACAGACCCGGATTCACTGCTGTACGGCTGCCGGCTGCCTTTCCTCTGGATCGGCGGCGGTGAAGGCCCAGTTGGACGCTGCCGTGGATGCCGAGGGGTTGGGGGCGTCTACGGAGGTATGCAGTGTGGGCTGTATGCGCTTCTGTGGCCGGGGTCCCCTGGTGGAGGTGGTTGACCGGGATGGGAGCCAGGAGCCGATTCTTTATGAACAGGTGACGACGGCGGATGCAGCCTCGATCGTCAAGGCCCTCAAAGGCGGGGAAGTGACGGCTCCCCTGGGCGATCGCAACCATCCCTTCTTTGCCCGCCAATTCCCGATCGTGTTGGAAAACAGCGGCAAGATTGATCCCGAACGCATCGAGGAATACATCGCTGCCGGGGGCTATCAGCAACTCTATCGGGTGCTGTACGAATATGATCCCGCTGAAGTGGTGGAGGAAATCACCCGGAGTGGTCTGCGGGGCCGGGGGGGTGGCGGCTATCCCACGGGGTTGAAGTGGGCCACGGTGGCGAAGATGCCCGAAGGCCAGAAATACGTCATTTGCAACGCCGATGAGGGTGATCCCGGGGCCTTCATGGACCGCAGTGTGTTGGAAAGTGATCCCCACCGGGTGCTGGAGGGCATGGCGATCGCGGGGTATGCGATCGGGGCGACGCATGGCTTTATCTACGTCCGAGCAGAATATCCCCTGGCGATCCGGCACCTGCAAAAGGCCATCCAGCAGGCCAAACGCTACAGCCTCCTCGGTAGCCAGATTTTTGGCTCCCCCTTCGACTTCAAGATCGACATTCGGGTGGGGGCGGGAGCCTTTGTGTGCGGTGAAGAAACAGCCTTAATCGCCTCAGTGGAAGGGCGTCGCGGCAATCCCCGTCCCCGTCCGCCCTACCCAGCCCAGTCTGGCCTGTGGGCATGTCCCACGCTGATCAATAACGTGGAAACCCTGGCCAACATTCCGGCGATCATCCGGGAAGGCGGCGAGTGGTACGCCAACATCGGCACCGAAAAAAGCAAGGGCACCAAGGTATTTGCCCTCACGGGCAAGATCCGCAATACTGGCCTGATCGAAGTGCCGATGGGGACCACCCTGCGCCAGATTGTCGAGGAAATGGGTGGCGGTGTGGCCGCAGCAGGCGGTGTTAAGGCCGTGCAAACGGGGGGACCCTCCGGTGGTTGTATTCCCGCCAGTTCCCTGGATATCTCGGTGGATTATGAGTCCCTCACCCAGTTGGGCAGCATCATGGGGTCTGGCGGCATGATCGTCATGGACAACGAGACCAACATGGTGGATGTGGCGCGATTCTATATGGAATTCTGTCGCGGTGAGTCCTGCGGCAAATGTATCCCCTGTCGGGCGGGCACCGTCCAGTTGTACCAAATGCTGACCAAGATCCTTAACCGGGAGGCCACGGAAGTGGATCTGCAACGTCTGGAGGAGCTATGCCACATGGTCCGTGACACCAGCCTTTGCGGCTTGGGCATGACGGCCCCAAACCCGGTCTTGAGTACGTTGCGGTATTTCCGGCAGGAGTATGAGGAATTGCTGCAACCGGTAGGGGGGAAGTAGGAGAGAGGAGAGAGGGAGTTTTGAATTTTGAATTTTGTAGGTTCAGTAGATCGAAAGATCGAAAAACGAGTTGTGGGGTAGGCATCCTGCCTGCTCCTGAGACAGCCGAGACGGCTATCCCACGTTCAATTTGTGATCTACTGAGGTTGGGTTAAATGCGGTGCAACTGTAGCGATGCCAATCGGCATGTTGGGTTTCGCAGGCTCGACACCAACCTACAAAAGTACTCAAACCTAAGCACTATTCCCTATTCCCGAAATTTCAAGCTTTCTAGTCCAGTGAGGTAAGACGAGGTAAGAATGCTATGTCGGTGAGAACGCTCAGTATCAATGGGATCGATCTAGCGGTGGAGAGTGGCACCAGTATTCTGGCGGCGGCGAAGGAGGCGGGGGTTACAATTCCGACCCTGTGCCACCTGGATGGGGTGTCGGATGTGGGGGCGTGTCGGTTGTGCCTGGTGGAAATTAAGGGCATGAATAAGCTGCTCCCGGCCTGTGTGACCGAGGTGGCGGAGGGGATGGAAATCCAAACCGAGACACCGAAGTTGCAGGAGTATCGCCGCATGACGGTGGAATTGCTGTTTTCGGAGGGGAACCACGTCTGTGCTGTGTGTGTGGCCAATGGCAACTGCGAGTTGCAGGATATGGCGATCGCGGTGGGGATGGACCATACCCGCTTCCCCTATCGGTTCCCAGATCGGGATCTGGATGTGTCCCATCCCATGTTTGGCATTGACCATAACCGTTGTATTTTCTGCACCCGTTGTATGCGGGTGTGTGACGAGATTGAGGGTGCCCATGTGTGGGATGTGGCCCAACGGGGGGCGGCAGTGCGCATGGTGACGGGGTTGAATCAACCCTGGGGTGAGGTGGAAGCCTGTACGTCCTGCGGTAAGTGTGTGGAAGCCTGTCCCACGGGGGCGATTTTCCGGCAGGGGTCAACCGTGGCCGAAATGCAGCGCGATCGCGGCACCTTGGACTTTTTGGTAACGGCACGGGAGAAAAAAGAATGGACAAGATAAAACTGGCGACGATCTGGCTGGGGGGCTGCTCTGGCTGTCACATGTCTTTCCTGGATTTGGATGAATGGTTGTTTGATCTGGCAGCCCAGGTGGATCTGGTGTTTAGTCCGATCGCGGATATCAAGGTCTTCCCGGCGGGGGTGGATATCTGCCTGGTGGAGGGGTCGATCGCCAACGAAGATAATTTGGAACTGGTGAAACGGGCACGGGCTAACACCAAGGTGCTGATTTCCTTCGGCGATTGTGCGGTGACGGCCAATGTACCTGCGATGCGCAATCCCTTGGGCAGTGCGAAGCCCGTCCTGGAACGCTGCTACCTCGAAATGGGGGATTTGCAGGCCCAGATCCCGAATGAGCCGGGGATTGTGCCCACCCTGTGCGATCGCGTGCGTCCGGTGCATGAGGTGGTTGCGGTGGATGCCTATTTACCGGGCTGCCCGCCCCCTGCCGATCGCATCCGTGCCTTCTTGGAAATGGCCCTGCGGGGGGAACCGTTACACCTGGAAGGGCGGGAAATGTTGAAATTTGGCTAAGAAGCGGGTACTCACTGCACTAAATGCGGCATAACGTAAGTAGGAGTACTTATCGAGATACCCACTCACAGCGCATTCACTTTTCATAATCGTTCAGGGGGGAACGCGATCATGATGAAAAAGGCTTCAGAAATTATGACTCAAGATGTGGTCACCATTCGGGGGTCGGCCACGGTGGCAGAGGCAATCGCCCTGATGAAGGAGCGGCATTGGAGTGCCCTGATTGTCGATCGCCGTCATGAACAAGATGCCTATGGCATTGTGACTGAAAGTGACATTGTGTATAAGGTGATTGCCTATGGTCGCGATCCGAAAAAGATGCGGGTCTATGAAATCATGACCAAGCCTTGCGTTGTCGTGAATCCCGATTTGGGGGTGGAGTATGTGGCCCGGTTGTTTGCCAATACGGGTATCCATCGCGCCCCGGTGATTAAGGACAAACTGCTGGGGATCATTTCCCTGACTGACATTTTGGAAAAAGGGGATGCCGTTGAACGGCCCAAGGCGTTGCTGCTGGAGGAAGCCATTCAAGCCGCGATCGCGGAGGCGCGTAAAATCTGCGCTGAAAAAGGTCCCGGCTCGAAGGAATGTGCAGCAGCCTGGGATGCGGTGGAGGAAATGCAGGCGGAAGCTGCCCACCAGCAGGCCAAACGGCTAGAGAAAACAGCATTTGAAGACTACTGCGAAGAATTTCCTGACGCAGCCGAAGCCCGTATTTATGACATCTAAGGAGGCCAGGTTGGATTTTAGATTTTGGGATTTTAGATTTTAGATTTTGAGGTTTTGTGGGGTAGTCGTCCCGCTTGCCAAATCGAAAACCTGGACTGATCCGTTCCGTAAAATTCCTAGATCCCAGGACTGAGATTAACTGACAAGACTAACCGGCAAGATGTCTATCCCACAAGTCTAGAATTAGCAGGCAGGATGCCCTATCCCACTGATTCAGTACCCCGATCGCTAGGTCCGATTGCCTATGTCAGTTGTTAATCCGAGTTTAAGCTTGACCGCCTACGAGACAGACTATCTCGCTTGGCTAGAAACCACGATCGACAATTTGCGCGATCGTCGTTATGAACAGGTTGATTGGGCCAATCTCATTGAAGAACTTAAAGATATGAGTCAGAGTGAGCGGCGGCGGTTGGAAAGTAACACGATCGTCATTCTGCTTCACCTCCTGAAATGGCAGCATCAACCCCAATCGCGAACGGGTAGTTGGCAAGCTAGCATCATTGAACATCGCCGCCGGGTGAGAAAAGCCTTACAGACCTCTCCTAGCTTACAGCCCTACCTCCAGGAAATCTTCTCTGAATGCTATCTTGAAGCCGTGAAGCAAGCTGCTGCTGAAACCCGACTTCCCCTAGCCACTTTTCCCGAAGCCTGTCCCTATGCGATCGCTAACCTGCTCGATGATAATTTTTACCCCAATTGATGCTTCCAAATCCCCTCTAAACCCCTTCTAAATCCCTGACGGCTAAGCACTTTAGATAACTCCCGCCTTGGGCCAATTTTAACCCTCTACCCGCGCAAGTGATTATGGCTAAAACAGTTGTTATTGATCCGGTTTCACGTATTGAAGGACACGCCAAAATCTCGATCTTCCTCGATGATGCGGGTCAGGTGTCTGATGCCCATTTCCATGTGACGGAATTTCGGGGCTTTGAAAAATTTTGCGAAGGCCGACCGATGTGGGAAATGGCCGGGATTACCGCCCGCATTTGTGGCATTTGCCCCGTGAGTCATGTCATGGCTTCGGCGAAAACGGGAGATAAAATTCAAGCTGTAAAAATTCCACCGACGGGGGAAAAGCTACGGCGCTTGATGAACCTGGGCCAGATCATCCAATCCCATGCCCTGAGTTTTTTCCACCTGAGTAGTCCTGATTTTTTGCTGGGTTGGGATAGTGATCCCGCAACGCGCAACGTGTTTGGTCTGATGAGTGCCGATCCGGATCTCGCCCGCAGTGGGATTCGCCTACGTCAGTTTGGCCAGAAAACGATCGAACTGCTAGGCGCAAGCAAAATCCACCCGGCTTGGGCAGTTCCCGGCGGCGTGCGAACGCCCTTGACGGAGGAAGAGCATACTTGGTTGCGCAGTCGTCTACCGGAATCGCGCCAAACGATCGCGACGGCCCTGGATTTATTCAAACGCTTACTCGACCAATTCGCGACGGAAGTGGATGTTTTTGGGAACTTCCCCTCGTTGTTCATGGGATTGGTGAGTCCAACGGGGGAATGGGAACACTATGGCGGTCATCTCCGGTTCTGTGATAGTGAGGGCAATATCGTCGCTGATGGCCTCTCGGAAGACAATTATCAGGACTTCATCGGTGAGGCGGTTGAACCTTGGTCTTACCTCAAGTTTCCCTACTACAAACCCCTGGGCTATCCGAATGGGATTTATCGAGTCGGTCCTTTGGCGCGGTTAAATATCTGCGATCGCATCGGGGTAGAAGCCGCCGATCGTGAACTGTTGGAATACCGCGATCGGGTTGGCGGACGGGTCGCCAATTCCTCCTTCTACTACCACTATGCTCGCCTGATCGAAATCCTGGCAGCCCTAGAGTTTATTGAACGCCTGGTGGATGATCCGGATATTCTTTCCCACCGTACCCGTGCCTCGGCGGGGATCAATCAATTAGAAGGCATTGGTGTCAGCGAAGCACCGCGTGGAACCCTATTCCACCATTACCAGGTGACGGAACAGGGACTAATCAAAAAGGTGAATATGATCATCGCGACGGGGCAAAATAACCTGCCGATGAACCGCACCGTGGCCCAAATTGCCCGCCATTATATTCAAGGCCCCGAAATTCCAGAGGGAATGCTCAATCGGGTTGAGGCTGGGGTACGCGCCTTTGATCCTTGCCTGAGTTGTTCCACCCACGCGATCGGGCAAATGCCGATGCAAATTGAGTTAATTGCTGCCGATGGCCGGGTGATCGATCGCCGCAGTCGCGATTAGAAGTTGTTAGACTTGAGGTTCAGGGTCCAGCATTGAGGTTGTACTCTGAACCTTTCTATTGGCACAAGATTCCATAGAGCAAGATTCCACAGAGGAGGATATCCAATGGCTAAAGAAAATTTATATCTCTGTATGGGGTCAGCCTGTCACCAATTAGGGGTCTACGAAGTCTTACCCAAACTCCAAAGTTTAATGAGTGAATATGATCTTAGCGATCGCATTGAACTAAAAGGATCATTTTGCCTGGAAAGCTGTAGTTGCGGCATTGTTATGAAATTCCAGGACGATCTGTTTATTAACATCAGTCCACAAAATGTTGAAGATAAGTTTTTAACGGAGATTTTACCAGCAATTCAGAAAAATCCTGTTGATAGTCTTGCAAAACCCTAATCAGACATAGGTTTAGAGCCGCTTATGGATTCGGATAAACATCAGAAAAATTTATGGGAACTTCTGTGGGAATATGATCCCAATGCCTTGATCGTGGTTGATGCAGCCATGCGCATTAAGCTGGTTAATCCAGCCTTTTGTCAAATGTTCCAGGTCGATCGCGGCACCATTATTGGTCAAGATGCGGCTGATGTTCTCGAAGATACAAAAGATTTTGAATACGTTTGGCAACATCAAGAGATCATTCGCAATAAGGAGCAGGAATATTCTCAGCATAACCTCTATGTACGTGAAGTCATTTTCCCGATTCCTGAAGAAGATTTAATTGCTTGCATTATCGTAGACTTGAGTCATGAACGAGAGCGACGGCAACAACTGGTGCAGTTGAAAAACGAGACTGTTAAACAAGTTAATGAAGTTGTAGATAACCAGATGAAGATTGTGCAAGAGATTGCAGGTCTGTTGGGCGAAACCACCGCCGAGACCAAAGTTAGTCTTTTGAAAATTATCCAGATGCTAGAGAAAGCGTGAGGTCGGAACGTTGAGCGTCGATAACTTTCTCGATATTTATGACCTGAGCCTGAATAAAAAAGGAGAGGAATTGTGTGGTGATAAGGTCAAATATCTGAAGGGAGAAAAACGAACGATTATCGTGCTATCGGATGGTCTTGGGAGTGGGGTAAAAGCCAATATTTTGGCAACTTTGACAACCGAGATTCTGATCAATATGCTCAGCGCTGATGTTCCCCTGGAAGAGGTATTAAAGACCACGATCGCGACCCTTCCCATTTGCAAAGTGCGCAAAATTGCCTACTCGACTTTTACGATTATTCGCATTGATCACGAAAGCAATCATTTTACCGTCATCAACTTTGATAACCCCGATGTCATTTATCTCAAGCAAGGGCATACCCATAAGCTCGATATTAGAATCGAGCAAATTCTGGGTAAAAAGATAAAAGTCGCAGAAGGGGTTCTAGAAAGGGGCGACTTTTTAGCTGCCGTGAGCGACGGTGTGTTATACGCAGGCTTGGGAGTTGAACTGAACTTTGGCTGGGGCTGGGACAATATTAGTGAATACCTCGAAGGGGTTTTCCTCCAACGTGCCCACAATTCGCGGGTTATTGTCCGGGATGTAATCAATAAGACCCATAGTTTATATCACGGCGAAATTGGTGATGATGCTACGTTTGTCGGGATCTATGTCCGCAAGCGGAATCCTCTGATTATTTTCACGGGTCCCCCTCTAGATGAAGCCAAAGATGACGTCTATGTGGAAAAATTTCTTGACTTTGAGGGACGTAAAATTATTTGTGGGGGGACAACGGGTAATATTGTTGCTAACTATTTAGGCGATACGATTGAGATGGATATTTCGACCATGCGTCGGGATTTACCCCCGATCGGCCTCTTGAATGGTGTCGATCTGTTAACCGAAGGAATTCTCACGATTTCTAAAGCAACGGAATATATTAAAAACAGCCACGGAGACATCGGTCGCCTGCCCTTTGATGGAAATGGAGCGTATTTTCTCGCGAAGGAAATCCTTGAAGCGGACTCGATTCTATTTCTCGTGGGTCAAAAGATCAATGAATTCTATCAGAATCCCCTCCTGCCGAAAAACATTTCCATCCGCCGGAGCTTAATTGAAGATTTAGTTAAATTTCTTCGCGATCGCCAAAAGGAAGTGCAAATTGAGTATTGCTAACCATCCGTAAACCCATGACGATCGCCCTTATTGGCTATGGCAATACCCTCCGGCAGGATGACGGAGCCGGTTATCTGATCGCCGCGACCGTGCAAACTTGGCAACTCCCCCAGGTCACCGCGATTGCCTGCCCCCAACTGTTACCGGAATTGGCCGCGACGATCGCTGAGGTCGATCGTGTTCTCTTCGTCGATACCTGTTTGCCTACCGTGACCACCACGCTCCAGCATTGTCCCCTGAGTTTGCCAGCAGGAAACAGGCCGCTGGATGCCCATGTGTCTGACCCGCGATCGCTGCTAGCCTTAGCCCAATGGCTCTACGGCAAGTGTCCCCCTGCCAGTTGGTTGATGATTCCTGGCCACCAGTTTGAGCTAGGAGAAACCCTTTCCCCCACGACCGAAGCTGCAATGGCAGCCGCTTTAGAATGGATTCAGGGCTGGTTAGCAGAACCGGAAAGCGCCACGCAACCCGAACCGTTGGAGAGGTGCCATGCATGAGGTGAGTTTGATGGAGCAAACGGTGGATATAGCGGTTTCCTGCGCGATCGCCCAGGGAGCCGAAAAAATCCATGCGATTAAGCTGCGGATCGGTGATCTATCGGGGGTGATTCCGGAAGCGATGCAATTTGCGTTTAGTGTGATTACGGCTGGGACGATCGCGGAAGGCGCAACACTCGCGATCGAATCCGTTCCCGCCCGCTGTTATTGCCCTACCTGTCAACAGGAATTTCAACCCCCAGATTTTATTTATGTGTGCCCTACTTGCAATCAATTGAGTACGGAAATTCGCCAGGGTAAAGAATTAGAGTTAGCTGCCGTGGAGGTGTCGTAATTATGTGTCAAACCTGTGGATGTGTGGTCACCGGAGAAGTCGCGATCGATGGGGTAGCGGTGAATTCTGAAAGCCCCCATACGCACCCTCATCACCCTGATCAAGACCCTGCCCATCACCACACCCCTGATCATGACCATCATCATCACCATGCGCATTCCCATCACGATCACCCCCATGCCCATTCGGAGCACTCCCACGGCGAGGCAGTGACAACGATCGCGATCGCGGATCTCCCGGTTACGACGCTCCAACCCCGCACCTTGACAATTGCCCAAGGAATTCTAAGCAAGAATGATCGACTGGCTGAACGCAATCGGGGTTATTTTCAAGCCAAAGGGCTATTGGTCCTGAATGTCCTCTCTTCTCCCGGTTCCGGCAAAACCGCCCTCCTGGAACGCCTGTTACAAGATTGGCCCCAACAGGCTGAGCAGCGGCGGGGAGTCGGTGTTATCGTTGGGGATTTAGAAACTGATAATGATGCCCAACGGTTGCGCACAGCGGGAGACGCGATCGTGCAAATTACCACAGGTACGGCCTGCCATCTCGAAGCTGATATGATTGCCCATGCAGCCCAAAAACTCGATCTCGATCGCCTAGATTTGCTCGTGATTGAAAATGTCGGCAACCTGGTCTGTCCTGCGGCCTACGACCTAGGCGAAGATTTACGCATTGTGTTGCTATCGGTAACTGAAGGGGAAGATAAGCCTTTGAAATATGCCCCCATGTTTAAGACCGCCGACGCGATCGTGATTAATAAAATTGACATTGCTGAGGCAGTGGGCTTCGATCGCGCTCGGGCGATCGCTAACCTGCAAAAAGTTGCCCCCCAAGCCCCGATTTTTGAAGTCTCCGCCCGCACCGGAGCCGGATTGACCGCATGGTATCAGTACCTACTAGAGCAGCGGCAGGAGTAGTCATCGCCATCGTCAACAGCCGCTTCAGGGTTAAGCACTGTAGCATTAAAGCAGGAGGCGCTTGAACAAGAGCCTCCCATTGGCAAGAACTTCCTAAAATATGATGCAAGCAGGCTGGCGTATTGGCTCACTATTCGGGATTCCCCTTTACCTGGACCCTTCCTGGTTTCTGATCGTTGCCTTTGTGGCTCTGGTCGAAGGAAACCAATGGTTGTCAGATTATCCCAACTGGGGACCCACGATCGCCTATGGCGCGGGGCTACTCATGGCCCTACTGTTATTTACCTCGGTGCTATTGCACGAACTCGGACATAGCGTTGTGGCCATTTCCCAGGGGATTAAGGTCAACTCCATTACGCTATTCCTATTCGGGGGCATTGCCTCGATCGAAAAAGAATCCAATACACCGGGGCAAGCCTTTCAAGTTGCGATCGCGGGGCCACTGGTGAGCTTTAGCTTATTTCTAGGCTTTTCTTTGCTGACGAAATTACCTGGGCCAAGTGAGGGACCCCTTCAGGTTTTAACCCAACATCTAGCCTCCATTAATCTCGTCCTCGCCATTTTTAATTTAATCCCCGGCTTACCGTTAGATGGGGGCCAAGTACTTAAAGCTGCCGTCTGGAAAATTACGGGTAATCGCTTTGCGGGTGTCCGGTGGGCAGCGCGATCGGGCCAGTTTCTCGGCTGGAGTGCAATCATGCTTGGCTTAATTGCTTTCCTCTCAAAACCGGGTATGGGTGGTTTATGGTTGATGTTATTAGGCTGGTTTGGAGTGCGCAACGCCGATGCCTATAGCCGTTTGACCAACCTTCAGGAAGTTCTGTTGGAACTGAAGGCGAGTGATGCTATGACCCGCGAATATCGGGTGATCGATGCCAACCTTACCCTCCGCCAGTTTGCCGACAATTACCTGTTAGAGGAAACCCATGTTCCCACCTACTTTGCCGCCTCCGATGGGCGTTACCGGGGATTAGTGTCGATCGCTGACCTGCGGCGCATGGAACGCAGCCTATGGGAACTGCGTACCCTCAACGACATTGCCCAACCGCTAACGACATTGCCCAGTGTGGAGGAAAAAACCTGTATCGCGGATGTCATTAACCAGATGGAAGATGGCCAACTATCCCGTATTACCGTCTTATCCCCTGCTGGAGCGGTGGCTGGGGTCATCGATCGCGGCGATATTGTCCGAGCGATCGCCCAGAAACTTCGCGTCCCGATCGCCGAAGCCGACATCCGCCGCATCAAAGAAGACGGTACCTATCCCCCCGGAATGCAACTACAAGTCATTGCCCGCATGACTGGAAAGCCAGATTAAGCGGGGAAGTTTTGAATTTTGAATTTTGAATTTTGAATTGCAAGGGCGCATTACGGCAGGAACAGCGGGACCGGTGACGTGATTCGCACCCCATAACCCTGTACAGTTTTACCAAGGTTTAGCATTGTCGTGCTCAGGCATTCCCTAAACCCTTCCTATTCCCTATTTCCTGTTCCCGATTCCCTAACCATGAGTTCTCCTGCGACCCCTGACCCTACCCTATGGCCCACTCTCCTTCAGCAACTCCTCGATCACCAATCCCTCTCGCGTCAGCAAGCGTCTGAGTTAATGCAAGGTTGGCTCAATGAGGCCATTCCAGAGGTCCTGTCCGGTGGCATTCTGGCGGCCCTCCAGGCGAAAGGTGTTTCGGCGGATGAACTGGCGGGGATGGCGCAAGTGCTCCAAGCCCAATCCCGGACGGTTGAGACGGATCTGCCCCTACCTACACCGCTGATTGATACCTGTGGCACGGGCGGCGATGGGGCTTCGACGTTTAATATTTCTACTGCCGTGGCCTTTGTGGCTGCTGCGGCAGGGATTACCGTCGCCAAACATGGGAATCGATCGGCCTCTGGGAAGGTGGGGTCGGCGGATGTCCTGGAGGCGATCGGGGTGAATTTAAGTGCGCCGCCGGAGAAAATTCGAGCCGCCCTCAATGAGGTGGGGGTGACGTTCCTGTTTGCACCGGGTTGGCATCCGGCGATGAAGGCGGTCGCTCCCCTGCGCCGTACCCTCAAGGTGCGGACGATTTTCAATCTGCTGGGTCCCCTGGTAAATCCGCTGCCGTTAACGGGACAAGTGTTGGGGGTTTCAGCGTCGGCGTTAGTGGCGACGATCGCCCAAGCCCTTGCTCAACTGAACTTACCCCACGCGATCGTCCTCCACGGTCGGGAAAACCTGGATGAGGCAGGATTGGCGGCTCCCACTGATCTGGCGATCCTGTCCCAGGGGCAAGTGCATACCGCAATCCTTGATCCCGACTTGCTCAATTTAACATCGGCCCCAACCCATGCCCTGCGGGGGGATGATGTACAAACCAATGCGGCCATTCTCCAGGCGGTACTCCAGGGGGGAGGCACTCAAGCCCAGCAGGATGTGGTGGCGTTGAATGCGGCCCTCGCGTTGCAGGTGGGCGATCGCATTCCCCTAGAGGCCCACAGCCAGGGGATTAATCTGGCCCGCGAGATTCTCAAGAGTGGGGCTGCCTGGGATAAGGTGCAGGCTTTGATCCGATTTCTTCAGGCATAAAGGGGGGAGAAGGCAGGATGCCTATCCCGAACTCCCTTGCGAGATAATGCACCGAACGGGTTTAAATGCCGAGGTGGAAGCATGACTCAATCTCAACTAGAACCGAAACTATACAGCTTTGATGAATTTATAAGCTGGTATCCTGAAAACTCGGGCGTGAGGTACGAACTTCACGATGGAATCATTGTCACCATGCCCAAACCTAAGGGGAAACATTCAAGTTTAGCGGGTGCTTTGATCGAGCAATTGTTGATAACGATTCGACAAATGGGTAAAGGCGGAATTTGGATTATTCCCAGGGAATCAATTGTGAAACCCAAACGCGAAAGTTCGGGTTACGAGCCAGATATTATCGTCTTGGACAAAGCAGTTATTGGGATGGAATCTCGGTGGGAAAGCGAATCGATTATCCAAAATCCTGAATCTGTTAAATTGATTATCGAGGTCGTTTCAACCAATTGGCGAGACGATTACTACAATAAACTTCGAGATTATGAAGAAATGGGTATCCAAGAATATTGGATTATTGATTATGCAGCATTAGGAGCAAAAAAATTTATCGGCAACCCCAAACAACCCACAATTTTTGTCTGTTATTGGGTTGATGGCGAATATCAAATGAATTCCTTTAATGACGAGAATCCAATTATTTCTCCAACATTGCCCTCGTTTAACTTATCTGCACAGCAGATTTTCGCTGATTTCTAAGTATTTATTAGTGAATGATACTTATTAGTGAATGGGCAGAATTACGATAGGTCGCTCTCGGTGTTACTAATTTATTCTCCAGTTTTGATGATGATCGGCCCACAGTTTTGTGAAAGCTGAACACCATCGAAAATAAGCTTAATTGGTTGTTGGAACCCTAACCGCAAGTCCATCAAAAACTAGGTTTAGGGTTTTGATACCTGAATCTGGTTGAGGTGGCGTCGTCCGAGGATCGCAAAGACGAGGGTTTGTTGCTCCCGTCCCCGTAGTTGAAAGGCATTTACTGGGCGAGCAATATAATAGTCCTGAACGCAGGTTAGAGTTTCACCTGTGACCAAAATGTTATAGGGATTGCCCACTGTGACTTCCTTATTCATCGCTTCTAAACGGGCCGCAATATTCACCGTGTCCCCTAATACTGAGTAATTTAGTCGCCGCTCCCCCCCTAAACTGCCCGCAACAACTAATCCCGTATGAATGCCAATGCCCACCTTAACCTGGGGTTTGCCTTGTTTTTGGAATTTTTGATTGAGGGAGTCTAGTTGTTCATGAATGGTGATTGCCGCCTCGATCGCCTGTCGAGCATCTCGCTGAATTTCCACCGATTGGGTGCGGGGAAAGGGCACACCAAACACCGCCATCACCGCATCCCCAATATATTTGTCAACCATGCCCCCGCGATCCATGATGCAATCGGTCATCATTTCCAAATACGCATTCAGCCAATCTAGGAGTAGGCGAGGGGCAATGTTTTCTGCGATCGAGGTAAACCCCCGAATATCCAGAAAGAGTACCGTAACGACCATTTCCTGGGCCTGCACCTGCCCTGACTGAAATAACTCAGCGCGACGTTGCCAAATGAGGCTGGTCATCTCTGGCGAAATATATTTCGAGAACAGGGAGAATAGCCACTGACGTTCGTATTGTTCCCACAGTTGCAGTCCAATCCACGTCAGCGTAAGGGTGCCGATCGGGGCAGCGACGGGTAGCCAAAGATTGGCCCCCGCAAAGAGCAGAAACGTGGCTACCCAAGTGCTCGCGATCGCCCCTAGCCACACCCCTAACCGACGACGGGGCGTTTGTTGGCGACACCCCCAGGCCATCGTCAGCGCGATCGCCATTAAGCCCAAGACTACAATCGCTCCTTCTGACCGTCGCAGTGGTCGTTGCTGCAAGAGGTTATCGATGACGGCAGCATGGAGATATACCCCCGCTGTTGGCGGACTGTGGTGAAAGGGCGTATATAAGGGGTCCAGTCCAGTCGCCGTAGGTCCCACGAGGACAATCTTGTTGCTGAAAACCCTAGGAGCGACCTGGCCTGACAGCACGTCTGCAAACGAGTAGGTCGTGATCGTTCGTGTGGGTCCCACCCAATTTACCCATAGCCAAGAGTCATCACCCGATGGCCGGGGAGGAGGGATGACGGGCATCGTGGGCTTGTCTAGACTGTCTCCAGGGGGCATGGCTAGCGTTACCGTATCCTGAAGGCTGTTCTGATAAACCTGGAGTAGGGCGATACCGAGGGAGGGATATTGCCCCAGGTAAAGGGCAAAGCGACGCGTTATGGCATCGGCATCGGCCTGATTGTAAATATGACCAAGGTGGGCTGATTCGGCCAGTCGGGGCACGATCGCGATGGGGTTGCCATCATAATCCCCCCCCACTGCCAGGACAACGTTACCGCTATAGGCGATCGCCTCGGCAAACGCTTCATCGTCAGCCGTTGGCTCGGCAAACAAAATATCAAAACCGATGGCAGCCGGAAGTGACATCGACAATTGCTTCAAAAGCTGGGTATAGCGACTTCGAGGCCACGGAAACTGGCCATATTGCCGCAAACTGGCTTCATCGATCGCAATCACCACGATCTCCTGACTCCAAGCCGGACGCAACAACCGATGGCGCAGTAAAACCGTCTGATTGTAGGCAAGATACTCCAAAGGTTGCCAAACCCCTAACCGCCAGAGGGCGATCGCCAGCAACCCCGCTATGCCCCCGATAAGTAGGGGATGAGCCGTTTTTAAATATTGCCGCATCGATCCCCACGCCCCCTCGTTCTCATTCACAAAATGCCCCTGCTAAATTTTCCCCTCCCCGCCGGAGAAATTAACGCCAGCCGTAGCCACAACGTCAAGATTGACCATATCTTCATACCCTGCCTCATGGGTGAGGCATTGCTTCATCGAAAGGCCAACCCTTACCAGGAGAATCTTTTGATAACTGAGTCGTTGGGAGTCTTTATGTCTTGGTGTCTCTTGGTGTTTCTTAGTGTCTTTGTGGTTCCCACTAACCTCTGATCGCAGTTCGCCCAATCCCTAACCCTCTCCAATGGCTTAGCCGCGATCGCACCCACACAAAAACGAAGGAGCAGGGCAAACACCCCACTCCTCCCATTAAGCCTTACCGCCACAGGCGGCTAGCTCAAACGGTAATCCATCCAGTGGTTAACCGAACTTACCTGCCGTCGAAGCAATCAAGAATGCCGCATAGGTGACCACGAACCCAGCCGTAAAGTGGGCCAAGCCAACCAGACGAGCTTGCACGATCGACAGCGCAACTGGCTTGTCCTTCCAGCGGACCAGATTCGCCAGCGGCGTGCGCTCATGCGCCCACACCAGCGTTTCGATCAGTTCTTGCCAGTAACCGCGCCAGGAGATCAGGAACATGAAGCCCGTCGCCCAGACCAGGTGACCCAACAGGAACATCCAGGCCCACACCGACAAGTTATTGGTGCCATAGGGGTTGTACCCGTTGATCAACTGCGAGGAGTTGAGCCAGAGGTAATCCCGGAACCAACCCATCAGGTAGGTCGAGTTTTCATTAAACTGAGCCACGTTGCCTTGCCAGACAGCTAGATGCTTCCAGTGCCAGTAGAAGGTCAACCAGGCAATGGTGTTGAGCATCCAGAACATGGCGAGATAGAAGGCATCCCACGCGGAGATGTCGCAGGTGCCGCCCCGGCCAGGACCATCGCAAGGGAAGGAATAGCCGAAGTCTTTCTTATCGGGCATCAGCTTGGAGCCGCGAGCATCCAACGCACCCTTGACCAGAATCAGGGTGGTGGTGTGCAGACCGAGGGCGATCGCATGGTGAACCAGGAAGTCACCAGGGCCGATCGTCAGGAACAGCGAGTTGCTGGCGTTATTGACAGCATCCAGCCAGCCCGGTAACCAAACATTCGCGTAGTTGGGCCAAGCCGTGCTAGCAATGCTATCCGGGTTAGAGAGCAACACATTGAAGCCATAAAGCATCTTGCCGTTACAAGCCTGTGCCCATTGCGCAAACACCGGCTCGATCAGGATTTGCTTTTCGGGGGTGCCAAAGGCAACCACCACATCGTTGTGAACATACAGCCCCAGGGTATGGAAGCCGAGGAACAGGGAAGCCCAACTCAGGTGAGAAATCAGGGCTTCCTTATGCTCCAGCATCCGCGCCAACACGTTGTTCTTGTTAGCTTCGGGGTCATAGTCACGGACAAGGAAGATCGCACCGTGGGCAAAGGCCCCCACCATCAAGAAGCCAGCGATGTACTGGTGATGGGTATAGAGCGCAGCCTGGGTGGTGAAATCTTGTGCGATGAAAGCATAGGAGGGCATGGAGTACATGTGCTGGGCAACCAGAGAGGTAACCACACCCAAACATGCCAAGTGCCAACCGAGTTGGAAATGCAGAGAGTTGTTATAGGTATCGTAGATCCCCTTGTGGCCTTCACCGAGCATGCCACCGAAGGGCGTGCCCTTGGGCGGATTGTGGGCCTCTTGGATTTCCTTGATGCTGTGACCGATGCCAAAGTTGGTCCGGTACATGTGGCCCGCAATGATGAAGATCACCGCGATCGCCAGATGGTGGTGGGCAATATCCGTCAGCCAGAGGGCCTGGGTTTGCGGATGGAAGCCACCTAAGAAGGTCAGAATTGCGGTACCCGCCCCTTGCGAGGAACCAAAGACATGGTTGGCCGTATCGGGGTTTTGGGCATAGACACCCCAGTTACCGGTGAAGAAGGGAACAAGACCCGCCGGGTGGGGCGCAACGGAAAGGAAGTTATCCCAACCCACATGCTGACCCCGGGCTTCGGGGATGGCGACGTGAACCAGGTGACCGGTCCAAGCCAAGGAGCTAACCCCGAACAAACCCGCCAAGTGGTGGTTGAGGCGAGATTCAGCATTCTTGAACCAGGACAAGCTAGGACGGAATTTGGGTTGGAGGTGCAGCCAGCCAGCGAACAGGAAGATCGCCGACAGGATCAGGAGGAAGATTGCCCCAGAGTACAGATCGCCGTTGCTACGCATCCCGATCGTGTACCACCAGTGATAAACCCCAGAGTAGGAGATATCAACCGGGTAAGAAGCCCCTCCCTGCGTAAAGGCGTCAACCGCTCCTTGACCAAATTGCGGGTCCCAAATTGCATGAGCAATCGGGCGAACATTGAGCGGATCTTTGATCCACTGCTCAAAGTTACCTTGCCAGGCGACATGGAAAAGACTCCCAGAGGTCCACAGGAAGATGATTGCCAAATGACCAAAGTGGGAAGCAAAAATCTTTTGATAGAGATTTTCTTCGGTCATGCCGTCATGACTTTCAAAGTCATGGGCCGTGGCAATGCCATACCATATCCGACGCGTGGTCGGGTCCTGAGCAAGGTCTTGGCTAAATTTTGGGAATTTGGTTGCCATAAACCTTCGTGAATGATGAACAACGAGTTCGAGATTGACAGCGGTGGACTAGCAGCTAAGTGACCCTCACTTTAGAGGTTTGGCCCAGATCTCTGGGAGACACCTGTGGGCAATGGCCACCTAACCACTAGGTAGTCCACCTTAGCCAACCGAAATAATTCGCGCTAGGAAGAACGCCCAGGTGGTCACAATTCCCCCTAACAAGTAGTGGGCAACGCCAACCGCACGACCTTGGATGATGCTCAAGGCACGGGGCTGGATCGCAGGTGCCACTTTCAGCTTATTGTGCGCCCAAACAATCGACTCGATCAACTCTTGCCAGTAGCCACGGCCACTGAACAGGAACATCAAGCTGAAGGCCCAGACAAAGTGACCGGCCAGGAACATCAGGCCGTAAGCTGACAGCGCGGAGCCGTAGGAGGTGATCACCTGCGAAGCTTGCGCCCACAGGAAATCGCGCAACCAACCATTGATGGTAATGGCGCTTTGGGCAAAGTTACCCGACGTGATGTGGGAAACGGTGCCATCTGGGGAGACAGTGCCCCACACATCCGACTGCATCTTCCAACTGAAGTGGAAAATCACGATCGACAGGGAGTTGTACATCCAGAACAGACCGAGGAACACGTGATCCCAACCGGATACTTGGCAAGTGCCGCCACGGCCCGGACCATCGCAGGGGAACCGGAAGCCGAGGTTAGCCTTATCGGGGATCAGACGTGAGCTACGGGCGAAGAGGACGCCCTTGAGCAGAATCAGCACCGTCACGTGAATCGTGAAGGCGTGGATGTGGTGAACCAGGAAGTCTGCCGTACCCAGGGTGATCGGCATCATCGCGACCTTGCCACCGACAGCGACGAGGCCGCCGCCAAAGGCATGGCTAACAATTTCACCCGCATTGGGAGCCGTGTTGCCGGGAGCCAAGGCGTGGAGGCTTTGAACCCATTGGGCAAAGATCGGCTGCAATTGAATGCCGGTATCCGAGAACATATCCTGGGGACGCCCAAAGGCACGCATGGTGTCGTTGTGGACGTACAGCCCGAAGCTGTGGAAGCCCAGGAAAATACACACCCAGTTGAGGTGGGAAATGATCGCATCGCGGTGACGGATCACGCGATCGAGCAGGTTGTCCACGTGCTGCGAAGGCACATAGTCACGCACCATAAAGATGGCCGCGTGGGCTGCGGCACCGACGATCAGGAAGCCGCCAATCCACACATGGTGAGTGAACAGCGACAGTTGGGTCGGATAGTCCGTAGCAATGTAGGGATAAGGCGGCATCGAGTACATGTGGTGGGCGACCAGGATGGAGAGCGAACCCATCCAAGCCAGGTTCCACGACAGTTGGCAATGCCAGGAGGTGGTGAAGATCTCGTACATGCCCTTGTGGCCTTCGCCCGTGAAGGGGCCCTTGTGGGCTTCGAGAACTTCTTTGAAGCTGTGACCAATGCCCCAGTTGGTGCGGTAGTAGTGACCCGCAACGATGAAGAGCACAGCCAGAGCTAAGTGGTGGTGCGCCGTATCCGATAGCCACAGGCCACCCGTGACCGGATTCAGACCCCCTTTGAAGGTGAGGAAGTCGGCGTATTCAGCCCAGTTGAGGGTGAAGAAGGGCGTCAGACCCTTCGCAAAGCTGGGATAAAGGTCGGCCATGAGGCTCGGATTCAAAATCCACTCGTGCGGCAAGGGAATGTCCGCAACGGTCTTGATCACCTTGCCCCCGATCGTCAGCGGGCTACCGGCGTCAATGGCATCCAAGCAGGCGTTGATGGGCAGAGATACGTGGATCTGCTGACCGGCGTAGCCCAAGCAGCCGAGGCCCAATAAACCAGCTAGGTGGTGGTTCATCATGGACTCAACGTTTTGGAACCACTCCAGCTTCGGCGCGGCCTTGTGGTAATGGAACCAGCCTGCAAAGAGCATCAGGGCGGCCATCACCAGCGCACCGATCGCCGTGCAGTACAACTCAAAGGAGTTGGTGATCCCGTTGGCCCGCCAGAGTTGGAACAGACCAGAGGTGATTTGAATACCGTGGAACCCACCGCCAACGTCGGCGTTGAGAATTTCTTGACCGACGATCGGCCAAACCACTTGCGCGCTGGGCTTGATCCCGGTCGGGTTCGTTAGCCAAGCTTCGTAATTAGAGAAACGAGCGCCGTGAAAATATGCGCCGCTAAGCCAGATGAAGACAACAGCTAGGTGACCAAAGTGCGCACTGAAGATTTTGCGAGATATATCTTCGAGGTCGCTGGTATGACTATCAAAATCGTGAGCGTTGGCATGAAGGTTCCAAATCCAGGTGGTGGTTTTGGGTCCCTTCGCAAGGGTGCGATCGAAGTGACCGGGCTTACCCCACGTCTCGAAGGACGTTGGCACCGGGTCCTTGTCAACAACAACCCTTACTTTTGCCTCGCGCTCCGGCGGACTAATTGCCATGGAGATTCTCCTCTCGCTAGACAAGGAACGAGGCTGCTACTGTCCCAAAATAAACAGTTTTGAGTACTGTACCTTTTTCCCGGCCATTTCTGAGAACTTGCGATCCAAAATTTTGAATCGGTTTGCCCAAAGACCCGTCCGCCACACGGACGGACTGAGCGCCGGCATCAGCATTACAGATGGGGCAGGGTATGCATCTCCGTGTTCAGCAGGGGCCGAGCCAGGAGGACACACAAGGACTCATGGGACAGAGTTCTTTAGAGCGTATTATAAAGGTCGGTTAAAATCCCACAGGAAACCCGTTAACAAAAATCAAAACTTGATCATCGAAACATCGGCTAAAAACCATAAATCCGAAAGAAATTTCCAAATATTTACACTTCCTGTTATTTATTTACAAAAGTTAAAATTGGCAGTCCTCTATTGTATGTATAGGGATGAGGGTAGATGGATAAGCTGGGGGTCTGTCATACCTAAAGTGGGGACTTGTCGGCTGGTGTCGAGCGTGAGGGGCAGGCGAAATGCTTACCCCACAATGCACTCAATGATGTACTCAGGCTCATGTCGGCATTAATACGAATAACCATCTCCTCCACTGTGGAAGAGATGGTCGGGATAACGATCGCCAGGGTGAGCGGTAGAGGGCAGGCGGGATGCTGCGCCGGGGGCATCCCAGGCTAGACGGGGTGTTTGAAGAGGGTATCGAGGTAAACACGGGCCGCTCGGCGATCGCAGTCCCCGTTTTGTAACAAGAAGAGGGACAGGGCGGCGGCAAACACCCGATCCTGGTCCCAATCCGGGTGGGCCTCTAGGTAGGTCTTCAGGGAGTCGTGAAGGGATTCGGGGATTTCTGCCAGGATGCTGACCATTGCGTTCATGGGAACCTCGCTGCCGGGGATGAGTGAAGGATAAGCATGTCACGACTAAACGGTTCAGGTGGATGTTCAGACAAACCAAACACCCCCCAAGCCAGCGTGACAGGGAGTTAGACCGAGCTTCGACGGCATGGCAGTGCATGACTAATCGATATCGGTCGCATCATTTTGCGCTATGGGGGGGTGGGGTTGTCAACGCTGCGAAATGTTACGAGCGCCTAACCCGCAAAATGGGCTGAACGAGATTACTAGGGTTTGCGGCGTTTTCTCGTTACATTGCTTTACAAAAAAGGCTGGGGATCGGGGGGAGCAAAGGGCAAGGGGCAATATCCCCAGAAGATTCGGCAAAGGCTAATGGCAGCGTTAGAGCCTGTGGAAAACTTTTCAAAACCTGTGGAAAACTTTGGCATTGCCTGGGGAAAACCTGTGGAAAGTCTGGGGAAAAGTTTGGCTCAGAATAAGAATTGCTAAATTTTGGGGTCAAGTAAGGTGGCCATAGTGTGGGTCCGTACCTAATCTTGCCCGTGACGACGGCCTAGTTCGTAGACAGCACCGCTGATACAGGCAATCAGGCCCATGCTAATCGCCCAACTGGACCCTAGACCCACTTCGACACCGTAGTTACAGAGGCTTCCGATTGCCAGGAAGGGCACAATGCTGAGCAGGGAGGCATTAAAGGCATTTTGGGCTTCGCGGCCCCGGCGGGTGCGCTCAAATTCTTCGGCGGAGAGGTAGAGGGAGCGTTCGGCAAAGTTCATCCAGCGCTGGAGTTGTTCGGTTACCCAGTCGCTCACGGGGGAGAAGCCCCAGTAGAGGGCCAGGGACCACAGGCTGGCTCCGGCAATGGTGGTGGCGCTGAGGTGGATGGGGAAGGGAAAGGGAAGGAACTCCATAGGGTTTAGGGGTGGCTGGGGCAAGGTGGCAGGTGGGTATCTCAACCACCAAGACACAAAGGACACAAAGATTACACAAAGTTCTTCGTGTCCCTTAGTGCCCTTCGTGGCTTAGTGGTTTAAAGACGGTGCGAAAGCGTTATAGCTGGAAGACCAATTGCTCTTTCTCCGGCACATCGGCGTACTCAGAGACAATGCGCCGGAATTCTTCGCCGTCGATCGTTTCCTTTTCGATCAGCAAATCAACCAGGCGATCCATGACTTCGCGCTGATCCCGGATCATCTGGCGGGTTTGGTCGTAGCAGTGTTCAACGATCGAGCGCACTTGGGCATCAATGCGGGCAGCAATTTCTTCGGAATACTCCGATCGCGTCATCCAGTCCCGCCCCAAAAACACCTCACCAGATTGGCTTTCCAGCGACAAAGGACCGAGATCCGACATCCCAAAGCGGGTGACCATCTGACGAGCCATATTCGTCACCTGTTGCAGGTCATTCCCGGCCCCCGTGGTCACTTCCGCATCGCCAAAGATAATTTCTTCAGCCGCCCGCCCGCCCAAGGCACCACAGATGCGGGCCAGCAGTTGAGCACGGGAGACCAGCATTTGATCCTCTCCCGGCATGAACCAGGTGAGGCCCCGCGCTTGGCCCCTGGGGATCAGGGTCACCTTTTGTACGGGATCATGATCCTTGAGCAGGGTGCCGACGATCGCGTGACCAACTTCGTGGTAAGCGATCAGACGTTTGCTCTTGCTGTCGATTAACGGCGTCCCTTCCATCCCGGCAACCACGCGATCGACGGCATCATCGATTTCGTGCATCGTGATCGCATCTTTACGACGACGGGCAGTGAGGATCGCGGCTTCGTTCAGCAGGTTAGCCAGATCTGCGCCCGTAAAACCGGGACTCCGACGGGCGATCGCCTCCAGGGAGACTTCGTTGGCCAGCTTCTTGTTGCGGGCGTGGACCTTGAGGATTTCCAGACGACCCTTGATGTCGGGGGTGTCCACCGTAACCTGGCGATCGAAACGACCGGGGCGCAGGAGAGCCGAATCCAGCACATCGGGGCGGTTCGTCGCCGCAATAATAATGATCCCGGTATTGCCCTCGAAGCCATCCATTTCGGTTAGCAGTTGGTTCAGGGTTTGCTCCCGCTCATCGTTACCGCCGCCGATCCCGGCTCCCCGTTGCCGACCCACCGCGTCGATTTCATCAATAAAGATGATGCAGGGGGCATTTTCCTTCGCCTTCTTGAACAGGTCCCGCACCCGCGAGGCCCCGACCCCAACGAACATTTCCACAAACTCAGAGCCGGAAATACTGAAGAACGGCACCCCGGCTTCCCCCGCGATCGCCTTCGCCAGCAGGGTTTTACCGGTTCCCGGCGGTCCCACCAACAGGACGCCCTTGGGAATGCGGGCACCGACAGCAGTGAAGCGCTCCGGTTTCTTCAGGAATGTCACGACCTCCTGGAGTTCCTCCTTAGCCTCTTCCACCCCAGCCACATCATCGAACAGGACCCCGGTTTTGGCCTCCATCTGGAAGCGGGCACGGGACTTACCAAAATTCATCGCCTGTCCGGGACCACCGGGAACATTACCGGAGCGTCGGAATAGGAAGAATAACCCGGCAATCAATAGGATGGGAAAAACCAGATTACCCAACAAACCCCAGATCGCCCCATCATTACGCGGCGGATGAGTATCAATACGGACATCCGACTCGCGCAGTTTCGCGATCAGCTCCGGCGCATTCAGGGGCAGATCGACCCGTAGCCTTTGGATGCGATCCTCAATATCTGGATCAGTGGCTTCTACGATCGCCGTGCGGCCCCCTTCGTAGAGGTCAACACTTAGGACCCGACCTGCCGCCAGATAGTCCAGGAAACGCCCATAGGTCATCCGCGTACTGGCCGTATTACGGCTCATCATGCTGTTCGCGGAGGCAAACGTCCCCTGCCAGAGGAAGAACCCCACAATCAAGGCGGGCAGTGCCCATAAAATGGCAAGTCTCCAGGAAAATTTCATATTGCTTACTAACCTCTACACAATAGTGCCGCCGGACCCAAGCCCTTGGAGTCATGGCCCCTTGGAGTCATGCTCCCCTAGTGTCTGCACTCGATCCACGGCTCAGCGCTGCGAAAACAGATCTGAAAATTTCAGTTTAGGCAAGACACTCTGACAATTTCTTAACTAAATTTAACTTGATTCTCAGATTTGGAGCAAGTCATGGGGATAAGCCAGTAGACACAGCTATCCCGCGATCGCGCCCAGAACCTATAGTTGACTTAGGCAGCGGATGTGGACAGGATGGGCCTATCCCAGCCCAAAGCTCCGACGACACGAAGGCACAAAGTTATCCTTGGCCCTTCCCCTTCCTCCCTTCACCCTTACCCCTTACCCCCGGACAGACGCGGTGAACCTGCAAGATCCTCAGTATTTCTTTAATCGTGAGTTAAGTTGGCTGGAGTTTAACCATCGGGTGCTTCAGGAAGCGCTGAGTTCCCGGACGCCCTTGGTGGAGCGGCTCAAGTTTTTGGCAATCTTCAGCAATAATCTGGATGAGTTTTTCATGGTGCGGGTGGCCGCCCTAAAACAGCAGGTGGAGGCTCAGGTCCAAAAGCGATCGCCCGATGGCCGGACCCCAGAGGAGCAGTTGGTTGCGATCGCCGAGCGGTTACGGCCTCTGCTGCACAAACAGCACCAGTACTTTGAGCAAACCCTACGCCCCAAACTCAGCCAGCATGGCGTGTACCTGTTGGACTATGGGGATCTGAGTGAGGCCCAACGGGAATACCTCCAACACTACTTCGAGGAGCAAATTTTCCCTGTCCTGACGCCGCTGGCCCTTGATCCGGGACATCCGTTTCCCTATATCTCCAACCTCAGCATGAATTTGGCGGTATTGGTGAAGGACTCGGCAACCGGGGAGGAACACTTTGCCCGTGTTAAGGTGCCCGATGTTTTACCCCGCTTTCTCAGTTTGCCGGAACCCCTGCGGGTACAGCGCAAAAAGCAGGTGGCGGTGTGGACGGGGGTACCCCTAGAGCAGGTGATTGCCCATAACCTGGAGTTTTTGTTTCCTGGTATGGCGATCCAGGAATATTACCCCTTCCGGATTACCCGCAATGCGGATTTGGAAATTCAGGAGGATGAGGCAGCCGATCTATTACAGGCGATCGAACAAGAACTGCGCAAGCGACGCCTGGGGGGATCGATCGTGCGGTTAGAGGTCCAGGATTCCATGCCGACAGCGGTACGGGACACGCTCATGCGGGAGATGGGATTACAGGCCAGTGATGTCTATGAGGTTCACGGATTACTCAACCTGGGGGATTTGATGTCCCTGATGGGGTTGCCGCTCCCGGAATTGAAGGACCCGCCCTGGTCGTCGGTGATCCCGCCTAGCCTGCGTCCAGCCAACGAGCCGAGTCTAAACGTCGGGGTAATGGAGAGTGAGGAGGGAGAAGATATTTTCAGCATCATCCGGCGAGGGGATATCCTGGTTCACCACCCCTACCACTCCTTTACGGGGACCGTGCAGCGCTTTCTCACCCAGGCTGCCTATGATTCGGGGGTCCTAGCGATCAAGATGACCCTCTATCGCACCTCCGGGGACTCCCCGATCGTCCAAGCCCTGATTGCCGCTGCCGAAAATGGCAAACAGGTGGCGGTGCTGGTGGAACTCAAGGCTCGTTTTGATGAGGAGAATAATATCCAGTGGGCGCGGAAGCTAGAACAATCGGGCGTCCATGTGGTGTATGGACTGGTGGGCCTGAAAACCCATACCAAGATTGCGATGGTGGTGCGGCGAGAGGGGAGCAAGATCCGCCGCTATGTCCATATTGGGACCGGTAATTACAACTCGAAAACGGCGCGACTGTATACTGATTTGGGCCTACTGAGTTGTCGAGAGGAGTTGGGGGCCGATCTTACCGATCTGTTTAATTACTTGACGGGCTATTCGCGGCAACAGTCCTATCGGCAATTGTTGGTAGCGCCCGTCAATTTGCGCGATCGCATGATCGCCCTGATCGATCGCGAATGTCAACATGCCCAAGCCGGTTACCCCACCCGGATTGTGGCTAAGATGAACGCCTTAGTAGACCCCCAGATTATTTCAGCGTTGTACAGGGCCTCCCAAGCGGGGGTGAAAATTGATCTGATTGTGCGGGGGATTTGCTGCCTGCGGCCAGGGGTTGAGGGGGTGAGTGAGCATATTCGCGTGATCAGTATTGTGGGGCGCTTCCTGGAGCATTCTCGGATTTTCTATTTCCATAATCGTGGTCAAGAAGCGGTTTATATCGGCAGTGCGGATTGGATGCCGCGCAATCTGAATCGGCGGGTGGAGGCCGTCACCCCGATCGCTGATCCGGCCCTGTCTAAAGATCTCCAGGAAATTTTAGGCATCTTGTTGGCCGATAACTGTCAGGCGTGGGAATTACAACCAGATGGCAGTTACCATCGTCGCCAACCCCAGCCCGGTTGTGCCGAACAATCCGCCCAGGTCATTCTCATGGCATTGGCCCGTCGATCGCTGACGAGGACAGGATAACGTTCCCTGTGCCATAGTCTGAGAACGCAATGACTGGTCGTGATCGGCCACTCCCTACCCTTTGTCCTTTGGTCGAACAGATGAAAACCCTAACCATTGTTAAGCCTTCCTGGTTGAAGAAATCAACACGGCCCGCTTTGGCCCTCTCTAAGCAAGAGAAGCTAGCCGTTAACATTGGCAGTGAATTCAAGATTAAATATGCTTTTCGTGTCGGCAATCACTGCTGGGTTGAACTCCTCACCCCTCTACCCCCCATTGGGAAATTTGGTTATTTTTTCTTGGCCCATGTTAGAGTTAATATCGATGAACTTCGTGGTGTCTGGCTAACCACCACCGATAGTCAAGTTCTGTTAGATGCGGGGCAATTGCGGCCAGCTTTAGAAAGACTCAAATCTTTGAATTTTAATACCCTTTATCCAGCGGTTTGGACTGGTGGCTATACCCTCTATCCCAGTCGCCTAGCAACCACTATGTTTGGACAATCACTCCATCCTAGAATGCAGGCCAGAGGGGGGGATATGCTGGCTGAAATTGTGACCCTAGGGCATGAAATGGGCTTTCGGGTACTCCCCTGGTTTGAGTATGGCCTCATGACCACCCCACCCCCAGGCCCATTAGCCGTCCAAAAGTCCCAATGGCTAACCCAGGATTTTCGGGGCGAATTAATTCGTCTAAAGCCTAGCGGAAAAGGCGGAACCGTTCCGGATGATTGTGTTTGGCTAAATCCCTGTCGGCCAGAGGTGAAGGCATTTTTAGTTGCACTGATTGCTGAGGTTGTTCGGACCTATCCCGTGGATGGCATTCAACTGGATGATCACTTTGGCATGCCCAAGGAAATGGGCTATGACCCTTTTACGAGAGATCTCTTTTTGAAGGAAACGAAGCGCCGCCATTTACCGAAGCATCGTCGCGAATTACATTGGCAAAAGTGGTCAGATTGGCGGATCAAACACGTGACGACTTTGATGCGGCAGATCTTTAAGGCCGTCAAACTTATCAACCCTGACTGTCGTATTTCACTTTCCCCCAATCCGCATGGCTTTTCAACCCACGAATACCTGGCGAACTGGGGAGCATGGGAACAGGAAGGACTGATTGAAGAATTGGCAATCCAACTGTATCGACCAACCCTAGCCGCGCTGAACGGTGAATTAAGGGAGAAAACTCTCCTCCGAGCACGCGATCGCATTCCCACGGCGATCGGGTTATTCACGGGTTATCGCAGTTCACCGTGGGCTGCCTCGGTCATTCGGGAGCAAACCCAATTTGTCAGAAGCAAGCACTTTGCCGGGGTTGCCTATTTTTTTTATGAAACGCTGGTGAATCAGCGCATTGATCCGGGGCTGGGAAACCCGATTGCCCGCAGTCGTGCTGATCTCAATTTTTTGGCTTAAAGTTTCTGTTTTAAGCAGGCCGCAGCGTATGGACATCTGATATCTGGATACTTCCATCGTTGTCCCGTTGTATTCTCAAGAAGTATTTAGTGAACCCGTGACCGTTTTTCTGAGACAAGTCAACTCATATTTAGCTATGGCGCAGCTTATGGGCGACGGTCTGGGGATCGGGTAGGTGAATCTGGGTATACTCCTGGCAGACGAATTCAAAAAATTCTCGCACCTTGGCATTAAAAGGCGCTTTGCGGAACCGTTGACTGCGATCGTAGGCCGCCCGTTGCATGGTGTGTAGGCGATCGGGATCGGTGACCAGTTCCAGGGTTTGGGCCTGCATTTCCGCGATCGAATTAAACCGCATCCCCGATATCCCCTGCTCCACAATTTCCTGCTGCCCACCGCCATCCGTCACGATCGGCACACAGAAGCTTTGCATTGCCTCCACCGTCGCCATTCCAAAATGTTCATAGAGTTGGGGGTTGATCTCCCCTAGGCCGCAGGCGTGCCAGAAAATGCTGGCTTTGGCGTAGATGTCTTGGAGTTCGGGGCGGGGAACATTGGCCTTCACCACGATCGGGGCATCGCTCTGCTTGATCAGCGCCTTCACCTTCTCCAAATAGGGATTTCCCGGCGTACTGCCTCCCACCACCCAGAACTGCCAACCAGCGAGCGCACCGGGATGCTCTCGGACCAAATCTTGGAACGCCTGGATCATCTCCAGTTGCTTCTTATTCCCACCCGGTTCCAGACGCCCCACCGAGAGAATAATTTTTTCCTTGGCCGGAGGATTCTCTGGAGTAGCCGTGCCCATTTCCACCGGGGGATAGAGCAGGAAGGTGGGTTCCAGTTCCCAACGTTTACGCAGCCACTTGCTGGTGAACTCGCTATTGGTCAGGATGAAGGTGTAGTCATCCACGGCAAAGTAGGGACCGCGCTGGGTATCGGGGAAGTGGCAGAAGAACACCGATAGGGGCGAGAGGGGTTTGACCTTCTCCAGCATGTTGGCGTTGCCGAAGAGGTCATAGTTCCGGCTTTCCGCCGCGATCGCGTCAAAGGGGTTCTCCGGCAAATCGTTGGCCAGCCCGGAATCAATGTGGTGTGCCCCCCGCTGCTCATAGAACGGTAACGGAACGACTTTCACCTGACAGCGGGACAGGTCAAGGCCATACCACTCCTCTAGCTGGGCGATCGTCACCGGCTTATTGGCGATCAAGGTAATGTCAAACAAATCCTGGATCGCGGCAGCAGCGGTGGCGACATAGTTTTGTCCCCCGCCAATGAAGTGGAGGCCGTGGTCATAGATGCCCAATCGCGGTTTGCGGTAACCCAGCAGGACCTCCAGGCGTTGCAAGAGGTGATCGCTGGTATCGACACCATAGAGAATAATCAACAATTCCTGGAGCTTGGGAAGCACCTGGGTGAGGGTATCCGGGTCTTGATGCTCGAATAGTTTTTTCAGCATGGCCGGTACGGTTTCGTGCAGGAGGTCGTACTGGTGCTCCGTGAAAAAGACCGAGGTGGCGATCGCTTGGGCAAGGGCCTGGGGTTCGTGCTTGGCGAGGTAGAGAAACCGATTGCGGTTGCAGAAATATTCCGCCAGGGTATTGCCCTGACTAGACCCCCGGAATTGGTGATAGGCGATCGCTGTGGGTAGGTAATACAGGCTCCAGCCCCGATCGCGGCAGCGACGGGCGTAGTCAATATCCTCCATATACATCACAAAATCTTCGTCGATCGGTCCCACCTGCGCCAAACAGGTCCGCCGAAAAAGGATCGCAGCCCAGCAGAGTGCCGTCACCTCACCAGGGGTATCGTACTGGCCCTGATCAACCTCCCCGAAGCCGCGATCGGCCCAGTAGAAATTGTCTTGTTCCTCAACCCCAACGCTATTAATGCGGCCATCGGGAAACAACAATTTGCCGCTGATCGCCCCCACCGTCGGCTGTTGCTCCAGGCCCGCGACTAGGAGGCGTAACCAGGCACGATCGACCGTGGCATCGTTGTTGAGAAAACCAATATAGTCCCCGTGCGCCGCCTGAATCCCTAGATTGAGCGCCTTGGTAAAGCTATTGATGGGATTCTGGAGCACCTGTACCTGGGGAAACGCCGCAGCGACAAGGGCCAGGGAATCGTCCTGGGAGCCGTTATCGACTAGAATCAACTCTAGTAAATCGGCGGGGTAGTCGAGGGCGTGCAGAGAGGCAAAGAGGTCCTTGAGGTAATGGACGCCATTGTAGTTGACCACAATCAAGGAGCAGGTAGGTAGGTTCATTGGGGATTCGGGGCGATCGATTCGGAAAAATTTAGGCACTACTGCACTACTATACGCGCGAGTATTGCACAACGGTTGCACAACGATCGGGCAACGGCAAAGCTCAACAGCGGTAGGTGAGCTGTAACTTGCGACTGACCCCCCGGCGATCGTCCATTGCCGTCAGGCGCTAGCCTGCTCTAGACTTAAGTAGACACAAGTGACCTGTTCGTATTATGGGCTATCGCGACATTATTACTATTGAGCCAGACAAGCGTGGTGGCAAACCCTGCATTCGTCGGATGCGAATCACGGTCTACGATGTTCTAGGTTGGTTAGCGGCTGGTATGTCTACTGCTGAGATTATTGACGACTTTCCAGAATTGACAGAAGCCGATATAAGGGCCTGTTTGGAATTTGCGGCTGATCGTGAGCATCGTTTAGTGGTGTCAGCGGGTGCTTCTTGAAACTCTTATTCGATCAAAATCTGAGCCGGAAGTTAGTCAATCGTTTGGCAGATATTTTTCCTGAATCTAGCCATGTTCAATTTCATGGTTTAGCAGAGAAAACAGACACCGAGATTTGGGAATTTGCTAAAGCAAATGGCTTCTGTATCGTGACTCAAGATGCAGACTTTGCTGAAAGAAGTCGGCTGTACGGTTCTCCTCCTAAAATTATTTGGTTGCGATGTGGTAACCTACTAACAAACGAGGTTGAGGCTCTAATGCGTTCTGCTGTGGAAGCCATTCAATCGCTTTTGGAAAACTCTAGATTATGCTGCCTTGAGCTTCATTAAGTCTTCAGAAATAAGCAGAGACAATT
The DNA here is from genome assembly GCA_037445115.1 of Coleofasciculaceae cyanobacterium bin_20. Classification (GTDB taxonomy): domain Bacteria; phylum Cyanobacteriota; class Cyanobacteriia; order B231; family B231; genus Trichothermofontia. The sequence continues at coordinate 49,654 of JBBILC010000006.1, forward strand.
AAAGCTTCTCGATTAATTACCCTATGGTGAACATCAAGCACAGTACACTAGTCGCTCGAAAAGTAAATTCTACAACGTTCGTAGTTTGTAGTGCTGGCTTTAGCTGGCAACGACTAAAGTCGTTACTACCAGCCAACCGTAGTTTGTAGTGCTGGCTTTAGCCGGCAACGACTAAAGTCGTTACTACCAACATTGCGAGACTTTAGGTTTGCTGTACTAGGCTCTTTGCAAGAAGCGCGCTTATTTGTCGAGGTATCCTAATACAACTTCCTCTAGGGGAATTAATTTTGGGCAATCTAGCGCAGTTTTATACCTAGTGAGTAGTTGGATGAGCAGTGAGAGCTGCCTATGGGAACCCTCTCTCGCCGCTGACTAGAGACTGATTCAGAGAGGGAGGATCGCGGCAGTACTAGATCCAAAGCCCCAATTAGGCTAGACTCTCCTATCTAGGGATCGGTGAAAACTGAGGAATTATCGTGACGGCAGCCGCAACCGCATTACCACGGGTAAGTATTTGTATTCCAACCTATAACGGTGAGGAGTTTTTAGCCCAAGCACTAGAGAGTGCGCTGGCCCAAACCTATCCCAACCTGGAAATTCTTCTGTCGGATGATGATTCCACCGATCGCACCCTCGCGATCGCGCAGGCATTCCAAGCCCGTTCTCCGGTCGATTTTCTGATTCTGCCCCATGCCCGGTTGGGATTGGTCGAGAATTGGAATTTTTGTATTGAAAAAGCCAGTGGCAAATATATTAAATTTCTCTTTCAGGATGACACCTTAGAACCCACCTGTGTTGAAGAAATGGTCGCTTTGGCCGAGCAGGAGGCGGCGATCGGTTTAGTATTTGCCAAACGTCAGGTCTTACTAGCGGAATCTGCCCAGGATGATCCCCATTGTTTGATAGTTTATAACGGCTGTCAGAATGTTCATGCGGCCTGGTCAACACTCGATCGAGTGCAGGCGGGTGAAACCTTACTGGCTGATCCGAATTTACTAGAAGAGCCGATCAATAAAATTGGTGAGCCGACAGCAGTACTAATTCGCAAAGCAGTCTTTACGGAAGTCGGACCTTTTGATCCGGAACTGAAGCATTTAATTGATGTGGATATGTGGCTGCGCATCATGAGTCGCTATCACATTGGGTTTATCGATCGCACCCTCGCCACGTTTCGTCTCCATCCTCAACAACAGACCAATCGTAACTTTGAAGCCGGAGCGACCGTTGTCGAGGGCTATCGCCTCTGTGCCAAGATTATTTATCATCCAGATTATCGCTTTGCCAATGCTGCGTTCAAGCAACGGGTGAGTGAGATCTTTGACGATCGCGTCGCTACGCCTTTAGAAGAACTTGCCAAGGGAAAAGCCTACGCCCGCCACCTGGAAACAGTGATTCAGAAGACCCAATTTGAACTGGAAGCAACCCAAAACGAACTGACCCAAACGCGCAACTATTTTGAGGGCTATACCCAACATTTAACGAAGCGCTGGCAAACGACCCAGGCCACCCTCGAACAAACCCAGGCTACCCGCGATCGCGCCCAAGCCGAAGCCCGTCACGCCCAAGATTTGTTAACCCAGAATCGCAATCTGTTAGCGGCAATGCTAACCAGTAAGTTTTGGCAACTCCGCCAGACCTGGTTCAAGCTTAAATTACGCCTAGGACGCGCGATCGAAGCCACCGATTTTTCCAGTTTCCTGGGCTTAGCGGTGCCGCCTCCTCAGCTTGAACCGCCGGTTAACCAATCGCTCGCTGCCCTCAAACAGCAACTTACTCAGGCGTGTCAGCAGGATTTACAAACCTTCCTGGATACCCTTTCGATCTTAGAATTTCCCCGGATTGAGCAGCCGGAAGTCAGTGTGATTCTGGTTCTCTACAACCGGGCCGAATTGACCTTGGCGTGTTTGCGATCGCTGCTGGGAAATAACTTGAAGTCCCTAGAAATCATCCTAGTTGACAATGCTTCGACTGATGCAACCCCCCAGTTACTCCAGCAAATCCAAGGGGTAACCGTCATCCGCAATCGGCAAAATTTACATTACCTACGGGCTTGTAATCAGGCCGGGAAAGTGGCCAAAGGTCGCTATATCTTATTCCTGAATAACGATGCCCGTTTATTTCCCGACAGCCTGACCCATGCCTGGAACCTAATGCAAAAAGATGCCACGATCGGCGCAGTGGGGGGCAAAATTATTCTGCCCGATGGCACGCTCCAGGAAGCCGGAAGTATCATCTGGCGGGATGGGTCCTGTTTAGGGTATGGGCGTGGCGATAATCCCCATGCACCGCCCTACCAATTCCGGCGACCCGTGGACTATTGCTCTGCGGCATTTCTGCTCACGCGGCGGGATTTATTTATGCAGGCGGGTGGGTTTGATTCAGCCTATGCCCCAGCTTATTACGAAGAAACGGATTACTGTGTGCGACTGTGGGAACAGGGAAAATCGGTTATTTATGATCCCCAAGTGGTAATCCAGCACTATGAATTTGCTAGTTCTGATTCCCAAGGTAGTGCGATCGCGCTCCAGGCAGAACATCAAGCTATTTTTGCTAAAAAACACGCCACCTGGTTAGCTCAACAGTACGAGCCTCGTCCAGAAAATATTGTGCTGGCTCGAATTGCGCGTACCCAACAACAGCGGATTTTGTTTATTGACGATCGTGTTCCCCATCGCTACCTTGGTTCTGGCTTTACCCGTGCCAATCGTATTCTTCGATTAATGGTGAAATTAGGCTATTTTATCACTGTTTTCCCGATGAATTTTGCGGTGGGAAATTGGCAAACGCTGTATAGTGATTTACCCCCAGAAGTGGAAGTGATCGACGGTTCTGGCTCAGCCCGATTACAGGCCCTCTTGCAGGAGCGACCAGGATTTTATGACCTGATCTTTGTCAGCCGTCCCCACAATATGCAGTGTCTAAAGGAAGTTCTTGCTCAGGGCGATCGCGCCCCGATCGAAATCCCCATTATTTACGATGCGGAAGCCCTTTATTGTCTACGCGATGTTGCCCAGCAAAAATTAAGGGGAACTGAACCGACACCGGACGAAATTAAACAACAAATTGCAGCGGAAGTCGCCATTACCCAAGGCAGTCAAGGTATCATTGCGGTTTCTGAAGCTGAACGGCAGCACTTTATTACCTATGGCTGTTCTTCGGTGTATACCTTGGGTCACGCTCTTGAAACACAGCCAACCCCGAATGCGTTTAGCGATCGCTCCCAATTACTCTTCGTTGGTGCCATTCATGATGCCAATTCCCCCAATGCAGACTCGGTAGTTTGGCTGAGTCAAAATATTTTCCCCTTCATACAAAAAATGCTTGCGCCAACGGCGGAACTGATCATTGCGGGGAGTAACTACATCGAAGCTATTAACTACGAAATTTGGCGCGATGGCAATCCAGCGATTAAGGTTCTGGGTACCGTCCCCGATCTAACGCCTCTTTATAACCAGGCGCGTCTGTTCGTTGCCCCTACCCGGTATGGGGCTGGGATTCCCCATAAGGTCCATGAGGCGGCGGCTAGGGGGGTGCCGGTGGTGGCCACTTCCCTGATTGCCCAACAATTGGGCTGGGAGCCAGAGGTCGATTTACTCGTCGCGGACGATACCGAGGAATTTGCGGTGGCCTGTGTGCGTCTCTACCAGGATGAAGAGCTGTGGCAACGGTTACGGCAGAATGCCCTCAAGTGTGTGCAGGTAGAATGTGATCCTGACAAATTTGAGGCAACATTGCAACAGATTTTGGCTCAAAGTTAGGCGAGGGGAGTATCCTAATCTTCCACGGGATAACTAAGGGTAACGATAGCAATCCTAAATGACTCGTCAAGATATTGTGGGGTAGGCTTCTAGCCTGCGCGAGCAGGATGCTTATCCCACGCTCGTCAATCACCTGGAATTGCTATATTTTTCCTGAGATTAGAAGAGGCAATCCTAATTGAATAAATCTTTGGGCGACTTAAAAATTGAGTTAAGTTTTTGGATATCTGGTTCATAAATCTGCTTGGGGATGTTGCATAAACGCATCTATGCGATCTAGATAAACATTAATTAGCTTGTAGTCAACGATCAAAGCCTCAATCTGTGGCCAAGTCCCTGCTAGAAACTTATGAAATTCGCGCTTCTTCATATTACCAAAGCGGAGATGAATCACTGTAGGTGGAGATGGATCAAGCATCAATCGATCTGAAAAGTCTGCATCTTTTGTTACAATGACTAAATTTTGAATTTTTGCATATTGCCAAATCTCGGTATCAGTTGGACTTATTCCTAAAATTGAAATATGAGTAATGGGTAAAGATGGTGTGAATTGAATCCTCGCAGGCAAGTTCTCATCAAACAAGAAGCCATTCATGCAATCTTCCTGACTTCATAATGATTAGCCATCAACCTTGCTGCAAACTGCATACAAGCATAAACATCTTCTCGCTTTAGAGAGGGATACTCCTCTAAAACTTCCTCAATAGAATCGCCTGCTCCTAGAAACTCCATTACGGTTTGCGCCAAAATTCGGGTACCCGTAATCACAGGTCGCCCATTACAAATATCTGGATCAATGCTGATTCGGCTATTCATAACACTCTATTACCGCTATAAAAGGGTGTGTTCAAATAATAGATAAATGATCCTTATTGCAAAAGTGCAAAAAATTCGTTTTCTAGTTGCTTGCTTGTGGTCTCAATAACAGTGGTAATTACCCTTGTGATAGTGTCGCATCGGTAGGAGCGGCACTGGGTTGGGGTAAAGCCGCGATCGCTTGTCGGGCAAAATCTTGGATAATCGTGCTGCGTTGGGTGGTTTGGGCAACGGTTTGGACAATTTTGCGGAGACGATCGCCCATCGTTGCCGTTGCCATCACCGTTTCCACTTGGGCAAAGTATTCCACCAAACTGAGACCGGCTACACGGGTTAGATAGGCCGCACTCACCCCCTGGATCGCCGCCCCCACGACAAAGGTTAGGGACGTTCCCTTCAGCACATTACCCAAGAGTTGGGTTGAGACTTCCACTAATCCCAACTTGAGCATTTGGCTCGCCAGGGTTGTCGCCAGGGTTTGGGCCTGCTGCCAGGAAAGCGGACATTGATAGATCGCGCCTAAATCCAGCACCATCTGGGCATTAATCGCCGTTGTGGCCAGGAGGTCGAGGGTGGGCACCGGATTCAGGGAGGTTGCGGCGGCGGCCACCCACTGATATTGCTCAATCACGGGTAGGGCACGTTGGCGACGGAGTTCGTTGCGGGCGGCGCGGGCTTCCTGCTGCAATTGTTGGGCTAGCCGTTGGGTTGTGGCCAGGATCAGGGCGGGCTGTTCCGTTTTGACCAGCGTCGTGAGGCGATCGGTCAGGGCGCTCACATCGGCAGGACGGGCTTCTAACCACTCCTGCATTGAACCATCGGCCTGCTGTTGCCGTACCTTGAGGGGCGTGGGGGCCGGGGCGATCGCCACCAGATCCGCCGAGTCAAGCGTGCCCTGGAGATGCTGGCGCACCTGTTGCAGCACCAGAGGCCACTCATTAGGTAAATACTGATCCTGCTTCGTCAGGGCCACCACTGTCCGTAGATGGACTTGTTGCAGTTGGTGCAGGGTATAGCGCTCTGACTCCGTGAGGTCCCCCGTAACCAGGAAAATCACCACATCTTGAGCCGCCAGCACCGACCAGCTTGCGATCGCGGCGATCGGCTGCTCACAGGCAAGAGGTAAATCGTCGATTTCCTGCCACGCAAGGCCCCGTTCATCCCACGGAATACTGTGGCTCTCCAGATAGGTTTTTAGCGTGGTTTTCCCTATCGAGGGGCTACCCACGATCGCTCCCCGCAGGGTTGACCGTTCCATCTCTGGGCGTAGCGCCTGCCAACGGGTTTGTAATGCCTGTAATTGTTCAGAAACGCTTACCGAAAGGGGACCTTCAGGCGTGGTGACTAATTCCTGGTTCAATTGCTCGATGGCGATCGCCGCTTGGGCGATCGCGGCTTCAACCGCAGTGCGATCCAAGGGACGCGGGGGCGGGGCGATCGTGAGGGGCTGCGATCGGGGTTTCATCACCATAATGCCACCCGCTAGGGCCAGCAGGCCCAAAAAGCTGAACGTACCTGCTTCCGCCAGCACATGCTGAAGACTATCTAACAACCAGAGGCAGACCGACAGCGCCAGCCCTCCGATCAGAATCGGACGTTTGTAGATGGGGCGTTTGGTATCTGTGTCGGCGGCCATTGGCTCCCCCTCCCATAGCGATCGAGCGTCTGTGTCAATTTTATGGGTAAGTGGAGAAGTCGGTAACCTCTGTGACAAAACTCAGTTTTCACGCAGATTTTGTCAAAACGGAGCCAGCGTAGGCGCGGGGCCGGGGCCTATTCCAGCGGGTTAGTGGCCTGTGGGTTGGCCATAAACCGATCCCAGGGCGTTGCGAAATTGCTTTCCCCCGTGAGGTGGACATCCAGTTCCATCCGCTGCTCCATCTGCCGCAGGAAGTAGCCCGTCATCATGGCCGAGGCCAGCAACCCCGCCAGGTTGTCACGATCGGTCGTGATTTGAACGTTGAACCCTTCCGATGGCAGCATTCCAACCATGCCCTGGACATTTTGGGAGATAATCTCTTTGATTTCAGGGCTAACTGACTTTACAACCCGTGCCAACACTTCTGGTGGTTGGTGTTGGAGATATTGCAGCAGCAGATTGGTCTGGCTGTCTTCCACGTCCGTATTCAGAAAGTCAGGGTTAAATACCATGAGTACTCAGGATACACATTCGTTATTTACTAATCTAAACGGTTCTGTTGATTTTCACCTCCCTAAATTTGCGTGGGTTCGCCTGAGTGACCGGTTGCTTTGCCCACGGAAACGCACGAAGGCTGGGTTTGGGGCCGGTAAATCTACGGGGAAGGGGTTAGCGTATCCCCGTTAGGATCGCTATCTACAGGGGCAATCGGGGTAATGGCGTCGGATTCTGGGGTCTCTGGTTCGGCGGCGAGCATCCCTAGGCTCGGGATCTGGGGCAGGGACTCGGTTTGGAAATATCGAAAAAACTTATCAGTGAGCAGTAGGCGGGCGGAACGGCTATCGGCCACCCGACGTTTACGCACAAATCCCTTTTCGATCAATTCCTGGACGTGCTGGTAGGCCCCCGATCCCCGCAGTTCGACCAATTCAGTTTGCAAAATCGATCCCTTCAGGGCGATCGCTGCTAGAGTGCGTAGGGCCGCAACACCCAAATCCAGGGGAATCAGTTGCTCGACGAGGCTCTGGAAGGCGGTGCGCAGTTGTAGGCTATACCCCTCAGTCGTTTCAATTACTTCTAGGGCACTGTCGCGATGGTTGTAGTCGTCCATGAGTTCCAAGAGGGCTTCTTCAACGGCATCGCGATCGCGGTTGGCATATTCGGCAATTTGGGCGATCGTCAGGGCTTGCCCTTTCAGGTACAAAATGGCTTCAACCTTGGCGCTGAGGGAGGACATGGGTAGTCGGACGATCGGGTTTGCGTCGGTTCACCCTGGTGGGCGGGTTGTTGAGGGGGCGGTACTGCGTCAAGTGGTGGGTGCAACCCGTACAGGTTCTTGTGGGCGGGTTTACGCGGTTGGTCGCCTGAGTCAAGCACTTGGCGCAATCCGCCCCTACGCTAGGATAAACCGATCTCTAGGGTATCAGGCAGAGGGTTGGCGCTGTTTTTGCCATTGGCTGCGGATGCTTTCCAAACGTTTGCGGTTAACGCCAAGATCGGATTCCCCTAATCGGGAAGCCGATCGCACTTGGATGGCTTTGTGGGCGCGATCGAGCCAAAACTCAACGTCATCGACAAAGCCCAGAATCGGAGTGGCAAATTCGGCATAAAGATAGGTATCCGTGGCGTTAACGATGTGGGTGCGTTCCTGTTGCTCGACGATTTTTTTGAGATCGGCGAAGGCGGCTTTGGCGTTACCGGTATAAGTCAAAGGAGCGATTTTGTGTTGAGCGTCCTGGCTCTGGCTGGAAACGCAGTTGGGGGTACTGGGGCAGGGGGCTAGTTTTCCGGCTTTAATGCCTAGGTTGGTGGGGGGAGTCCCTGGAAATGACAACAGGCTAGCCACGATCGCGGGGCTGCTGCCAGGATGGGCGAGGGACGCGATCGCGTTGCCAGTTATCCCAAACGACGGGGGGATGACCCAACTTTGCCAGTAGAAAAGTAGGGATACTGCTGCCATTAGAATGTTTACACCCACAAGGTTCACCTCAGGTATAGATAACTATCGATTCACCAGATTTCCCAGACGACTTCACCCAGCGGTTGCCTAGTAGAGCAGAGAATCAATTCTGCAACGTTCGTAATAACGACTTCAGTTGTAACAGGCGAGAACCTGACACGCCAAACAGGGCGAACGGTATAACTTGCTGTACTAGAGAGATTAACCACTCTAGGTTCAGGCTGCCAGCCTGGGAGGCATAACACTCGTCATAATACCGCTACTCAACCCGTTACCCTATTTAAGGATAGGTGCAGCTAGAGCGTGAGCTAGGCCAATATATGTCAACAACGTCGCAACCCCTAGGACAGAGTGTGGATTGTACATCGGTATTGCGTCGTCAGATGCAGGCAGTGGGGATTGCCAGTTTTGCGGCTTTGGGGCAACAGGCGGGGGTTTCGCGGGGACAAATCCGTCACCTGCGGCAGGGGCGGATTGATCGGATGTCGCTCGATACGCTGTTGCGCCTCAGCCGATCGCTGCAAATGTCTCTGATCACGTTTCTGGAAACCTTCGCACCGCCAGGAATGCTGGCCAGTGCTGGGGAGGTTGCACCGGAGGGCCAATCGGGCGACAACAGCCTAGCGGTATCGACAACGGCACTAATGGCAAAATTAGCGGCCTATGAGCAGGAGTATGGGATGCTCCAGGCCCAGTTGGTACAGCAACAGCGATCGCTCTTAGCCCAGTTTCAGCGGGATAGTTTGGATATGCTGGAGCCGTGGTTGCGATCGTGGCCGCGAGCGGAAGCAGCGGTGGCTGCAAAGCCGGATCTCCCGGCGGAACGATTACTTAAATTGGCACACCCGATCAAGCAGTTGTTACACCACTGGGGGGTGGAAGCGATCGGTCCCATTGGCGCGATCGTACCGTTTGATCCTCAGCTTCATCAACTCCAGGGGGAAATGGTGGCACCGGGGGAACGGGTTCAGGTGGTGAGTGTGGGGTATCGGCAGGGCGATCGCTTGCTCTGGCGGGCTGAGGTGAAACTAGCAACAGCTCAACCTTGACAATCGATTTTTTTAAGTTATCGTCAAGGGGACAATTGAATCTTTAAGCAGGGTCTTGGCACGCATTGTGGGTGTCAGTTCTCTGTTTATGCCATATACACCGTTGATGTGATGTGAGAAGAGTGAGGAGCAGGGTATGGCAACGATCGCGATCGCAGGGTTTGGCAACAGTTCTGTTTTGACAGCAGAAGCACTGCTGCCTTATTGGAATGAAGATTTCTATCTGGCGCAGTACCCAGATGTGCAAGAAGCGATCGCGATCGGCTATTTCAGTTCAGGATTGGATCATTTTCTACAAGTAGGGACTGCCGAAGCACGAGATCCTGGCTTCAGTATCAATTTGTTAACCCCAGCGACGTCATTCCAACGCACTAACCTCATTACCCACCTTGAGGAAGCAGTATTTCCTCCACCTATCACTTCAGCATCTGGGATATGGTTGCCGGAAATTTTTCCGGACGCTTTCAGTTCCTTGCGGGTAGCCCCTGGAAATGGACCATCATATATTCCATTCTCTGACTTTCTTCAGATAGATAATTCTGTCTCTGCAAAGACTATTACAGTTAACTATGGTTCCGGTTTTACCACCGAAATTCAACAAGCATTTCAGTTTGCTGTGAATATTTGGGATAGCTTGCTTCTGACACCTATTGAGGTTGTTATTGACGCTAGTTTTACACCATTGGATGCAGGTGTCTTAGCAGAAGCTGGTCCTGAAGGTGTCTTTGCAAACTTTGATAATTCTCCTCAAGTTGACACGTTCTATCCAGTTGCACTAGCTAATCAGATTAGTAATTCTGATCTCAATGGTGCAACCCCTGAAATTACTACTAAGTTTAATAGTGTGGGCGTTAATTGGTATTTTGGTACTGATGGCAGTCCTGGTCCATTGCAAATAGATTTTGTGTCAGTTGTTCTTCACGAGATTGCGCATGGGCTGGGCTTTCTTAGTTCATTTGATTTTAATCTAGTCGATAACCAAGGTATATGGGGTTTAGAGAACCCACCCATTCCGGTAATCTTCGATCGATTTGTTGAAAATGGTGCAGGACAAAAACTGATCGAAGATTTTCCCAATCCTTCCGTTGAGCTAGGTAGTCAGCTTACTGGAGATGACTTATTTTTCAATGGTCCTAATGCTAATGAAGCCAACAATAGGGTCCCTCCCAAGCTCTATGCACCTGATGAGTTTGACAACGGTAGTAGCATTGCCCACCTGGATGAGGATACGTTTCCTCCTCTCAACCCGAACTCATTGATGACTCCCTCCTTGGCTCCTAATGAAGCCATTCATGATCCAGGACCCATTACGCTGGGAATCTTGCAAGATTTAGGCTGGCAGCTAAAGGCGGTAACCCCGAATCTAGCAGATCTTAGTATTACGAAAACAGATACTCCTGATCCCGTTGCGAAGGGGGGGACGCTCACCTATACGCTGACGGTCAGTAATGCTGCGAATGGGGTTGATGCGACGGGAATTGAGGTGCGGGATATTCTGCCGACTGACTTCACGGTAACCGACATCACAGTTGGTAGTGGTGGTTTTGTCGCACCGACTTTACCGTTAGCGAGTAATGAGATTACGTTCACTAATGGAACACTGGCATCAGGGGCTAGCGCCACGATTACAATTACCGGAACGGCACCGGATACAGGGGAATTTCCGCGCACGATCGAGAATACGGCGGTGGTCGATCCCGATGACTTGATTGAGGAGGCCAATGAGAATAACAATACGGTGACGATCGCGACCCAGGTGAATTCGGATCTGCCTGATTTGACGATTACCAAAGCCGATACTCCCGATCCAGTGTTGGTGGGCGGTACCTTAACCTATACATTGACGGTGACGAATGTAGCGGGTGGAGTTCCAGCAACCAATATTGAGGTAAAAGATACCCTACCCAGCGGGTTCAATTTCTTGTCAACAGGGGTTAGTGGCGGTGGTTTTACGGCTAGTCAGTCCGGTGACATCGTCACCTTCTCTGGGGGCAGTCTGGCGGATGGGGAAAGCGCCACTCTCACCATCACTGGCAGTGCGCCGCAAGAACCGGGTACGCTGACCAATACGGCGGTGGTTGATCCCAATAACCAGATTGCGGAGCGCAATGAGGACAACAATACGGCCACGGCAATGACCACCGTGGCAACGGTTCCCCCAATTCCACCCATGCCGACGCCGCCAAATATCCCTGGCCCCGGCTTCCCCAGCGTTCCCGGCTTCCCCAACTTCCCCGGTTTCCCGCCCGTCTTTGTGCCCCCGGCCCTCACCCCGACGATCGAACCACCGCCTGGGGGTGCCCTGCCACCAATCTATCTCTCAACGACCAGTCCCAATAACTTTCGGGGAACGGAAGCACCGGAATTTATCTATGGCGGTCCTTTTGATGACACGATCGATGGTGCGGGCGGTAACGATACCATCCTCGGTCGTGAAGGGCGTGATCTGTTGATTGGCGGCAATGGCAGTGACAAATTATTCGGCAACCAAGGAGACGATCGTCTCTATGGCGGTGATGGTGATGATACCGTTTACGGCGGTAAAGATAACGACTTTATCAACGGTGAACGGGGTCATGATTTCCTGCGCGGTGATCTGGGTGACGATACGGTGCGGGGTGGTGATGGTGATGACACCCTTTACGGTGGTAAAGGCAATGATTGGTTGCTGGGTGATAAGGGGGATGATTACCTGAGTGGTGATTTGGGTGATGATGTCCTGGATGGCATTGGCCGCGATCGGGATTCGGTGGGTGAGATTGATACGCTGATCGGTGGGGAAGGTTCTAACCTCTTTGTTTTAGGGACAACCCATACGATTTACTATGACGATCGGAGTCCGGGCGCGGGCTATGGCGACTACGCCCTGATCGAAGACTTCAACGCCTCCCAAGACCGACTGCAATTGAAAGGCGGCGTGAATTACCTCCTGAACTTTAGTCCCAATGGTTTACCCGGTGGAACAGGCATTTATATTGATGATGGTTCAACACCTGGGGTTTGGGATGAGGAGGATGAATTGATCGCCGTATTGAAGGATATTGCCCCCAATGATAATCTTTTTGCCCGTATAAATTTTGTTTAAACAGGTCCTACAGGTACCGCAACTGTAGGGGCGGGTTGCACCAGAATATCGACGGGTGATGGCAGGAATTGTGAACCCGCCATTGAAGCCAATAAAACCGCCATTGAAACGTGATTAAACATTGGCGATCGCGCTATCCTCATGTCTTCTTTCTGCTTTGTATATTCAGCAAAATTTTATAGTTGACAATCTCGAAAGTTGCGTTATTGTTGAGTGGCAAATCGTTCACTCAGTTAATGATTAGGGCTTTATGATGCTAAGGCTCTTTGGATGTCGATTGGGACAGCTTCTTTAAGCGTATTAAGGTTAGTGGCGTTCATTGGGAGCGCTACTTTTTCATTTGTATATCCAAGCGATGGTCCCTGGGCAGAACTAGGTGGATGTGTGGCGTGAGAAGAGTGAGAGGAGAAGACTATTATGGCTACGATCAATTCCCAAGACTTTCAAGATTCTGCATTAAAGGATGATCAATTGCTACGAGTAGCCAAGCTGAATGCCTTGGCTAAATCTCCTCCTGAAGATGCTTTTGATGAATTTGGTAAACCAACTCAAAATTTTATCAATAAGGTTCTTTCACTAGTAACTTTCACTGGCTCAACTGAGCCTATGTTTACTACGAGTGTTGGTTTACCACCTGTACAAATCCAAACCAACATCTCTGGACTCCTCATTAATCTGGATGCCTTTCGAGCTGATCCAAGATTTTCTGGAATTGATGGCAGTAATTTTGCCGTTGGGATTCTCGATACAGGTATTAAATTAGATCATCCTTTTTTTGGTCCAGACAGTGACTCTAATGGCATTGCCGATCGTATTATTTATCAGTATGATTTTGCTGATGGTGATGCTAATGCGACTGACAATGATGGTCATGGTTCCAATGTAACCAGTATTGCCACCTCTTCTGATGGCACGTACACTGGCATGGCTTCCAATGCTAGTATCATGTCCTTCAAAGTATTTACAGATGCTGGCGTTGGAGAATGGTCTTATCTTGAGAGTGCTTTGGGACAGGTTGCAACTCTAGCTGGAACCTTTAATATTGCTGCTATTAATATGTCTCTAGGAGACAGCGGTAACTATAATACTGAACAGGCTTTGTATGATATTTCTGATGAAATTGCGGCCCTTAGAGCGCTAGGTGTGATCACCGTTTCTTCAGCAGGGAACAGCTTTTTCCCATTTGGCAGTGCCCAGGGTGTTGCTTATCCAGCAGCCGATGCAAATTCCCTAGCTGTTAGTGCCGTTTGGGATGCAGACCATGGACCTATTGGCTGGGTAGATGGTTCTATAGATAATACCACTGGGGCCGATCGCATCGTTAGTTTCTCGCAACGTAGTGCAACATTAACTGATATTTTTGCTCCCGGTGCTTTTATTGTTGGGGCTGATGCTTTTAGTAATGGCCCTAATGCTGACCCTGGTTTTGGAGGAACCAGTCAAGCCGCTCCCCATATCGCAGGGATTGCTGCCCTTTCCCAACAACTGGCAATGCAAGTGATTGGCCGCAGGCTCACCCAAACTGAATTTGTTGATCTGTTGCGTACTAGCGCCGTTATCATCAATGACGGCGATGATGAAGATGATAATGTAACTAATACGGGGCTAGATTTTCCGCGCGTCGATATGCTGGCCTTGGGCAATGCAATCTATGCCCTTGCCTCTGATTTAACCATTACGAAGGACGATGGTGTTGATAGCGTCGTTGCGGGAGGAACAACTACTTATACGATCGTTGCTAACAACCCCGGAACTGCCGATATTACCGATGCCACGATCGCCGATCCTTTCCCAACTGGGATTACTGGCATTAGCTGGACAGCAGAAGGCTCAGTAGGCACCGATGGTTTTGAAGCTTCTGGCTCAGACGCTACGGACCCGATCGAAATCCTGGATACTGGCATTACGATTCCCAACGGTGGCAGCCTCACCTACACTATCACGGCAACTATTGATCCAGCAGCTACAGGCACGATCGATAACATTGTCAGCCTTGAATCTAGTTTGACTGATCCCGACCTGGATAACAATTCAGCCACAGACAGCAATACAGTTCTGATCGAACCCGACCTATCGATTACGAAAGATGACGGGGTAACCAGTGTGGTGGCGGGTGCAGCAACCACCTACACGATCGTTGCCAGCAACGCGGGCCTCAGTGATGCCGCTGGAGCCACGATTACCGACACCTTCCCCGCCGAATTGGGCACCCCCAGTTGGACCAGTACGGCTGGCGGTGGGGCTACAGGCAACACCGATGGGAGTGGCGATATCAGTGATACCGTGACAATGCCTGCGGGTAGTTCGATCACCTATACTGTCGTCGCCACCATTGACCCATCGGCAACTGGCTCAGTCACGAATACCGCATTGATCACTGCCCCAGCAGGAGTCACTGATCCGGATACCGGCAACAATAGCGCTGATGACATCAATACCATTGGTGCCAGCGCCGATCTCTCAATCACGAAGAGTGATGGGATAGACTCGGTGATGGCTGGTAGCCCAACCACCTACACGATCGTCGCCAGCAACGCGGGCCTCAGTGATGCCGCCGGAGCCACGATTACTGACACCTTCCCCGCCGAATTGGGCACCCCCAGTTGGACCAGTAGCACGGGTGGCGCAATTGGTGTTGAGCCTTCTGGTACCGGCAACATCAGCGATACGGTCACCCTGCCTGCGGGTAGTTCGATCACCTATACCGTCATCGCTACCGTTGCCCCTAACGCTGCTGATGGCACTATCATCACCAATACCGCCATCATTTCTCCGCCGAGTGGTGTTAACGACCCGAATTTAGGTAACAACACAGGACCTGACACGACCACCGTTAATGCCCTACCCGACCTGACCATTACCAAGACCGATACTCCTGACCCCGTCCTCACGGGCGGCACCCTCAACTACACCCTCACCGTCAAGAACGATGGTGGCAAAGCTGCAACCGGTATTGTCGTTAAAGACACCCTCCCCAGCGGCTTTACCTTTGATAGCACCAGCGTCACCAACGGCTTCACCGCCAACGAATCCGGTGGCATCGTTACCTTCAGCAACGGCAGCCTCACCGCTGGTCAAAGCGCCACCCTCACCATCACCGGCACCGCCCCCGAAACGGCTGGCCTCATTACCAACACGGCTGTGGTTGATCCGGACAACACGATCGCCGAAAGTAATGAGAATAACAACACCGCGAGCACCAATACAACTGTGACCACCCCTACCCCTCCCGGCCCTCCCGGTATTCCCGGTATTCCCGGCACTCCTGGTACTCCGCCTCCTGGCGGGACGCCCACCTTCCCAATCTTCCCGCCGCCCTTTGTGCCCCCGGCCCTCACCCCGACGATCGAGCCACCTCCCGGCGGTGCGCTCCCGCCCATCTACCTGTCCACCACCACCAGCAATAACTTTAGGGGCACCGAAGCACCCGAATTCATCTATGGCGGTCCCTTCGATGACACGATCGACGGTGCGGGCGGTAACGATACCATCCTCGGTCGCGAAGGTCGCGATCTCCTGATCGGCGGCAACGGTAGCGACAAATTGTTCGGCAACCAAGGCGACGATCGTCTCTATGGCGGTGATGGGGATGATACCGTTTACGGCGGTAAAGATAACGACTTTATCAACGGTGAGCGGGGCCACGATTTCCTGCGGGGTGATCTGGGTGATGATACCGTGCGCGGTGGCGATGGCGATGACACCCTTTACGGCGGTAAAGGCAATGACTCATTGCTCGGCGATCGCGGTGATGACTACCTCAGCGGCGACCTAGGCAACGATACCCTGGATGGGGTCGGGCGCGATCGGGAATCCGTCGGTGAAATCGATACCCTCGTCGGGGGTGAAGGCGCAAACCTGTTCGTCTTGGGCACGACTAACACCGTCTACTACAACAATATTGGTCCCGGTGCAGGCTATGGCGACTATGCCCTGATCGAAGACTTCAACGCCTCTCAGGATCGGCTGCAACTTAAAGGCGGTGTCAACTACATCCTGAACTTCAGCCCTAATGGCTTACCCGGCGGTACCGGCATTTATGTCGATGACGGTCCCAATGTCGGTACCTGGGACGAAGAAGATGAATTGATCGCCGTCCTTAAGGATATTGCCCCCAACGACAGTCTCTTCTCACGCATGAACTTCGTCTAGGAAGTTCCAGTTCTAAACCTACACTGCGGAATTCGTTCAACAGGACAGGAAGGCTAGCCCTCACCTGTTCTTTTTTGTTGGGGCGTTTGCACTCCCCCCAACTGCTCGATATTTTTCGCGATCGTTTTCACACAATATTCTCCCGCCTGTTCCCACACCTGCTGGGAGCCAAACCGTAAGATCCGCCATCCCTCTGTGGTTAAGGCATTGTCCCGTAAGCGATCCTTTTCGGCCTGTTGCGGATTTGCGTGCCAAGTATCCCCATCGGTTTCGACATCAATCTTACCCAACTGACAGTAAATCGCAAAATCTAACGCATATTTGCGCTTATGAATAGTAACAAATTCCTGCCGCTCCGCTTGAATTTGTCGCCGTTTTAATGCAACCCAGAGGCGATCCTCTAGTGGACTTTCATGGTACAAATCGTTGATTTCCATTGCTTGCATAAACTTCTCACCGATCGTGGGGATAAAATTAATCCGCCGCCACCGCCGACTCAAGATTGGGGCCGGTAATCGCCTTAAAGGACCCATCAAGACCTGATAATACGTTTTCTGGGTTTTCGCATTGACTGGCTCTGCCGGGAAAAGCTGCGATCGCGATACCACTGGTGTTCGCAATACCGGGGCATAGTACTGCACCCGATACGCCTCACCGCCGAAGACCTTGGTGTGATAGAACGCGATCCAGGCGGGTGGCCAATTCCGTTGCATGGACTGCTTCACGCTCGTGACTGGAATTCGGTACCAATGCTGATCCCGTGCGATCGCCCAGTCGGCCTGATTATTCATGATCGCTACTAACACCCGATCGTTCGCTTGCATCCTTCCCTTGCCGTCAATCCCTACCTAAGTACTTAGGCAATATCAATATTTTTATACTATAGTACTTTAGTATTGATGGCAATCAAAAATCTTGGACAGGAAGGTTTTTCCCGCAGCTAGGGGAGGGCAGTGTCGATCACCAGAGGCATTGACGGCAGCCAGGGGCAAGGCTTGTGTCGTCTAGTTTCAGTAGATTCTCCAGCATTGTTGATTGGCAATAGTTGAGGCTCACCCTGGCCATACCCGTGGGATGACGATCGCCCGTCCCAGATACCAAGGGCGCAACACCTGCCAAATGGCCACAAACCACTGTCTGGCCATCGCCACCGATGCCCCCCGATAGCGACAACACAAGCCCTGGGGTAATCGCGAGACGCCCGTATGCGCTTGCATCTGGAGGGTTTCAGCCAGGGTCCGGATTTGTGCCAGCAATGCTAAGTCTACGGCTTGACCAATAAACGCAAAGGTCCCTACCACCGGTTGACTGGCCAAACCATGCGGGCTATGGAAAACGGTAGTATTGCCCGGTAGCCACTGCCGATCGAGCCACAGCGGTACCTCCCCTTGCCAGACTTCCGTGTGCGATCGCCAATCCCCCTCGATAAATTCCTCCCCCCGCGCACTGCGCCCAAAGCGTGTCAACTCCCACCCCAACCAGCGGGCACCGGGAGCCAGATCCACCCGCAACCTTTGGCGATAGTGGGCACCTTGAAACGCGATCGTCTCCTGGGGCAACCATTCCAAACAAGCCGCTGCCCCGAGCGTGAGCTGGATATCCTGAGAAGCCGTGCGGGCCTCACTGGCATAGACCTTCGTTGCTGCCGCTGTCGTCAGCAAGACTTGGGTTTGGGCATCTAAGCTCAGGGTTTGGGTCAAGCGATCGCCCCCGACAATCCCCCCCGCCGTATGCAACGCCACGCAATGGCAGACACCGGCACCCTCTGGGAAAAAAGGTCGTTGGATCTTGAGCGGAGCCTGAAGCCGTTCTTGGCGTAGGTACGTTTCCCCCTGACGCTGACTAAAGTGGAGGTCGAGCAAACCCTGCCAGCCTTGTACAGGCGGTGCGATCGCCGACATCGGTGCCGTAGGTTGAGGAACATTGATCATCGATTTCTCCCTACCTATAGCGGTAGTCACGCTCATTAGGACATTTCCAAGGCTGTGATCAACAAGGGGCTTAAGCCGATCAACAAGGGGCTTAAGCCCCTTGTCCTAACCCAAATGACGATGGCTATAAAAACCACCCAGCCACCCAGATAATACCCCCCTCTTCGTGTTCCTTTGTGCCCTGCGTGCCTGAGGGATTCAGAAGCACCTTAAATCCCCAATCCAGGATCGGCCTCCGGTTTTTTCTCCCCCTCCGGGAGCGCCTCACACACCAACAACGCTACCGGAAAATCCCTCAAAGCCTCACGCAGCCAGATCGTTTCCTCACACTCAACCACCTGGCCGGTAATCAGATTACGCCAGCTAGAAGCCAACCCCAACGGCAGACAAATCCGGGTTTCCTGCCAAACGTGCTCACCCAGCGGATATTCTCCCACCTTTAGCAACGAAGTGAGCAAACGGGGCACAATCGTGATCGCGATCGTGTGATCCCAGCGGCGAGCAAAGGCAATGACATGCTCCTTAAGACTACCCAGAATTTTCAACTTCTCGTACTCACCCCGCTGGAAAGTCTCCTGATAGAGATGTCGTGCCTTGAGGGCCTGGTGCATCAAAAAGAGCTTAATCCGACCATCGGCAGGTGTGGCCAATAAATCAGCAATCAGGGTAGCCCGCTGTCCTTCCGGATTACTCCCACGGGCATCGCCCCCCCGCTTGCGAAGATCCTGTAACCAGGCCAACCGCTTTTCAAAATTGACTGGACGACGGTTATCCGGATCAACCAGATTCAGCTCCCATAATTCCGTTCCCTGGTAAAAATCAGGCACCCCCGGCACGGTCGCTTTCAGCAAAACTTGGGACAGGGAATTCAAGATGCCAAAGTGTTGAAGTTTGGGTAAAAACTCACGAAAAGCAGTGACAAATGGGGTCTCTTCATTTGCCGCCAATTGTTTGAGAATCTCTTGGGCGAACTGGGTAACCCCCGCTTCGTAGCTGCTATCCGGTTTCAACCAGGCGGTATAGACCTTGGCTTCACGAATGGCCTTAATAAGATAGTCTTGAATACGCTGGGTATAGGCCGCATAGTCCACAGGATCAAAAGGGAAGGTTCCCAACAGGGTTTGATAAAGAAAATATTCATCATTACGATCGGGCACATCCCGACCATCAACCTCCGTCTTATAGGCTGCATTAGCCTGCTGAAAAATATGTAGATACTGCTCCCACTCTTCAGGAATTTCCGATAACACATTGAGACGGGCACGCACATCTTCCCCCCGTTTTGTATCATGGGTAGACGTTGCCGACATGGCATGGGGCCAATATTCAGCGCGATCCTGATTAAACGCATGGAAGACATCGGGTGATACCCCAAACTGACTCGGATCTGAACCCACCTCATTCAGCGATAACAGGCGATTGTAAATATACAGCACCGTATCCTCAACCCCCTTAGCCATAAGGGGACCGGTAAATTGCTGTAGACGCATGAGGAAGTGCAACCACGCCTGCTGGTCATCTTCCGATAGGGAGTCATCAAACTTGCCCAACAGGAACTTTTCCAAAAAACTGAGTTCATTCAAAAAGTTGGGAATATTCGCCTTGGCTTTAGCCAATACCCGTTGAATAATTTCCTGATCAGCAAGACTTGCCCCATCGCCATTGATATAGGTTCGATACACCGGAAAGACTGCCAAAATTTCGATCAGCGCTGCCTTCAGGCCATAAATCGTAAAGTCACTGGCATAGCGATAGCGATTGGATAACTCCTTGAGCAGATAGGCCAGGTTGTCAATATCTCCTGCCATGTGTTTGTCGATAATCAGGCGTTTCTTCTGATCGATTAAGTCCTCAACAAACCTTACTTTTTGAGCGATCGAGCCGTCGCAAATCTCTGGATTGCCAGTAAAGCGATAGTAAATATTAGTCAACAGTTCTTCCGAAGCCAGTTGGCAGAAAAGGCCATTCACCTGATTTAGGAAATCATAGCCAGTCGTTCCCTGGACCGGCCAATTCACGGGCAAACTCTCGTGACCTTCTAGAATCTTTTCAACCACAATATAGGCATCTTCAGCCCCCTCTCGCAAACGGTTCAGGTATGCGGTTGGATCATAGAGACCATCAATATGATCAATGCGCAACCCTGTGATCTGTTTATTAGCTACCAGACTGAGGGTGAGGGCGTGGATCTTGTCGAAAACCTCCTCCCGCTCAACCCGCAACGAAATTAGATCATTGACCGTGAAGAATCGGCGATAGTTCAATTCTTCATTCCCCACCTTCCAGTAGGATAAGCGGAAGTATTGATCAGCTACGAGATTATCCAGGAGGTTATAGCTGTCCGGCTTACCGATCTTACCATTAAAAATGGCAATATTTTCCTGAATGAAGTCGCGAATGACCTCACTTTCGTTCCACACTTCCCACAACATCCGTTTAATAAAGGCAATTTGCTCATAGCGCTCCTCACCCTCCGCTAGGGATGGCATATAGCGTAGGGCATAGAGAACGCCCAGGAGTTTGACAAAGTTAGGATCATTGCGACTGAGTTGTCGTCGCAGGCGATCGAGGTCATGGGTAAGGACCTGGGTATAGGTTTCGATCTTTAGGGGGAGTTTTTGATGATAGTAGTTAATTGAGAAGCCGTGGATATCATATTGCAACTCTAATTCACCACTTTCGAGACAGTCACCATAAAATTTTCCTAAAAAAGGAGCAAGTAATCGCCCTTTCATATCTGCATAGGGATGCTCCCAGTTAATATCAAAAAAGTTACGATACTGGGACTCTGGCCCATTTTCGAGTATGTCAACGAGAATCAGGTTTTGGCTACTAAAGGCCATGTGATTGGGCACAATATCCTGTAACCAACCTAAGCCATGATCATGAACTGTCTGCATGAGCGCGGCAAACTCGTCTGGGGTTCCTAGTTCTGGATTAATCTGATCGGGATCAACAACATCATAGCCATGTCCGCTACCACTACGGGCCTTAAGAACCGGCGAGGCATAAATATCGGAAATGCCTAATTCCGCCAGATAGGGAATAATTGCTTGGGCATCTTTGAAGGTAAAGTCAAGATTGAATTGGAGGCGATAGGTGGCAACAGGGATGCGTAACATAGTGATGATTCAAATGAAACGTCAAATAGGGAGGGAAGGATGCCGTTACTGGCAGAGGGGCTGGGATTGTTCCTGGTGTGTTTAGGATAACAACTGTGGCCTGATAGCGGCATTGGCTAGTACAGGTGGGGCAGGTGACTGGGACTGTGCCGATCGCTTAAATTGCCCCAATGGCCTGGACTGATGGGAGCAGAGGTTGGCGTTATGCTTGATAGAGCACCACACTGTGGGGAGCAAGCGTAACGGTAACGGCGTCCTGAAGCGTCGGGGGAGCGATCGCGCCAGTTCCCGCCCATTGGCGATCCGCCGAATCGAGCAGGCGTTGCCAGGAACCCGGTGGCCTGGGGGCTGCAAACGGCAATGCCGTTGGGGCAAAATTCAGGTAGAGCAACACCTGGTTAGCCGCAGTCCAACGATGCAACCAAAGTCCAGGCTGGTCCGGCAGGGTGACAACGGTCTGGGAACGCGTGTCCAGGTTAGCAAGGGCAGGCACCGTCCGCCGTAGTTGAATTAACTGTTTATAGAACGATCGCAGGACACTCGGTTGTCCTTGCCGCGATCGCGACTCGTCCAATTTTGATTGTTGGAAAACCTCAACGCTTTGGGGATCAGGCACCTCCCCTTGCCAGTGAAACGACTTAAATTCTTCGGCCCGACCTTGGCGCACAGCGGCAATCAAATTCGCATCGCCATGACTGACGAAATAGAGAAAGGGAGCCGTTTCCCCATACTCCTCACCCATAAATAGCATGGGTACAAACGGTGATAACAACGTCGCCCCAGCGGCCAGTTTCAATCTCTCAAAGTCTAACAGGTGAGATAAGCGTTCACCAGCGAGGCGATTGCCCACCTGATCGTGATTTTGACAACAGACCACAAATTGTTCCGCCGCACAATTACGGGGATCATTGCCATGCCGTCGCCGCCGGTGGGCTGAATATTCCCCCGCATAAACATACCCCCGTCGGTAGGCTTGGGCCAGGTGTTCAATGCTGCCGAAATCCAGGTAATAGCCCGATTTCTCTCCCGTTAGAAGACTATGCAAGGCATGGTGAAAATCATCACACCACTGGGCATCATGGCCCCATCCCCCGCTCGATTTAGGCCGAATGACACGGGTATCATTCAGATCACTTTCGGCAATTAAATAGCGTTGATAGGTGGTATCAGCGAGGGCTGCAACACGATCGGCCAACTCCTGCAAAAACGGCTGGGCACTGAAGTCATAAATTGCATGAACGGCATCCAGACGTAGGGCATCAATATGAAAGTCACCCAGCCAGTACAGGGCATTTTCGAGAAAATACTGCCGCACTTCATCGCTGTCCGCGTCGTCAAAATTGACCGCACTGCCCCAGGGGGTTTTGTATTTCTCGGTGAAGTAGGGACCATAATCCCAGAGATAATTGCCCTCCGGTCCCAGGTGGTTATAGACCACATCCAAGATCACCGCGATCCCGGCTTGATGACAGGCATTGACCAGGGTTTTCAGCCCCACTGGCCCTCCGTAGGTGTCTTGCACGGCATAGGGATACACCCCGTCATAGCCCCAATTGCGATCGCCGGGATATTGGGCCACGGGCATGAGTTCGATCGCGTTAATGCCTAAATCGACTAAATCGGGCAGCCGATCGAGGATCGCCGCAAACGTTCCCGCTGGCGTAAAGGTGCCCACATGCAACTCATAAATCACCATCTGGGCGAGGGGAATCCCCCGCCAGTCAGCATCCTGCCACTTGAAGGCAGGATCAACTACAAAGGAAGGCCCATGTACCCCCTGCGGCTGCCACTGGGAGGCGGGATCGGGGCGTTCAAGCTCGCGATCGAGTTGGTAACGGTACGGGGTACCGGGTCGGGCGCGAGTTGTAACCTGCCAGTAACCGCGATCGTCCTGGTGCATTGGGATCAGGCGATCGCTAGGCAATGATGACGAATCACCGAAATCTAGAAGATGGACGGCTACCGCTTCGCGCTGGGGTGCCCACACTGTAAATTGACATTGATCGTTACCAAGATATTGACTACCCAATTTCATAATCACTGCGGTGATTGACAACAGCTACTCCCGTTACAATCCTCCACTTTTCTAGGGAACAGCACCGCCTTGACAATAGCAGTTCTCCTGACTAAATGCCAAGTTGTCCATAATATGGCCGGACCTGGAATCCTCGTCCAGTAAGGCAGAGGGGAGACATTTTGGAGATTTTGGGCCGAGCAGACTGAATGCATGAGAGGCAGAAATTTGTGGGTACTTCAATTAATCTGGGATGGGGGCATTTGAACTGCCCTAACCGATGGAATAACGTTGCTTGGGAGCGCAGGATGGGTCTGTTCCGAGCTACCCTTTTGTCTGTACTCAGCACTTCGACCGTTGGGAAAGGATTGTGCAATTTCAAGTTAGATAGCCATCGTTGAGACGGGCAGCACTGCTGACTCTATTTCAACTGCTCCGATCGATTGTTCCACAACTTACCCCACAGGAATGGCATGATCAATGTGTGGTCTCATCGTTTGTTGGAGCCAAGTATTGATTAGAAAGAGGATGATTTTTTGAATTGTCTCCTGTCCTAGACAATGCCCTGTGGAACTCTTGCGAGTCATCCCAGAAGCATCGAAACATACATTGATATCTGTGATGTTAGCGATCGCGCCCCGCTCAGTTCTACCGATCGCCACTAGCATAAAAAATGCCCCGACACCAGCGGGGCACTGAACAGTTAGTTAGTTTAGTTACGATGGGTGAACCACCCCATTTCCCTAGAGCGCATTACCGCGAGGCAGCACTTCCTCAGGGAAGACAAATTTTTCATGGGGTTGGTCTTGGGGAGCCATCCAAGCCC
>JBBILC010000007.1:0-66817 GCA_037445115.1 Coleofasciculaceae cyanobacterium bin_20
GGATTAGTGTGTCTATTTTTAGAAAATAAAATCTTAAGATTCAACACTTCTGGGGCCAACCGTTGCCTTAGAGATAGGAGGACCCCAGCCCAAAGCGCTCTCCCGATGACGATCGTGGGGGAAGGTCGTAGTCACACAATCAACCTGAGTCCCGTCCCGATCGCCGCGCAACGCCCTAGACCGATCGCAACCGCAAGGTAGCTTGCCGATGCTCACGTTATGTACCCTCTGAATCTATCTCCCTTAGCGGACTGATGGGCGGGGATATGCCACCGGGTAAGCGGGTGGGCTAACGGGAGCATTAACCGGTTTTACCCTAGGTCCCAGGTCAGGTTCTAGGGCAGACGCCGCTGGTGATGTCAGGGTGAAGGGAGGTCTCGCGTCAGGTGAGACCGTTGGTGATGCTGGGATAGCCTCGGTGATAGGTTCCACAATTAACGTGATGCGATCGATATCAATGACCCGGACGGCCTGCCCCTGATATAACGCTATCCCTAGGGGGCAGCGGGCTGGCCACCAGGATGCCTTAAACCAGACCCGACCACTTTGCCCCGGCAAGATCAAGCTTTCGACGATCGCCCGCCCATGCCGATAATTAGCAAACACAGTCTGCGGCTCTGCCAGTATCCTTGATATGCTTTGGACTTCAGCCTGCCGCTGGGGGAGCAACCAGGCGAGTAGGTTAAGTAGGGTAGACATTGCACACCTCCAAAAATCGGTGACGCCTCTCTATTCTTAGATATCAGCGTGTATGGCCAGTCTTACGCACGGGGCACGGCAGCACCTTGAGCATTGTCAACCGGTATTTTCAACCGCAATTATCATTCAACCCACTCGCAGTGTTCCTCGGCGTAAACCATTAAAAATTTCATCGATTAGCGCTCTTTCTTCCATACTAAGATCTTCTTTTGCAAGCAAGACAGACATCAACATTTCTTGATCTTGGCGGCTAATGCGGCGGCTGGTGAAAATACTTTCCACCACGGTCTGGAGCGGTTGCAGTGAACTGACTGGGGCTGGCATGGTAGTACACCTATTTGTCGATTGTCGTGCTTTCTCGTCGTTTTACCGACTACCCTAGGTGTTGTCGTTCAGACAGGGGAACGCCACCGATCGGTCATTCGGTAATATTGAGGAGCGCAAGGTGTCATCTTATGCCCCTCTTCTCGTTGAGTCATATCATAAACTCAGGCTAACTTACCTCTGTCGTAAGGGAGAAATTCCGTTGCACCCCTCCCTAGCCAAGTGAGTCACCGCTTCGCAAAACACTGAAGCCGGTTGGTTCCGATCATGGCTGGGGGGTGACGCGGGTCTGGTACCGACGGGGACGAATAGGTATTTAGTCTGTGATCTGTGCACTCGCCATCGGCAAAACTCCGGATGTAGCCTTTATGCTGAGAGAAACTGAAGAGACTCGCCATGATGCCCTGCCTTCTGGGCCAATTGTGGCGAGCACTGCCCGGTTGAGCCAAGCGAGTCATTGGTATGCGCATCCTATTAATCGATGATGACGAAACGCTGACCCAAGCGATCGCCGCCGTACTGGCCCCCCAGCAACACCTGATCGACATTGCCACCGATGGGCAGGCCGGTTGGGAACTGGCAACTCTGGTGGCCTACGACCTACTGTTACTGGATGTCATGTTACCCAAACTTGATGGCATTTCCCTGTGTCGCCAACTGCGTCAGCGCCAAAACCAAGTGCCGATCCTGATGATGACAGCGCGGGATACCAGTACCGATAAGGTCATGGGGTTGGATGCGGGGGCGGATGATTATCTGGTCAAGCCCTTTGATCTAGATGAACTGGCGGCACGGGTACGTGCTCTTCTGCGCCGGGGCGGCAATACGGCCCAACCGGCGATCGCATGGGCTGGCCTGTGCCTCGATCCCAAGGCAGGCAGTGTTACCTATTGCGATCGCCCCTTGCAACTGTCCCCCAAGGAGTACGCCCTGCTTGAACTCTTGCTGCGTAATCCCCAGCGCCTATTTAGCCGCAGTGCGATTTTGGATCACCTGTGGTCCTTTGATGAACCCCCTGGCGAGGATACGGTTAAGGCCCATGTCAAGGGCTTGCGCCATAAACTGAAGGCAGCGGGGGCCAGTGCCGATTTGATCGAAACCGTCTATGGTCGTGGCTATCGCCTCAACGCCAACTATGGACTGGCAAAGCTTGCCGGTCTGTCCAGTGAGCTGGTCACCCCAGCCCCAGTCCTGGCAGACTCACCCAATCGGGGGGCAGAGAACAACCCCACCACCGCTAAGGCCCAAACGCGGGCTGCTGTCGCCAAAATCTGGCAGCGGACAAAACTGATTAATCTGGAGCGGCTGGGCTTAATTGAACAGGCAATTACCGCCCTGCAACTGGGCCAAATGGAAGCCGAACTGCACCAACGGGCACAGCAGGCCGCCCACAAGCTGGTGGGTTCCCTCGGCACCTTTGGGTTCACAGAAGGCTCCACCCTGGCCCGTCAACTCGAAAATCACTTAAGTTTGGTCAGCCCGAATACCGAACAAGACGCGCTATCGACGGCGGTCCCCGGTCTAACCCAGCAGGCCAAACGTCTACGGCAGTTTCTCGAACATACTCTGCTCACCCCAGATCTGGAGTCCACTGCTGTCTATCGCCAAGCGGAAACGGGGGTAAAACCTACCCTCGCCTTCCCCCAGGGACGCCCCCCCTGCCTGTTGATCGTAGACGATGATCCCACCCTGGTCGAACGGCTGGCGATCGAGGCGATTGGTTGGGGGATTCACACTGAAATTGCCCTGGATTTAACCACGGCCCGTACCCTCTTAACCCATATCAACCCCCAGGCCGTGTTATTGGACCTGTCCTTTGACCAAGGGGATACGGATGCCCTAGGGTTTCTCTCGGAATTGCACGATCGCCAGCCCGCCCTCCCCATCCTGGTGGCCAGTGGCGTGGCCAGTCTTGCTGCTCGGATTGAGGTCGCTCGGCGGGGGGCGGTGGCCTTTTTACAGAAGCCGATCGCGGCGAATTTGGTCATGGCTGCCGTGGCTCAGGTTTTGCGGCAAACGGAAGCTGGTCCGATCAAGGTCCTCGCCGTCGATCATGACAGGGCTTTTCTGCAAACCCTACCGTCGGTCCTCGCCGGAGCCGGGATCGACGTCATCTCCTTGGCTGATCCCAGCCAATTCTGGGAAGTCCTGGAGGCAACCGCCCCCCATCTCCTGTTGTTAAGTGTGGACCTGCGGCCCATGAGCGGGGTAGAGCTGGGCCAAGTGGTTCGTAATGATCCCTTTTGGAATTTCCTGCCCATTCTCTTGCTGGGGACACAGACCCCGACAGCGGCGATCCAGCAGCACTGTCTGGTCGGTGCCGATGATTACGTGCAACGGACCATACCCGCTGCCCTCCTCACGGCCCGCATTCTGCACCATGTAGCCCGTAGTCAGCGTTTACGCCAACAGGCGTGGCTTGATCCCTTAACACGGGTGGATAATCGCCAGCAGGCGATCATTCTCCTCGATCGGCTACTCAGCCTTGCCAAACGCTATGAGCAACCCTTCACGATCGCCCGCCTTACCCTAACCCCATCTCCGGTTACCCAATCCCCAGCCCCCCTAGCCGAAACCAACCAGACCCTCCGGCTCCTGGCCTTACAACTGGCTGAGCGGCTACGGCATGAGGATGTGATTGCCCGGTGGGGACCCTGGGAACTGCTGGTGGGGCTATATGGTGCCCAGCAGATGGATGGGGTAGAGCGGATTGCGGAGGTGATCGAAGAATTCACCCTAGAGCAGGCAAATATTCCCTACCCGTCTGGGCAGCAACGTAGGCACGCCATGTGCAATCGGCCTATAGCCGGACATCCAATTCCCGTTACGATCAGCGCTGGTGTTGCCCAATATCCCCTAGACAGCCACGATTGGTCCACCCTGTGTCAACAGGCCGGAGCCGCAATGGCCCAAGCCATCACCGTCGGGGGCGATCGGGTCTTAACGGTGGGTTGGCAGCCCCCCCAACCGGAGGTTCCCTTTAACACCGATGTGGCCCTAGTCCATCCAGCGACCCCCTTGGCGACAACCTTACTCCAGGCCCTCGAAAAGCGGGGTTACCATACCCAGTGGCTGGAAACGGCTGCCGCCGCCATCACCCAGCTTGCCGAGTCCCCGTTCCGGGCCAAAACGATCGTGCTTGCGCCAATGGTCTTTCCAGGCGAAGATTCTCCTGGGGAGACGCAACGCGAACAACACCAAGCTTTGGTGGCGTTCCTCAAGCCCTTGCAACGGCAAACGATTCTCCAACAAAGCCGCCTCCTTCTCCTGTTAACCGATTCTGAGCAAGCCGAAACCTACCTCGCAATGGGGGTATTCGACTATGTGATTCTGCCCTGTTCCGTCTCGGTTCTCCTACAGCGGATTCGCGCCGCACTGGCCCAGTTCCCTAGGCGAGAGCCGCAACCGCAACCCTTAACCCTCAAGCCCTAAGCCCTCGCTCGTGCCTACCGTCTTGGTAGCCCCTTCACGATAACCGTCGCCTTCAGGGTATTCTTCCCATGCCAATGCCTCAACCTGACACACTCTTAGTTCTGGCGGGATCTGCTAGTTTCCCAGAGTCACTGTCCGAGGATTTGCAGCAGGCAGGCTGGTCGATCCGACAGACGGAAGATTGGCCAACCGCCCGCCAATGGCTAGCCCAGGCGACGATCGCCGCGATCGTGGTTGAACTGGCTCAACTTCAGGCCCATGCCCCCCAACTGGCCGCCGCGATGCGTGAAGCGCTCCCGGCGGGAATCGCAACCTCGCTGGACCCCTCCCCCCCGGCGGACCCACCACCAATGGGGGCAACCCTACCCATCCTGGTCATTGCCACGGGGGCAGAGATGGGGGCCTTACCGGATGTCGAGGTCCCGATCGCAGATTACTTAACCCCACCGCTCTTGGCCCCGATCGTGCAGATCCGGTTGCAATGTCTCTTGGAAAAGCACACACTGCGGCAACAACTGGCCAACACCCAAGCGGCATTGGCACACGCCCAACAGGCCCAGCAGCAAGCGGCAAGTGCCCGTCAACGCCAACTGCAATGGGAACAATTGGTCTGGTCCATTACCCAACGCATTCGCCAATCCCTGCGGGTGGATACGGTGTTTGACACCACGGTGCAGGAAGTACGGGCTTTTTTGGGGACCGATCGGGTGTTAATCTATCAATTTAACCCCGACTGGAGTGGCAAAATTGTCGCTGAAGCGGTGGCACCGGGCTGGGTGTCCATGCTGGGGCAGACCATCCTGGATGCTTGCCTCTCCCTACAACTGTGTGTTCAGCCCTATACCCAGGGTTCTTTTCAAGCGATCGCGGATATTTATACGGCCAATATAGCCCCGTGTTATGTTGATCTGCTAGCCCGCTACCAAGTCCGGGCCAATTTAGTTATTCCCATCCTCAACACCGCCGCCACCCTACCCCAAACGTCAGAGCATCTCTGGGGCTTATTAGTCGCGCAGCACTGCGCCGATGCCCGTCCCTGGTTAGACTCGGAAATTGAGTTACTACAGCAATTAGCCACGCAAGTCTCGATCGCCCTCAACCAGGCCAACCTGTATGAGCGGGCCACCCAGGAACTAGAGGAACGTCGCCAGATTGAGTCATCCCTGCGCCTGAGTGAAATGCGCTTTCGGGCCATCTTTGAACAGGCCGCCGTTGGGATTGACTACTGCGATCAAACGGGGCGGTTTCTCAAGGTCAACCAAAAGCTCTGTGACCTGTTGGGCTATTCCGAGGCCGAGTTACTCACCATGTCCTTTCGGGAGGTTACCTATGCCGATGACCTTGAAGTCGATCGGGAATATAAACGCCAACTTTTGGCGGGCGAGCTTACCGCCTATGCCCTGGATAAGCGCTACGTTCGCAAGGATGGCGGCTTAACTTGGGTTCACCTTACCGTTTCCCTGGTCCCCGATCCAGCGACCCAGGAACCCTACCTACTGGCCATTAGCGAAGATATTAACGATCGCAAGCAGGCGGAAACGGCCCTACGCTACAGCGAAGAGCGCTGGCAATTGATTCTTCAGGCCAATAATGATGGGATATGGGATTGGAACGCAGAAACCAACGAAACCTTTTACTCCCCCCAGTGGCGGGAAATGCTCGGCTATACCGACGGGGCCATCATCAAGCCCAATGATGACTGGCTCACCCGCCTTCACCCCGATGATCAGGAGCGGGTTCTGGCTCTGCGGGATGCCTATCTTCGCCGGGAAATACCGCGTTATATCGCCGAGTATCGGCTACAGCGTCGGGATGGGTCTTACCTGTGGGTGAATACCCGCGCCCAGGCCCTCTGGGATGAGGCGGGCTATCCCCTGCGGATGGTGGGATCTAGCCGCGATGTCACCACCCGGCGGCAAATGGAAGAAGCCCTGCGGCAACAACTCGATCGGGCGCTGCTTCGCCGGGAATTGACGGAAGCAATCCGCTCCCAAATCGATATTCAGCAAATTTTTACGACGACCGCCCACCAGATTGGGCAAACCTTTGGCGTTAGCCGTTGCCATGTGGTGATCTACTACGAAGGCCCCCCCGCGTGTTTGCGCGTCGTGGCGGAGTATCTTGCCCCCGGCCAAAGCCCCTTCCCCCACGCGAGCGTGCCGCTCATTGATAACCCCCATGCCCAAAAAATCATGGCCCAGGATCAGGCTGTGGCGACAGCGGATGTGTATGCGGAGCCGCTCCTGGCCAATGTTGCTGAGTTTTGCCGGGTTGCCGAACTCAAGTCCCTACTCGCTGTCCGCACCTCCTATCAAGGCGAAGCTAATGGCGGCATTAGCCTGAACCAGTGTGATCGCTATCGCCAGTGGCAACCGGACGAGATTATTCTGTTGGAGGAAGTGGCAGCCCAGGTGGGAATTGCCCTAGCCCAGGCAAAGCTTCTGCAACAGGAACAGCAGCGCCGCCGCGAGTTAGATCAGCGCAATGCCCAACTCAAGCAAGCGATCCGGGAACGCAGTCGCTTTGAAACCCTCCTTACGGGTCAGGGGCGCATCCTCACCATGATGGCCAGTGGCGTTCCCCTCATGACGGTACTCACTCATCTTGCCCAATTCGTGGAAGCCCAGATCGACGCCAGTTTGTGTGGCTTTATGCTCGTCAATGAGACCGGGAGCCATCTCTGCCTAGCCGTAGCCCCCAATTTGCCCGTGGCCTATGGGGATGCCCTCGGTGAGGTTGCGATCGGGCCAAACCAAGGCAGTTGCGGGACGGCGGCCTATCGGAAGGAAACCGTCATGGCCGAGGATATTGCCACCGATCCGGGCTGGGGGCCATACCGAGAGTTGGCCCTCAGCTATGGCCTACGGGCGTGCTGGTCCATGCCAATTCTGGCCGATGGGGATGAGGTCTTAGGCACCCTAGTGGTGTATTTCCAGACCACGCGATCGCCCAAGACGCGGGAACAACAGCTCTTAGCCCGTGTGACGGATTTGGCCCGGATTGCGATCGAACGCCGGCAGGCCGAAGCTGCCCTCGCCCGCAGCGAACAGCAATATCGCCACCTAGTGGAAACCTCCCAAGACCTGATCTGGTCAATGGATCGGCAATTGCGGATTACCTTTATCAACCAGGCGGCCCGCAAAATCTTTAATTGCGACCCCGAAGCCATGCTCGGACGATCACTGGCTGACTTCATGCCACCATCAGAATTGGCTCAGGTGCAGCCCTTATTCGATCGTGTCCTGAAGGGTATATCCGCCCTACAACACGAAATGAGTGTTCTGTCTTGTGAGGGCAATACCTGTTGCTTACTGTGCAATACGGTCCCTCTCCACGATGAAACGGATGTGATTGTGGGGATAACCAGCACCGCCAGTGATATTACGGAGCGCAAGCAAGCGGAAGCCGCCTTGGTGCAGTTAGCCGCAATTGTTGAATCCTCCGGGGACGCTATCATTGGTCTGGACCTGACCCAGCACATCACCAGTTGGAATTTGGGCGCAGCGATCATCTATGGCTATCGGGCGGAGGAAGCGATCGGTTGTTCCATTACCACCCTGTTATTCCCCCCGGAAGACATCCCGGAAAACTGGGCCACCCTAGCCGCCCAGACGACCCACACCTATCGTCAAGCCCAACACTATCGCAAGGATGGCCAGCGGATTGATGTGTTTGTCACCCTGTCGCCCATTAAAGATGCCACGGGGGCGATCGTGGGCTACTCCTTGATTGCCAAGGATATTAGCGATCGGGCAGCCATTGAACGGATGAAGGATGAGTTCATTTCCATTGTCAGCCACGAACTCCGGACCCCCCTGACCTCGATTCGGGCGTCCCTGGGCCTGCTCCTGACCAATAAGTTGGGAACCCTGGAGGATAAGGGCTACCGGATGCTGGAGATTGCCGTGAATAATAGCGATCGCCTGATTCGACTGGTCAGCAACATTCTGGATCTAGAGCGGCTGGAGTCACGGCAGGTCAGTCTAGCACCGACGGTACAGGATTTTGGCGAGCTGATGTTGCATGCGGTCGAGTCGGTGCAGTCAATGGCCGATAAGGCTGAGATCGAGCTATTGGTGGTGCCCCTCTCCGTGCAGGTTAAGGTAGACAACGATCGCATCCTGCAAGTGTTGACGAACCTGTTGAGTAATGCGATCAAGTTTTCCGATGCCCATAGCCTGGTGTCCCTGACGGCTCATGTGCAATTCCTCTCCTACTCCCAACTGCCAGCAGCGACTCCCTCTCTGCCTGAGGCCCCTGCCTTGCCACTGGATACCTCTCGTAAATCACCGTTTGTTTCTTACCTACGGGTACAGGTGCGGGATCAGGGGCGGGGGATTCCGCCGGATATGCTCGAAACCATCTTCAATCGCTTTCAGCAGGTGGATGCCTCTGACTCGCGCCAGAAAGGGGGCTTTGGGTTGGGATTGGCCATTTGCCGCAGTATTGTCCAACAGCACGGGGGGAGTATCTGGGTGGAAAATAACCCCGATCGGGGGTGTACCTTCTCGTTTACTCTGCCCCTTCTGTGGGAAAACCTGTAGAGCACATGCTCATTTCACCTTTTTTTCACGATTTCCGCCTAGGCTAGGTTTATTCTTGGCGGTTGCCCCCTAAGCAACTAGGACTAGGGTGGCTAAGTACGGGAGTCTGTTTTAGCACGCCAGTGCTGGCAGGATTCCCAGATTGCCAGTCATCCAGTTGAGAGGATGATCGCAGATGATGCGCATCGCGCAAGAGTTCAAAGGAAGGTCTCCCGCTCAGGCAAATAATTGCGTACCCCGATTTACGATTCCAGGTTTAGGTAAAATGTCTGACAAACATGTCTTAATTATTGACGATGAGGATGATATTCGCGAAGTTGCCCAAGTTAGCCTAGAACTTATGGCTGGCTGGCAGATTACGACCGCAGAATCGAGTGAGGCTGGCATTACCAAGGCTAAAACGAAGCAACCAGATGCGATCCTGCTGGATGTGATGCTGCCAGATACGGATGGTCCCACCACCTTTCGGATACTTCAGGGCGATCCCACGACTCGCCACATTCCGGTCATTCTGCTCACGGCTAAGGTGCAGGCGACGGATCAACGAAAGTTTGCTGATCTGGGGGTAGCGGCGGTGATTGCTAAACCGTTTGATCCGGTCTTATTAGCCGATCAGATCGCTGATCATTTGGGTTGGGATGTACCTGCGCCGGTCTAAGGTTGGGTGTGTTTCAGAAGGGCAGTAGGTTTTTTAATTCCTGCCAAATGGGAGAAATGGGCGATCGCGATCGCGGTTGGGTCAGTACCCCATAGCGCGGACTGAACAAAATGGCCAGCATAAACCCCGTAAACGCCACTAGGACGATCGCCGGACCGGAGGGCACGTTAAACCAATAGCTTAAATACATCCCACTAACACTGGCAGCAATCCCGAACCCGGCTCCCAGTGCCATCATCTGATGCAAACGGGTAACCAATAAATAGGCGGTAGCCCCTGGTGTAATCAGCAGCGCCAGCACCAGGACTACCCCTACCGCCTTGAGGCTGGCCACCACCGTCAAGGCAATCAAGGCCATCAGACCAAAGTTAAGCAGGTGCACCGGTAGGCCTGCGGCTTCGGCTCCCAGGGGATCAAAGGTAAAAAAAAGGAGTTCTTTATAAATTAGAAAAATCACGCCAACTACGATCGCGGCAATAATCGCCGTATCCCGCACATCGGCGATCGTTACCCCCAGAATATTGCCAAAGAGGAAATGATTGAGATCAATCTTATTGTGCTTTTGAATCACGGTAATTAGGGTGATGCCAAAGGCAAAAAAGGCGGAAAAGACAATCCCCATCGCCGCATCTTCCTTAATCGGCGATCGCACTTGAATCCAGGCAATGAGCAGTGTGCTGATAATCCCCGCGATAAAGGCCCCAACGAAAATATTGCCCCCCAACCAAAAGGCGATCGCGAGGCCCGGTAAGACGGAATGGCTAATGGCATCCCCCAGCAACGCCAGCCGCCGGACCATCAGGTAGCAGCCTACGAGCGAACAGACTAAGCCAACTAAAACGGCAATAATCAGCGATCGTTGCATGAAGCCATACTGCAACGGCTCCAGTAACGGCGTGAATAGGCCCGCCAATGGCAGCGCCAACATTAGGCCGCCTCCGCTGCAAAGAATTGCACTTGCCCCCCGTAGGCCCGTTCGAGATTCATCGCGTTTAATACCTGCTGGCGGGGTCCACTGGCTACTAAGGTCCGGTTCAGTAAAATCAGATCATCAAAATGGGTAATACTTTCCCCCAAATCATGGTTCACGACTAGGACCGTCTTACCCGCTGCGGCTAATTCCTGGAAGACTTCAAATAAGACCGCTTCCGTTTTTTGATCGACACCCACAAACGGTTCATCAAAACAGAAAATTTCCGCCGCTTGGGCGAGGGAACGGGCGAGAAAAACCCGCTGTTGTTGCCCGCCGGAGAGTTGACCAATAGGGCGATCGCGGTAGGTCATCATGCCAACCCGCTCCAATGCTGCTGCTGCTAACTGCCGACTAGTCACTGAAAACGGCTGGAACCACCCCGTGGGCCGCACCCGACCCATCATGACCACATCCCAAACTGTCGCCGGATAGGTCCAATCTACCTGGGTTCGTTGGGGCACATAGGCGACCCGATGACGCTGCTCCGCCAAGGGGCGATCGCCATACAACACCATTCCCTGCACCACCGGAGCCATGCCCAACATCGCCTTCACCAGTGTGCTTTTACCCGCGCCATTGGGACCAATCAAGCCTGTGAGGCGACCGGGCTGGATCGTCACGGTGACATCTTCGAGGGCATTAACTTCGCGATATTGCACCCCTAAATGGTTCACCCGAATCAGGGCCGCAGGGTGGTGGGATAGGGTAGCGACTGTGTGCATGGTGCCCAGCGAAAAATGAAACAACTATGAAAATTCTAGCAAAATATGAAACGATAATGAAAATGGGACGGAGGGTTGCTTCAGGATGTCACGATTCAGTTTCCTTGCCTTGGGGCGGTTATCAGCAGGCCGTTCTTGGTTACACCCCCTCTGGTTGGTGCTCCTGAGTTTCGGGATCGGGGCCTGCACCCCAGAGGCACCCCCATCTGACGGGACCGCACGGCCCCAGGTGGTGGCGACCAGTACGATCATCGCGGACTTAACCGATGCGGTTGGCGGCGATCAGATTCAATTAACGGGCATCCTGGAGCCGGGAGCCGATCCTCACATTTACGAACCAGTGCCTGCCGATAGCATTGCCCTGGAGAAGGCCGATCTGATTCTCTATAACGGCTTTAATTTGGAGCCGGGGTTGATCAAACTGATGAATGCCGCTGGGACACGCGCTCAGAAGCTAGCGGTGGGTGAAGTCGTCCCGCCATTGGACCTGGACTACGAAGGCCAAAAGGTGCCCGATCCCCATGTGTGGGGTGATGTGGAAAACGCGATCGCGATGGTAACGGCGATCAAAACGGCCCTGATTGACCTGACCCCCAACCATCAAGCGCAAATTCAACAAAATGCCGATCGTCTCATTGCTGATCTACAAAAACTCGACACTTGGGTCACACAACAAATCGCGACGATTCCACCCAATCACCGTCAGTTAGTCACAACCCACGATGCCTTTCAATACTATGCCCATGCCTATGGTCTCCAGGTTGCCGGGACCTTGATTGGGATTAGTACCGAGGAGCAACCGAGTGCCCAAACGATCCGATCGCTCGTCGCAGCGATTAAAACGGCGGGTGTTCCTGCTATTTTTGCGGAAACTACGATCAATCCAGTTTTGATTACCACGGTTGCTGAGGAAGCCGGTGTGCAGTTAGCCCCGCGCCCGCTCTATGCTGACTCGATCGGTGCCCCTGGCAGTGACGGGGATTCCTATCTCAAAATGATTGAGACCAATACGCGCACGATCGTAGAAGCGCTAGGGGGTACCTACACGCCTTTTCAAGCATTTACAGCTAAGCCATGACGCGATCGACCCAAAGTCAAAGTCGAATGCCTATGCCTGCTGCCGCCGATCGACGTCGGCGTAGCGATCGGCTAACCGATGATCAATGGCGAGGGACGATCCTGCGGTTTGACGTTTGGTTCCCAAAACTGCGATCGCGCTAATCATCCCCGTCTTAAATACAATCGCGTTTCGGTCAGCACAAACAGGGCAAAGGCGATGCTAGTACAGTAAACATAAAGTTGCGTAACGTTGGTAGTAGCAACTTGAGGCATTGCAGGCTCAAGCCTGGACTACAAACGTTGCATAATTAATTATGCGCCGCACGAGGTTTCCTGCTGTTAACTATCACAGCCAAGTAAATATTGGATTGCGACTGGCTTGACCCAACCAGCACTTGCGAGCGTGCTTCCAATATTAAGGGTATTACAGCACTTCCATATTTAGTGAGGTACAGACAAGGGGCTTAAGCCCCTTGTTTACAAGGCTTGACAGTACTTCATTAGGGAGGGAACGGCTGTAAGGGCATCTCGATTAATTGGGGATCGGGGCAGTTGAAGTGCCCCAACCGACGAGATTAGGTTGGTTGTGAGCGCAAAATTTGTATTTTTCGAGGTGCCCTTAAGGTAACCCCCCGACGCTCCTTTTGGGGACTCGATACACTCCCCACCTGCCCAAGCGATCGCCACAGGGGCGGGAGTGGCAAGTTCGCGATCGCCTCTTCATCGGGCATCCGAACCACCGACGATTGCTTCGATCGCACTGTCGTCCTGGGGTTCCGGCACCGCAAAAAACACCTCAGTTCCACAACCCCCAACCAAAAAGCCCTGACCATTACAGCCAGAGCTATCAAGCCTCTATTCCAAAAACCGAAAAGGGAGAAATCCACAAGGAGCAGTCTAATTAGCCAAAACCTTTAATGAATGCCAAGCGATTTAGTGAATGCCAAACGATTTAGTGAATGCCGAAGGAGAGCAGCACCAGGGCTGTCACAAACAATGTCGCCAGACCGCCTTGGAGTGCATACCGTTGTTGCTGGAACGCCGAGGGATAGGTGGCATAGTACATTTCCGGCTCCTTGGCGTAGCTGTTGAGAATGCCGTTGTCGAGTTGGGTCGTGTACATGGTCTTTGCCTCTGTGAGTAATGGATGTGTCTTGTCTTGTTGTTACATAATGTAACGTATTGTTAATTTTATTGTCAAGTGCTTGACAAAATGATTGTTTATAAGGGTGATTTGAACTGCTGATGCGACTGCGGATACCGATCGTCGCTTGGCTCCCGCCCATCTCCCTGCAATTCACGAGACCCAGCCCATATGCATGCTTCCCCCAATCCGGCCAACCTGAACTGTCCCCTGCCCCAGACCGATCTCGCCACCGTGCAACTGGCCCACGGCGGCGGCGGCAGTCTCATGGCCCAGTTAATTGAGCAGATGTTTCTACCGGCGTTTAATAACGAGTGGCTGAATACCCGTCAGGATGGGGCAGTCTTGGCGGCGCCAGGGGCACGGTTGGCCTTTACGACAGATTCCTATGTGGTGCAACCGCTGTTCTTCCCAGGGGGGGATATTGGCAAGCTAGCGGTTTACGGCACGGTCAATGATTTGGCCATGTGTGGTGCCCGTCCCTGCTATCTGAGTGTGGGCCTGATCCTGGAGGAGGGATTACCGATGGCGACGCTGGCCCAGGTGGTGCAGTCGATGCAGGCGGCGGCGCAGGAAACGGGGGTGCAATTGGTCACAGGGGATACGAAGGTTGTCGATCGCGGCAAGGGCGATGGCATTTTCATTAACACCACGGGAATCGGCGCGATCGAGTCAGAAACCATTAATATTGCCCCCAATCAAGTGCAACCGGGGGATGCGATCGTGCTCAGTGGCGATCTAGGGCGGCATGGGATGGCGATTATGGCCGTGCGGGAAGGTCTCAGTTTTGAAAGCCCGATTCTGAGCGACTGTGCACCCTTGGCAACCTCCGTGCAAGCCTTATTGCAGGCGGGAATCACGGTCCATTGCTTACGGGACCTCACCCGTGGCGGGTTAGCGAGTGCCCTAGTGGAGATTGCCGAGGCGGCGGGCTTACAGTTAGCGATCGATGAGCGCCGGATTCCGGTCCAGGAAGATGTGCGGGGGGCCTGTGAGTTTTTGGGCCTTGACCCCCTCTATGTGGCGAATGAGGGGCGGTTTGTGGCCTTTGTCCCTGGGACGGAAGCCGATCGGGCGGTGGCGATTCTCCGGGAGCAAGCACCGGGGGGGAATGCCCAGCGGATTGGGGAAGTCGTCGGTCCTGCGAGTCCGGTCTTGGTCACACTCACCAGTCAAATTGGCGTGAGTCGGGTCGTGACCCGTTTCAGTGGGGAGCAGTTACCGCGCATTTGTTGAGGGCGAATTCAGGGTTTAGGCGAACAGATGAGGTACATCGCTACCCCTGCTGAGGAAGTCTAGAGAACCCAGCGCAATAATGGCCAGGCTCTTCTGGAGGTACGATCGGAAAAACTGGCTAAAATACCCCTATCGTTAGCAAGTCACCTGCAATAGCAAATCACTTACAAAATACTGAAGATTCTGATAGATAGGATTCACATAACAGAAAAACACCCTCATTCCCAGATAAGGTGCGGGACAAGGGTGACGGTAAAAGACATCGTTTTTAGCCAAGCTGAAACCATCTCCTCACTGGGGAGAACCAGTAGCCAGGGAATTTAGTCGGGATTGGGACCTGCATCAATCAGTTCTTGGCGGGCAGTTTTGAATTGCTTGAAGTTGTTTACAAAGCGACGGGCCAGATCCTGCGCTTGCGCATCGTAAGCATCCGGATCACTCCAGGTTGTACGCGGATTCAGAATCACGGCTGGCACCCCCGGGACCGCGTCCGGGACTAACACTTTGAAAATGGGATCAAGGTGGTACGTGGCCCGATCGAGATCGCCACTCAGAGCCGCTGCAATCATCGCCCGTGTGTACTTAATGGGGATGCGTTTGCCAATACCATAGGGACCCCCAGACCAGCCCGTATTCACTAGATAGACAGCGGCTTTCGCCTGATGTTTGCGTAGCCGTTCGCCTAACATTTCCGCATAAACCGTTGCGGGCAATGGCAGGAAAGGTTTGCCAAAGCAAGCCGAGAAGGTAGCCTTGGGTTCCGTAATCCCCCGCTCCGTTCCTGCGAGCTTGCTGGTATAACCCGACAGGAAGTGGTACATCGCCTGGGCACTGGTTAATTTCGCGATCGGCGGCAATACCCCAAAAGCATCCGCCGTCAGGAAGATTACTGCCTTGGGATGACCACCAATACTGGGAATCACACAGTTGCGAATATAGTCGATCGGATAAGCAACCCGTGTATTTTCCGTCAGACTACCGTCCCCATAATCAGGGGTACGATCGCCAGAATTAAGGACAACATTTTCCATCATCGCGCCAAAGCGAATCGCGTGCCAAATGTCTGGTTCATTTTCTGCCGATAGGTGAATTGTCTTGGCATAACAGCCGCCTTCAAAGTTGAAGATCCCTTCCTCTGACCAACCGTGTTCATCGTCGCCAATCAAGAAGCGATCGGGATCAGCCGATAACGTAGTTTTACCTGTGCCTGACAGGCCAAAGAAGAGGGCCGTATTGCCGTCCGCATCCATGTTAGCGGAACAGTGCATGGGTAACACATTGCGCTTGGTCATGAAGTAGTTCATCAACGAGAAGACGGATTTCTTGATCTCACCCGCATAGCGTGATCCCCCAATAATTACAATCTTCTTGGCAAAGTTAATGACAATAAAGGCTTCGCTGTTAATGCCATCATCTTCGGGTTCGCCGTGGAGACCAGGTACCGCAATTACAGTAAAATCAGCATGGTGGTTAACCAGTTCTTCTGCCGTGGGCCGCAGGAACAGTTGGTGGACAAACAGGTTTTCCGATGCCATCTCAGTAATAATTCGTACCCCAGTTCGATAGATCGGATCAGCCCCCACATAGCCATCAAAAATATACAAATCCCGCCCCTGGATATAGGAGCGAATCCGCCGAAAGAGCCGATCGAAGTGTTCTTCTGAAATCGGTACATTGAGATTATTCCAGTGGATCTCCTCACGGCTGCTGGGTTCATCGACAATGAATTTGTCGTTGGGCGATCGTCCGGTATACTTACCCGTCTTCACACACAAAGCCCCATTGGCCGCCAGTACCCCTTCCCCCCGCAGCAATGCATGTTCAATCAGTTCCGGAACTGAAAGGTTGTGATAAACCTGTCCCAGGTTCCGCAATCCCAATTTATCCAGATCGTAGCAATTTGTATTCAAGGGGACTGAGCTTCCTAAGCGCTTCTTTACCAACGGTTTACCATCCTGTTTATAGGCTTGCTCCAACACCTGCATCGATAGTTCTGCGTAGCGTCCTGACCGAGGGGGTTTAGCTTCTTTCGTCGGTGTCATAGGAACTTCTCCCAAATAATGTGTAGCGTCCGAAACCCAGAAATTGCGCTATGTGAGCAGGCCGTAGCCAATGTGTTCTCAGAAAGTGTTCTTAGAAGCTGTTGTTGAAGACGATCACATCAAGTACAGACGTGTCAAAGTTTAGTTACTAAAGTTAAGTTGTCGAAGTTGGACTGTCAAAGTTAAGTTGTCGAAGTTGGATTGTCAAAGCTGGATTGTCGAAGCTGGATTGTCGAAGTTAGGTTGTCAAAGTTGGATTATGGGTTATCACAGTAGGTCAATTGATCAACTAGGGCGAAAGGCGGGAAGACTGGACTACAGGCGAAGCGTGCGTGAAGAGGTGTATGTGAAGAGTCGTTAAAAATCTCAGAAACCATGCAAATTTGTATACCAAGATACTACCGGAAAAACTATCATCTGAATATGAACTCTTGATGCCAAAAAGATGACTTTTGTTATACTTTGATGACTAAATATAAAGCGAGTTCAGGTTTGATAACTTTCGGATGAAAAAACTGACAAACGCATTATTTTTCGTAAGAAAACCCTGGGGTGCGATCGCGCTAACGCCGTCTGTATCTTGACTGTAAAGCAACCGAGTTTTTTCACCATGCCCAATCATGAAATTTCACTCGTGAGGGATCACGGGTAAATGAGGATAAAGCCACCCTAAATGAGAGCCTCGTTGGGGTTTGAGTGTAAACAAACGTGTGATATCTGTTAGTAACAACAGCAATAGCGCAAACTTCTGTAAAGGGTTCTCCCTGCGATGTCATAAAAATTTAAGTTTTCAGCTTAATTTTTCGGCGTGCCCCACCAGCCCCCCTCCCCCATCTGGAATAAGTATCCGATGCCGTTTCTTCAGCGTTGGCAGACTGGACAAAAGTGGCTCGATCGCCCCGCTAGACGAATACGTTGAATAGGGGTGCCACACACCCGACAGCCCTGCCCCGCCCGTCCATAGACCCTAGCCTCACCTCCGTAATTACCGTTCACCCCCGCCACACTGCGAAAATCGCTAATCGTTGTTCCACCCGCCGCGATCGACGCCTCTAGAACGGCCACGATCGCCGTTCGCAAGCGATCGATCTGCTCCGGCTGAAGCCGAGCACAGGGGGTCGTGGGATGGATACCACTGATAAAAAGCGCCTCATCCGCATAAATATTGCCCACACCGGCCAGGAGGGTTTGATCCAGGAGGGCACTTTTGATTGGCCGTTGCCGACCCTGGAACTGCTGCTGGAGATAGGCAACGCTAAAGTCCGAGGAAAACGGCTCTGGTCCCAGGGCTTGTAACCCCGTTATGCACGACTCTGGCGGGCGATCGGGCGGTACCCACCATATCCGGCCAAAGGTACGACTATCCACAAAGCGGAGATCTTGGCCATTGGCAAAGGTAAAACGCACACGGGTATGGGTCGGCAGCGGCTCAGCGCTTGGCACCCAGAGCAATTGCCCGGTCATGCGTAGATGAACCCCCAACCAACCAGCCGCGATCGACGTTGGGGGCGGTGTGGCTAGCCCCCAGGTCGCGGGTGACGATGCGGCGCGAGGGGAGGCAGGGGGTAAGGTTGCGGGTCGAGCTGCCCTTGCGCGGGGCGCGGTTGCCAAGGGTAGCGCTGTTGGGGATGAGGCCAGACGCACCAGTTGGCCGAGGAGATACTTGCCGCGCCGCTGCCAAGTCACGATCGTACAGCCCGTGATCCCCTGCAGAAATTCGGCTCCAGACGCTGGAGAGGCGATCGTCCGTTCCAGGAAAACCGCCCCTCCAACAATGACCTGCTCCCGCGTTACCTGATTGAGGCCCCGCTTAACGGTCTCAACCTCAGGCAGTTCGGGCACAGCTTATTTCTTACCCTTGGGGGCAGAAACTTCCACGAGTTCGCTTTCAGCAAAGTTGTTGGTGTTCACACCACCAGCGCTGCCACTGAAGCCGTTGTAGTTCACCCCGTCGAAGCGAACAATCACCGGATAGCGGATACCGCTGGTGTCTACCGAGACCACCGTACCCACATCGTTGTACCAGTACGACTCTTTGCGGAGAATCCGGACCTTAGAACCACGTTGAACCATGAGTGCTTTCCTTATATATGATTCAAAACGTTAACCAACTCGTTAAGCAACGACTTAGTTGTTCTCAAGCGTACTATCCTGACCGGTCCTCTAACGCACTCGTAATTTTAAGTTTTGTGACTAAAATCCTAGCCAACACCAATGGCAAAGCTAGACAGCACCAACTGTCCAGCCATTGGAAGAATGGGTCAAATTGGGCGGGCGATCGCTAATAGGGGTAGTCCCAGCGAGAGAGGACGGGCCTCAACCAGCCGTTTCTGCCGTTTCTGCCGTCTCTCCTACCGCCTTAATCACCTCAATCCCGTGTTCTTCCAGGATCACCACAGGACTGGGAAACTGGTTGGCCTCAATACGCTTCACTAACACCCTGCCATTGGCAACCCGTTGCCCAGCCACCACATAGCGGCTAGTGGCCTCGTTGGGGGCCTGAATAATCGCACGGGGAACATCCCCCACCTGCACAACCCCCGTAACCTCAACCGCTCTCGCCAAATCCGGTTGGGGACCCAGTGGAGCCGTCGGAAAGGGGCTAACCCCACCGGGTGAACCCGGGAACCCAGGGGTACCAGGGGTCGGAAAGGGAGGGGGCGTTGGGGCAGTCCCTCCCCCGTCTGGCGGCGGGACGATGGGAACCGGAGGTTCCGGGGGTTGCGTGACGGAAACCTGAATCCCAACAGTTTGGGTACTCGCAAAGGGATCGGTTCGCCCTGAGCGGATCTGCTGCAGGCGTTCAACCGGATTGACAACGGGGACCAACCCCTCAATGCCTGGGCTGGCGGGGGCCACAACTGGCTCAGCAAAGGGGACGCCAGGGGCGGCTGGGGCTGGGGCCGGAACGGCAGGTGGAGCCGTGGGGGAAGGGCTAGCCGTAGCGGTTTCGTCGGGGATCTCTTCGACTGGGGTACAGGCCG
Organism: Coleofasciculaceae cyanobacterium bin_20; assembly: GCA_037445115.1. Lineage (GTDB taxonomy): Bacteria > Cyanobacteriota > Cyanobacteriia > B231 > B231 > Trichothermofontia. The sequence goes on from JBBILC010000007.1 coordinate 19,818, forward strand.
CGATCGTCAGCAATGCCAACCCGCCAACCAGCCCCGATGCAACACGGTGTGAACGCATAACCACTCTTCTCCCAGGTGAAACGTCTAGAATGATTTTCGGCAACCTAACGCTCCGCTCACCCGCCTAGAGCTGCCGGAATAGCCATGCCCAGCACCGGGGGAAGCACTTTGGAACGAAGCCCTTGACAGGTTGTAAAAACCAGTTACTATAGACGATTCTAGACTGAGATAAAGGGGTTAGTCATCCGCACCCTTCATAATTTTCTTCAAGGCTTCCAGGCCGCGCTTGACATGGCGCGACACGGTGACGGAACTGACCCCCAGCCGCTCAGCAGTTTCCTTCTGGGTTAAATCGTAGAGAAAGACGAATTCCAACACATCACGGGTACGTTCTTCGATCTTGGCTAATGCCTGCTGGAGGCGAATTCGGTCTTCTTGGGCCAGTTGGAAACTGCGGCACCGATGATCGGGAATTAGATCGCCCAGGGATGTAGCCCCTTCTACTTCATCGCGCACAGGCGCATCCAGGCTGAGCAGGGCGCGGTTCTGCTTGGCCAACTTGATCTCCTGCCATTCGGCCAGACTGATCTCTAGAGCCTCGGCAATTTCCGTATCGCTAGGATGGCGTCCTAGGTCTTGCTGCAAGGCTTGGGTCACCCAGACGGCCTGTCGTTGCAGGGCCACCCAGCGGCGGGGGATACGCATGGGGGTGCCCCGATCCCGCAGGTAGTGCTGAATCTCGCCCCGAATGTAGGGGATCGCAAAGGAGCTGAAGGCATGGCCCCGTGCCATATCAAACCGTTCGATCGCCCGCATCAGGCCGATACACCCAACCTGCACCAGATCTTCGTAGCTTTCCGTGCACTGGTTGAGCCAGTGATGGGCCTCCCGGCGCACTAATCCATAGTTCAGATGGGTTAACCGGTTCCGCAATTCGGGCGAGGGCGAGGCCTGGTACTCGCGCAGTAATTGCAGGGTCTCGTTTTTGAGATTGCTGGTCACGGCATTAGAAACAGCACTAGGCATGGCAAACCCCAGAATTCCTGTTTTACTAGCTTAATGGCATCTTTGTCGGTTTGAACGCGCTAAAGATGCTGATACCGTGCACCCTGTCGAACATCGTCTCAAACACAGGTCAGGTGTGATCGCAGGCTAGCGACTGCTGGGGACATTGAAGCACCACCATCAGCCTGTTTTCGGCGTCGGCCTTGTCCTGTCTTGCCTTCCCACGGGGATTGGATAGCTCATAAACCGATCTGATTGACGCCATCTCGGCAACTGATCGCCTGTGCTCGTTACCCCTGTGTGTGGCTAACCCCTGATGAAACCGATATCCAGATTACCTAATAACTTACATACTCTGCTTAATGACTCGACACAGCCAACTAAGCCGGTACTTGATGGAATCTTTATTACAGGTTAGACAGATCTCTTGATGAACCTCAACAGCGTTTTCACGGAAGTTCATAAAGAGCGGGGCAGTTGGCCAGAGGGCGAGAGGTCAGGCCAGGCGATCGCTGGGCGGTTCCAGGGTGGTTGCTAATTCGGCTACAGTCAGGGTCTCATAGGGTTCAAATGGCTGATGAATCCAGGGATTGTCGGCAAAGTCTTGGACATAGTAGTCAGGCTTGATCACAGAGCAGTGCTTATACCACAGGACAGCCGTGCGCATCTCATCGATATAGAAGCCGTACTGGCGATCGAGCCAGGTCAGGGTTTTTTGTAACGTGATCCCCGAATCAACCAGGTCATCGACGATTAACACCCGACTACCCAAATTGGCCGTGGTCATCGTCAGGTCGCGACCAAAGGTAATCGAACCGTGCACCTGATTGTTAGGCCCTCCATAGGAGGCCGTTGCCAAAATTGCGAGGGGTTGCCGGAAGAGGCGCGAAAGAATATCCCCCACGCGCAAGCCGCCCTTGGCAAGGCACACAATTTGGTTAAACTCCCATTGGGACTGGTGGATCTGGATGGCTAGGGCTTCGATCGTGCGGTAGTAGTCCGACCAGGACACGTAGAAATTTGACATGGCAGTTGGCAGCAGGTCTGAGTAGGGCGGATGCTCGTAGGGAGATTAGCACAGGGAGATGGGCACAGGGACCCCCGTTGGGCACTAGAATGCCCCCGTGGGTAGTCGTATCGGTTAAGGTTACGATCGTTCAACTCGTGCCACACCCCTCGATCCTCGTCCCCCTATTTTCCCCGGCCTGTCAACGGGTCTTCCAGGTACAACCGCCGATGCGGGATCGGGCCAGGATCTACGCACCACTCCCCCCCTTTCCCTTGCTGACCCATCATCATGCCTGAACCTTCATCCCCGGTCCGTTCTGAACCCATCCACCCCTCCGAAAAACTCAGCCTGAGTACTAAATTGGCCTATGGAGCCGGGGATCTGGGACCCGCGATCGCGGCCAATATTCTCATCTTTTTCCTATTTATTTTTCTGACGGAGGTGGCCGGATTACCAGCCGGGATCGCGGGCAGTATTTTGTTGATTGGCAATCTTTGGGATGCGATTAATGACCCAATGGTGGGGGTATTGACCGATCGCACCCAGACTCGCTGGGGACGCCGCCGTCCCTGGATTTTATTCGGGGCGATTCCCTTTGGGCTGACCTTTATTGCCCAATGGCTGGTGCCCTTTCCCGGCCAAACCAGTTGGCTAGTGGCCTATTACATTGCGATCGCGCTGCTGTTTAACACCTTCTATACCGCCGTTAACCTGCCCTACACGGCACTCACCCCCGAACTCACCCAGGATTACGACGAGCGCACCAGTCTGAATAACTTTCGCTTTGCCTTCTCGATCGGGGGCAGTTTACTATCCGGCGTCCTGCATCCCATCATTCTCGATCGCTTTGCTGACAATCCCCCCTTGGGCTGGTTCGTCGCCAGCCTCTTCTGGGCCGTTCTGGCGGTCATTCCCCTATTCTGGTGTTTTTTGGGCACCCGTGAACGCTACACCAACACGAGCGAATCCCTGCCAATCCTGCGCCAATTTCAGGTAGCCCTGCGCAATCGCCCCTACCTATTTGTAGTCGGCATCTACCTGTTTTCCTGGCTGGCCGTTCAGGTCACGGCCAGCATTATTCCGGTTTACATTCGCTTTTGGATGGGGCTACCGAATACCTGGACCGGGTTTACGATTTTGGCTGTCCAGGGAACGGCTCTGGTCATGCTGTTTGTCTGGAACCAGGTCAGTCGGCGCACCGGGAAAAAGCTGGTCTATGGCCTGGGGATGGGCTGTTGGTTGCTGGCCCAATTGGGTTTGTTTGCCCTGCAACCGGGTCAGACGGGGATGATGCTGTTTTTGGGCGTCCTGGCGGGGGTGGGGGTCTCCACCGCTTACCTGATCCCCTGAATTGGATGAACTGCAAACAGGACAGCGGCGGGAAGGCATTTTCTATGGCCTCATCTCCCTGTTGCAAAAAATTGGGCGCGGCCTGGGACTGTTTCTCGTGGGGCAGGCATTGGAATGGTCCGGTTACCAGGGTACCCTGAGCGTACAACCGGAAAGCGCCCTGCAAGCCATCCGGATTGCGATCGGTCCCCTGCCTGCGATCTACCTGATCCTGGGCCTGATCCTGGCTTACTTTTACCCCCTCACGCGGGAAGTTCATGCTGAAATTCTGCTGAAATTACAAGAACGTCGCCAAGCCCAGGCTGCCCCCCCCCAGGAATAATAGACAATCCATAACGCACAATAAATTTAGATCGCTACTCCTAGTGGAACGTCAAGTTTAAAATGAGAGGCTCTCGACCAGCTCACCGAACGGATTAATCCCGCTCACCCTGCGCCTGTCGAAGAGGCTTGGAGCCTATTTGCAACCCATCACTTTAGGGCTGACAGACCACTAGATCGCTACTCCACCCGATAAACTCCGATTCTTCATGCGCTTGTTAATTAGTAACGACGATGGCATTTTTGCGATGGGCATTCGCATCCTCGCCAATACCCTAGCGGCAGCAGGCCATGAGGTCATGGTGGTCTGTCCCGATCGCGAACGATCGGCCACGGGACACGGCCTCACCCTGCATAAACCCATTCGCGCTGAAATCATTGAGTCAATTTTCCATCCGGCGGTGACAGCCTGGGCCTGTTCCGGCACCCCCTCTGACTGTGTGAAACTGGCGATCGGTGCCCTGTGTGATCCGCTGCCCGATTTCGTTTTGTCAGGAATTAATCACGGTGCGAACTTAGGCACCGATATTCTCTACTCCGGCACCGTGTCGGCGGCAATGGAGGGGGTGATTGAAGGGGATATTCCCAGCATTGCCCTGAGTCTGGCCAACTATCCCCACCCAGGAACCGCGATCGCGGCTTCAGAACACCCGGCCAATCATCCCTTTCAGCCCGCAGCCTACTTTGCCCTTTCCCTGCTCCAGGCCCTCCAGGCCCACCCCTTGCCGGAGGCACTGCTGCTCAACGTCAATATTCCCGCCATCCCAGCGGATCAGATCGCCGGGGTAACGATCGCCCGCCAGTGTAAGCGGCGCTATCGCAACTTATTCGAGAAACGGCTTGATCCGAGGGGTAAAACCTATTATTGGCTAGCGGGTGAAATCATCGAAGAGCAGGAGATGGCCTCCCAACAGACGGCAGCCTTGGCCAACCTGCCGATCGATGTCCGGGCGATCGCGCAGCACTACATCACCCTCACCCCCTTGAGCCTCGATCTCACCCTACCGAGCCAATTTGACCTCCTCCAAACCACGCTGCCCCACTTCGGAAAACATCTCTCTTGGTCACCCCCGGATGCCACTTTTGGTAGCCATTAGCGATCGGCCCCCACCCCAATGGGAAAAATTCGCCCGTTCCCGGATCTGCACTCTGGAAATTGCTATATGATGGGAGCAAGACAACCACGCAAGTGGGATATCCCCAACCCCCAGACTCGTGTTAGTTTGGGTGCTAGCATCTGCTAAGTTCCCTACGAATGGCTCCGGATTGTGATGGAAGCTCCAGAGACAGTCTTCATCGCTATTCAGACGGATCTGATCCGCGATCTACATCCCAGGTTTGGCGAGTGAGGATAATAATGAGCTTTGCAACCAAGCCCTGAGGAAATCCTGCAATAACACCCATGATTGACATGCGAGATCACTTCTCAGTTCACTTCTGGGGCGTCAGGGGGAGTATACCCTGTCCAGGTCCTGAGACAGTTCGTTACGGTGGTAACACCCCCTGTGTGGAAATGCGCGTTGGGGGGCATCGCTTGATTTTTGACGGGGGAACCGGGTTACGGGTTCTCGGCCAGGAATTACTGCGGCAGATGCCCGTGGAAGCGCATATGTTCTTTACCCACTCCCACTGGGACCACATTCAGGGTTTTCCCTTCTTTGTTCCTGCCTTTATCAAGGGCAATCGCTTCCATATCTACGGGGCGAAGGCTCCCAATAACGTCACGATCGAGCAACGCCTGATTGATCAGATGTTACACCCCAATTTTCCCGTGCCCCTGCGGGCGATGGGGGCAGAGTTGCAATTCCACGATATTGACGTGGGCGAAACCATTCAGATTGATGATGTGCGGGTGGAAAGTGCCCTCCTGAATCATCCTGGTGAAGCCGTCGGCTATCGGATCAACTGGCGCGATCATGCGGTGGCCTATGCCACAGATACCGAACATTTCCCTAACCTATTGGATGAGAATGTGATCAAGCTGGCCCGTCGTGCCGATGTCCTGATCTACGATGCCACCTATACCGATGAAGAATACTACTCGGAAAAAACCAGCAAGGTCGGTTGGGGGCATTCCACTTGGCAGGAGGCCATTCGGGTAGCAGAGGCCGCCCAGGTGGAGCAGTTAATTATCTTCCACCATGATCCCCTTCATAATGATGAGTTCCTGGATCGGGTTGGCCATCTGGCGGCGAAACATTTCCCGAATACTTTGATGGCACGGGAAGGGCTGGAGATCCGGTTAGCCCCCTCACGCGCGGCGGTACACCCGCAGACCGAGCGGCTAACGGTTGAAACCTCCTGAGCAGTGCCTTCCATTTGTGTCAAACTGTAAAGCGTGTGGGTTACTGCGTCACTGACTACGATTTTAACGCCGACGGCGATCGCTCTTGGGAATTTCGATGGCGTTCACCGTGGGCATTGTCAGGTGATCCGCCCCGTTTTGCCCCGACAGCCCCTACGCCAAACGACGGCGGTGAATGAAGATGTGGGGCTAACCCTCGGTGTAGCGCCGGACTGGAATCCGGTCAACGATGGCCAGGGGGCGATCGTCCCTCAGTCCTATCCAACCGTGGTTACCTTTGATCCCCATCCCCAAGCCTTTTTTAGCCAGATCGATCGGCCTTTGCTCACCCCATTAGCGGAAAAACGCCTGTTGTTGCAAGCACTGGGGGTGGCCCAACTGGTGCTGTTGCCCTTCGATCGCCACCTCGCCAGCCTTGCGCCAGCGGATTTTGTGGAAACGATTTTGATCCAGCACCTCCAGGCCCGCCATATTAGCGTTGGTGAAGATTTTCGCTTTGGGTGTCAGCGGGCGGGGACAGCCCTGGATCTGCGTCAATTGGCGGCTAAGTATGGCGTGAGCGTGACAATCGTGCCGAACCAAACCTCCCAGGAGCAGCGCATCAGTAGCTCCATGATTCGGACAGCCCTAGAGGCGGGCGATATTCCTCAGGCTAACCGTTTACTGGGGCGACCCTATCATCTGTGGGGTAGGGTGGTTCCGGGCCAGCAACTGGGGCGAACCCTGGGGTTCCCGACGGCCAATCTTCAAGTCGATACCACCAAGTTCTTACCCCGGTGGGGGGTTTACAGCGTTTGGGTGTGTCCGGCGACGGCGATCGGGGAGCCATTGCCCCAAGCCCAGCGGCAGGCAGGGGTGATGAATATTGGGTGCCGACCAACCATAGACGGTCAGCAACAAACGATCGAGGTGCATTTGTTAGATTGGTCTGGGGATCTCTATGGCCAAACCCTGCGGGTAGACCTAGAGGCATTCCTGCGTCCAGAGCAACGCTTTGGCAGTGTGGCGGATCTGAGTGCTCAGATTCATGCGGATTGTCAAGCGGCTCGGGCGATGCTGCTGGGGCCAGCGGCCTGATCGGGCTGAATGGGGGGATGGGGGTTGCCGTGATGCCCACCTGGAACTCTGTCGGCCCTGCCAGAGTTCCACCCGCACCTGAGCTGGTTCGCATCGGCGGTTTCTGGCTGGCGGGTTTCTTGTGGATTATTTGTTGTTGATTTTCGGGATCAAATTTCCTATGAGAGAGCGCATTGAGCAACTGACGGCGAACCTGAACCGCACGATCGTTGGCAAGGCTGATTCGATTCGCTTGGTGCTGGTAGCGCTCCTGTCAGGGGGGCACGCCTTGCTGGAGGATGTCCCAGGGGTCGGGAAAACCCTGTTGGCGAAGTCCCTGGCCAAGTCGATCGCGGGCAAGTTCCAACGCATTCAATGTACCCCTGATCTCTTGCCGACGGATATGACCGGGACCAATGTTTGGAACCAGCAGAGTGGCGAGTTTAAGTTTTTACCAGGGCCAATTTTCACCAATGTGCTCCTGGCGGATGAAATCAACCGAGCGACTCCCCGCACCCAATCGGCGCTGCTGGAGGTGATGGAAGAACAACAGGTGACGGTCGATGGGGTTTCACGACGAGTGCCCCATCCTTTTTTTGTGATTGCTACCCAAAACCCGATCGAATACCAGGGTACCTTCCCCCTCCCAGAGGCCCAAATGGATCGCTTTATGCTCTCCCTGTCCTTGGGCTATCCCACCGAAGCCGAAGAGCTAGAAATGTTAAAGCATTGGCAGGCGGGCGTCACCGTTGAGGACCTCACCCCCTGCATCACCCTGGAGGAAGTCGAAGCATTGCAACAGGCGGTACGCCAGGTCAAGGTCGAAGAAAGTGTGCAGCAATATATCCTCAACTTGGTGCGATCGACACGGGAGGATGAGGAAATTACCCTGGGGGTAAGTCCCCGTGGGGCCGTAGCCTTGCAGCGATCGACCCAGGCATTGGCTTTTTTGGCGGGCCGTGAGTTTGCCCTGCCGGATGACGTGAAGTTCTTGGCCCCCTACGTGCTGGCCCATCGCCTTATCCCCGCTGGGGGACGCAAGGCCCAGGGCATCATCGATCGCCTGCTGCATTCGGTAACAGTCCCCTAGTAGATTGTCCTGTTGAAAATGAGGGGTTGTCGGGTCGCAGATAGGTGCTAAGACCCTTCGACAGGCTCAGGGTGGGTCGTTCGGGCTGAGCTAGTCGAGAGCGGCTCTCATCTGAAGCTTGACACAGTACTAGTGCACACAGTATTAGTGCAGCGCATAATTGATTACGCAACGTTTGTAGTTCAGGCTTTAGCCTGCAACGCCTCAAGTCGTTACTACCAACGTTGCAAAACTTTAATGTTTACTGTACTAGTCATCTGTTCTGGCTCAAGCCATAGGTTGTCGGTTGGTGTCCAGCCTGCAAGACCCAACCCACTGGCTAACCTTGTTGAGTCGCACTGCGTTTGACCTAATCTACCCAGACTAAGTTTGACAAATCACTAAGGGCCGAGCGTTACCCTCAGCCAGTGTCGGGGGATTGGCCATGAATATCCAAATTCCGATAAAAATAGTCGGGTATATTTGACGAGGGATCTGGAGGTGTGCTAGCATCCAAACCGAGATAAAGCATTGCGAGATTATTTCCGGTTCACGATTCCCCAGTTGACGCGTCAAAGGAACCCCTAGTCATGACCCAAGCCGTTGCCCGCCCTGCCCACACCCATCGGACTGCCTATTTTGAAGGGTTACGCTGTAAGGAGTGTGGTGCTGAATATGAAGCCAAAGCGATCCACGTATGTGAACTGTGCTTTGGTCCCCTAGAAGTGACCTATGACTATGCGCGGTTACGGCAGGTGGTCACGCGGGAAACGATTCAAGCGGGTCCTAACTCGATCTGGCGCTATCGGCCCTTCCTGCCCGTAGAAACCGATACCCCGATCGATGTCGGCACAGGCATGACCCCCCTTGTCCAGGCCCAACGCCTTGCCCGTCGCCTGGGGCTGAAAAAGCTTTATCTCAAAAACGACGCTGTTAATATGCCCACCCTCAGTTTCAAGGATCGGGTGGTGTCCGTAGCGCTAACACGGGCGCGGGAATTGGGCTTCACCACGGTATCCTGCGCCAGTACGGGGAATTTGGCGAATTCGACGGCAGCGATCGCGGCCCATGCCGGGTTAGACTGCTGCGTGTTCATCCCAGCGGATCTGGAAGCGGGGAAAGTCCTGGGGACGCTGATCTACGGTCCCACAGTGATGGCCGTGCAGGGCAATTACGATCAGGTTAACCGCCTGTGTTCCGAGGTGGCCAATACCCACGGTTGGGGCTTTGTCAACATCAACCTGCGGCCCTACTACTCGGAAGGTTCAAAGACCCTGGGCTATGAAGTGGCGGAACAACTGGGGTGGCAACTGCCCGATCACATCGTTGCGCCCCTCGCCTCTGGGTCCCTTTACACCAAGATTTATAAGGGTTTCCAAGAACTGATCAAGGTGGGTTTGGTCGAAGAGAAAGCAGTGCGGTGCAGCGGTGCCCAGGCGGAAGGCTGTTCACCCATTGCCCAGGCATGGCGGGATGGTCGCGACTTTATTACCCCGGTTAAACCCAGCACGATCGCCAAGTCGATCGCGATCGGGAATCCGGCTGATGGGATATACGCCGTGGAGCAGGCCCAAAAGACCAACGGCGTGATCGAGTCGGTAACGGATGCCGAAATTGTTGACGGGATTAAGCTGCTAGCGGAAACCGAGGGGATCTTTACCGAAACCGCAGGTGGGACAACGATCGCGGTCCTGAAGAAACTGGTGGAAGCCGGCAAAATCGATCCGGATGAAACCACCGTCGCCTTTATTACCGGCAATGGCCTCAAGACCCAGGAAGCGGTCCAGGGCTATATTGGCGAACCCCTGACGATCGAGCCTAAGTTGGAAAGTTTCGAGCGTGCCCTCGAACGTGCTCGCACCCTCGATCGGCTGGAGTGGCAGCAAGTTTTGGTCTAACCTGAGTACAGTGGGTTACCGTGGGGGGCCGTGCCCCCCTTCTTCTCTATTGTTTGCATTTAAGTGTTTGAGTTCAAGATTCGATTCCTATGGCTGTTAAAGTTCTGATTCCAACACCCCTGCAAAATTTCACGAATAACCAGGCTACAGTTGACTGTAGCGGGGCCAGTGTAGCGGAATTGCTGGACTCTTTAGAGAGTCATTGCCCCGGCATTAAGGCACGGATTTGTGATGAAGCTGGTAAACCGCGCCGATTTTTGAATATCTATGTGAATAGCGAAGACATTCGCTTTTTGGATGGCATTGCAACCTCATTAAATGACGGGGATGAGGTCAGCATTGTGCCAGCGGTAGCCGGGGGTTAGTTACTGGCCGCTAAACTGCAATCAATTAGGAGAATTCAGTCGGCCCAAAAAAGGCCCGGCGTTCACCGGGCATCGCTGTTCTCTCCTGACTCACTGACTCACAGGAGAAATCTGTTAGGACACAGGGGAAGCGGGGGCGTAACGCATGGCTTCTCCTGATCCCGATAGCGGTATTGATGGAGTGGCGATCGTGATCGCCGCTAGCTAGTCACCACGACCGTAACCAGCAAACAGCCGGACTGGATTGCGATCGGTCAAAATAGGGGTAGGACCACAACCGTGATCGGATTGGTCAACGTAGAGCTAGGCTTAACCATAGGGGTAGCGGTCTCCGGAGGGGGGCAGTCGGTCGTGATGGCTCGCGGGTGTTGCGGTTGGCTAGCCGTGGATAGGGACGGGTGACGATCGGGCGTAGCCAAGGGTTGCTGGGGGTGTGTGCCAACGATATGGCCAAAAGCGAGGATTTCCATAGAAGCACCTGGGGTAGCTGCACTTGATGTTTTCAGTGTTGCTGGCGACGATCCGGATGGGTTTGTCTACGGGTTCACTTTTACAAGAGTCCTGATCGATGCTGCCCTCGTCCGTAGCTTTCAGCAGTTTTGGTCATTGACTTCCGGGACAGTTGCGCAAGTGGCTAAGCTTTTTCTTTCCCCGCTAATCACGCCAGTTGTCGATCGCTGCCTTCAGTTAACCGGGTGGGTGCGATCGTGGCCCCGGTGGCTCCGTCTCAGCCTGGGTGGCCTGACCCTAGGGATGGTCATCGTGCGGGGGGTCCCCTACCTGATCCCGATCCGGGCAAGCGACATAGCCCAGGACCCTCAGGCATGGGTCTTGCGTGATCGTAACGGTCTGCCCCTGGGGACCCTCCTTAGTCGCGATCAGGACCATACAATGGGCGTTGCCCTCGATCAGGTTTCTCCCCAATTTATTCAGGCGATTCTGGCCGCCGAAGATAGCGACTTTTATCAACATGGTCCGGTGGATCTCAGGGCACTGGCACGGGCGATCGTCCAGGCTATCCAGGCACAGCGGATTGTCAGCGGGGCCTCGACGATTACGATGCAACTGGCCCGCATGGTCCACCCAACTCCCCGCACCCCGGTGGGCAAACTCCAGGAAATCTGGATCGCGTGGCGATTAGCCGCAGGCATGAACCGGGATGAAATTTTGCACGCCTATATTAATCGCCTGCCGATGGGGGGGAATGTTTATGGCGTGGCAGCCGCTGCCCGTTTGTACTTAGGTTTACCCGCAGCCGATCTGAATTTGGCCCAAGCCAGTCTGTTAGCCGCCCTGCCCAATGATCCAACGGTACTCAACCCCTACGTTTATTGGCCACAACTGAAACAGCGGCAACGTTATGTCCTCGATCGCCTAGTGGCAACGGGCAAAATTACGGCGCTTGAGGCCGACCACGCCTATGTTGAAACGATTCGTCTCCACGATCGCCAGCAGGGCATCCTGGCCGCCCCCCATTTTCTCTTTTGGGTCGCTGATCAGATTGAAGCCAGTCTCGATCGGAATGGCTCTGGCGTGATTCGAACCACCCTCGATCGTCCGCTCCAGGAATTCGTTGAAACCCAGATGCAGCAGTTAGTACAGGGTCTCGCTCCCCAGAATGTGCGCCATGCCGCCGCGATTGTCATTGATAACCATACGGGGGACATCCTGGCCTATGTCGGGTCGCCCAACTATTTTGATACTGATGATCTAGGACGTAATGATGGGGTGCAAGCCTTGCGGCAACCGGGGTCAACGCTGAAGCCGTTTTTATATCAATTGGCCCTAGCGCAGGGGGTGATCGTGCCGAATACAATCCTGGCGGATGTGCCGACCCATTATGCGATTCCGGGGGCACAGCTTTATAGCCCGACGGATTACAGTGAGACGTTCCAGGGTCCCGTGCGGGTGCGATCGGCGTTGGCGAATTCGCTCAATATCCCGGCGGTGCGAGTGTTAGAGCGGGTGGGAGTGACTGTCTTTCGCGATCGCTTGCAGGACTTGGGGTTTGTGCATTTGACGCGATCGCCAGAGTATTACGGGCTAGGGCTAGCCTTGGGGGCGGGGGAGGTGAGCCTTTGGGAGTTGGCGCGGGCCTATGTGACCTTGGCACGGGGAGGGGCGGCGATCGCGCTGCGGGGATGGATGGGTGAGCAACCGGGACTTGAGCCGATCACCACCCAGACACCCAGGCACCCAGATGCACAAAGGGAGCGGGCGGCGTGGGAATTGGTGCGGGATATGTTGAGTGATCGCTATGCACGGGCGGGAGCGTTTGGGGTGGCGTCGGTGTTGGATTTACCCTTCGCGGCGGCGGTGAAGACGGGGACTTCCTCGGATTTTCGCGATACCTGGACAGTGGGGTTTAGCCGGGACTACACGGTAGCGACCTGGGTGGGGAATTTTGATGGCTCGGCGATGCGCACGGTGTCGGGGGTGACGGGGGCTGCACCCTTATGGCAACGCATCATGTTGCATTTGCATGAACAGCAGGACCCCGAAGCCTTTGAGCCACCCCAGGGATTAGTGCCGCGATCCATTTGTGCCATTTCCGGGGCACAGCCAACACCTGCTTGTCCGATCGTCGTCAGGGAATATCTCTTCCCCACGGATCTCGCCGCCTATGACCGTCAACCCGATCCTTTCCTAAAACCGATTCCCGGCCAGCCCAATCACTATCAATGGGTATTACCCCCCGAATATCACGAATGGCTAGCCCAGCGGGAAGTTCCAGCTTGGCTACGCCCCACCTACCCAAACAACCAATCCCATCCCACCAATCCCACCCAAACAACCAATCCCACCCAAACAACCCAAGCAACCATTCGGGGACCTCAAATTGCCTTTCCCCAGACGGGCGATCGCTTTATCCTACATCCCGCCGAAAATGAGACCGATTCTCCAGCAACAACCCCCGTTCGCGCAGCGTCCCCAAAGGGGAATCGCCCCAGCCAACGTCTGGAATTTACCCTCACCACCCGGCCAGATACCGAGGTGGAATGGTGGCTCAATGGGAAAAAGTTGGCAAGGCAAACCGGACGATCGTACTTTTGGACCGTACAACCTGGCCACTGGACACTCACCGTAAAACCTGCCGCCCCCCCCCCATACCCCCTCAACTTGGGAAGATACCGTTAACTTTCAAGTAGACGTTGCGAATATGCAACGTCAGAAACAAGGCTTTACAATTCGTGATCGCTAGGATGCAATTCCCCAGCTTAAAATAAGCACTGTAGCCCCCCGATCGCGTCGATTTTTAAGTTCCAGGTGCCATATCTTAGTGGCAGTTTTTAGAGCTTAATTTGTTAATACTTGATTAAGTTTATCGAAGGGTACCTCGAAAAATACAAATCTTGCGCTCACAAGCAACGTAATCCCATCGATTTGGACAGTTGAACTGCCCCGATTCCAAATTAATCGAGGTGCCCAGAACTTAGTCAATTAGATTTTCAGTTGCTTCAGGCTTAGGTTGCTCAGGTGGTATCTATGGACACGTCTATCTTACCCGGTCGCAGTTTTCCCCTCGGCGCAAAGGTAACTCCCCTAGGGGTCAATTTCAGCATTTTTGCCAGGGGCGCGACCGGGGTTTCGTTATTGTTATTTGACGATCCGGATGCCCCCCGTGCCGATCGGGTCATTCATCTTGACCCTAAAGTTCACCGCACCTTTCATTATTGGCACGTGTTTATCCGGGGTCTCAAGCCAGGCCAGGTCTACGCCTATCGCGTTGAGGGACCCTATGCCCCTGAAAAGGGCCTTCGCTTCGATAGTGAAAAAGTGCTGCTTGACCCCTACGCCCGTGCAGTGGTGGGCTGGCGGAACTACAGCCGTGAAGCCGCCATTCATCCTGGCAATAACAACATTGCCCAAGCCCTGCGTAGTGTCGTCGTGGATTCCAGTGCCTATAACTGGGAAGGGGATGTCCCACTCCATATCCCCTATTCGTCCACCATCATCTACGAGATACACGTGGGGGGGTTCACACGCCACCCCAGTTGTGGCCTAGCGCCCTCGCTCCGGGGCACCTATGCCGGGTTACAAGCCAAAATTCCCCACTTGAAGCAGTTGGGGATTACCGCCGTTGAACTCCTACCCATCCACCAATTTGATCACCAGGATGCCCAACCGGGGCTGGAAAACTACTGGGGCTATAGCACAATGGCCTTTTTTGCCCCCCATCGGGGCTATAGTTCCCACCTTGATCCCCTGGGTCCCTTGAATGAGTTTCGCGATATGGTCAAGGCCCTGCACAAGGCGGGGATTGAAGTAATCCTGGATGTGGTGTTTAACCACACGGCGGAGGGCAATGAGCGGGGACCCACCCTCTCCTTCCGGGGCCTTGCTAACTCCAGCTATTACATGCTCGATCCCAAGAACCCTGCCCACTACCTCAACTACAGTGGTTGCGGCAATACCTTCAAAGCTAATCACTCGGTTCCGGGCCATCTCATCCTCGACTGTTTGCGTTACTGGGTGGCTGAGATGCATGTGGATGGCTTCCGGTTTGATCTGGCTTCGGCTCTGTCCCGTGCAGCGGATGGGACGCCTTTGGAAGATCCGCCGATTCTCTGGTCGATCGAGTCTGATCCCGTCCTCGCGGGCACCAAGATTATTGCGGAAGCTTGGGATGCGGGGGGGTTATATCAGGTGGGGTCCTTTATTGGCGATCGCTTTGCCGAATGGAATGGTCCCTATCGCGATGATGTCCGGCAATTTGTCCGGGGGGATGCCAATATGGTCGGCAAATTTGCCGCACGGGTATTAGGCAGTCCGGATATCTATAAAGACCCCGATCGTGAACCCAACCGCAGCATTAATTTCATTACCTGCCACGATGGCTTTACCCTGCGGGATTTAGTTTCCTACAACCAAAAACACAACGAAGCCAATCGGGAAAATAACCGGGATGGCGCGAACGACAACTACAGTTGGAACTGTGGGGTTGAAGGGCCGACGGGCGACGGCAATATCAACAAACTGCGGTTACAGCAGAGTAAGAATTTCCTCACCATCCTGTTAACCTCCCAGGGCACCCCCATGCTCTTGATGGGCGATGAAGTCGGCCATAGTCAACAGGGCAACAATAACGCCTACTGCCAGGACAATGAACTCAGTTGGTTTGACTGGCGACGGGTGTCCGAGGAAGGCGAATTGTTACGCTTTACCCAAGGTCTGATTCGCTTTATCCAATCCCTCAAAATTTTCCAGCAGGAAACCTTGTTAGCCGTTACCCACCCAAATCTTCACCCCCATATTATCTGGCATGGCACTGAGCTATTCAAGCCTGATTGGCAACCGGAATCCCGATCGCTCGCCTTTAGCCTGCACCATCCCACGGAGAACGAACATCTCCATCTCATTTTTAATGCGGACAAAAACGGGAAAAGCTTTGCTTTGCCCACCCCACCAGATGCTCAGCGCTGGTGCCGGATTGTGGATACGTCCCTGGCCCCGCCCCATGACTTTGCTCCCCCCGATGAGGCATTGCCGCTCAGTGATAGCAGCTACTGGCTAAATGCCCGATCGTCCCTCTTGCTCGTCGCCTATCCAAGGTAGATCCCCCCCTCCGTTACAATCAAGGCATCCTGTTTGTTGTGCTACCGCCATGCCGATCACTGCGATTGCCTATATTGTGCTGGGTCTTGTCTTGCTAGTGGTGGGGGCAGAACTCCTCGTGCGTGGAGCATCGCGGATTGCGATCGCGTGGGGGATGCGCCCCCTGATTATTGGTCTGACGATCGTGGCCTATGGGACCAGTGCCCCAGAAGCAGCGGTGAGCATTCAGTCGAGTTTGGCCGGACAGGCGGATATCGCCCTGGGGAATGTGGTGGGCAGTAACATCTGTAATGTCCTGCTGATTTTGGGCGTGTCGGCGATGATTGCGCCCATGATGGTTCCGAACCAACTCATCCGGCTGGATGTGCCGATTATGATCGGGGTATCCCTCCTAGTCTTCCTGTTTAGCCTGGATGGTGTCATTGGTCGCGTAGACGGTCTGATCCTGTTTATTGGGGTACTGGCCTATACCCTATTTCTGATTCTCAGTGGTCGGGATGATCAGGCGGAACTCCCCGACGGCTTGTTGGAGGAAGCGACTGAAGCGACTAACCAACGGGCACGATCGCGGCGGGCTAGCCTTAAGAATATCGGGTTAGTGGCCATCAGCCTGGGGTTGTTGGTGGGGGGATCAAGTTTGTTAGTTCAGGGAGCCGTCACCATCGCTGAGGCGATCGGCGTTGATCAGTTGGTCATTGGCCTGACGATCGTCGCGATCGGGACTTCGCTACCAGAACTGGCTAGTTCTATTGTGGCGAGTATTCGCGGTGAACAAGATATTGCCGTCGGGAATGTGGTTGGCAGTAATATTTTCAACATGCTGGCTGTGTTGGGCCTTGCCGCCGCCGTCTCCCCGAATGGTATGGGGGTGTCGCCCGCCGCCATCAACTTCGATATTCCTGTCATGATTGCCGTGGCAGTTGTCTGTTTACCTATCTTCGTGACGGGTAAAACTGTTTCCCGTTGGGAGGGCCTGCTTTTCCTAGGCTATTACATCGCCTATACAGCCTATCTCATTCTCGCTTCCGCCAACCATGCCACCCTACCCCTATTCAGCAGTATTTTGATGTTATTCGTCATTCCCCTAACCGTGATTATGTTGGCGATCGCGCTGTTGCGATCGTGGCGCGAACAACGTCGTTCTAAGGCACGTTAACTGAGCCACCTGCATACTTTGCCGCAGTGATGGGCATACTCAGAACAGGCAGCGCCTAGCCGTGACGGGACGGGAGTAGAAAGGGATAGCTCCCGCACCAACTCATCACAGGTGTTGGCCCAGGCTACTTTGGGGTGATCGCCATGCAACCTGAACCGATACCGCTTGCCCACCTTAGGACTCACCAGGCAGCACGATGGAGAATATTGGCAATATCTGTTGTGACTGGTTTATGGCGATCGTTCCCTGGGTGGCAGCCGTTCTCTCTCGGTTTGCTCCTCCTCACGCTCGCCGCCTGTCAACGGGTTGAATCGAAGGTAGACACGATCGCGCCCCTGCCCCAAGATCCCCAGATCCAAGCTTATTTCAACCAAGCAGCCAGTGCCGCCTATACCGATCCCTATCGCCAGCAACAGCGCCTTGGCGATGATCTTGAACAAATCATGGTAGAGACGATCGCGGCGGCCCGCACACGGGTGGAGGTTGCCGTTCAAGAATTGCGCCTCCCTCGGATTGCGGCGGCCCTCGTCGATCGTCACCAAGCCGGGGTCCAGGTGCGGGTGATTTTGGAAAACACTTATAGCCGTCCCTGGAGCGAACTTAGCCCCACCGAAGTTGCCAGCCTTACCGAACGGGAACGCAACCGCTACCGCGAATTTTTCACCCTGGTGGACCAAAACCGGGATGGCCAACTCAGCCCCGCCGAGATTGCTGAACGGGATACCCTGATCATGTTGCGCCAGGGCGGGGTCCCGATGCTTGACGATACCGCCGATGGTTCCAAAGGCAGTGGCCTCATGCACCACAAGTTTATTGTTGTTGATGCTCAAAAGGTCATTATCACCTCCGCCAACTTCACCATGAGTGATGTCCACGGGGATTTCCAACCGCCAGAGAGTCGGGGCAATGCCAACAACCTACTGCTGCTCAGTAGCCCTCAACTGGCTGCCATCCTGACGCAGGAGTTTAACCTCATGTGGGGGGATGGTCCTGGCGGTAAACCCGATAGCAAATTTGGGGTACAAAAGCCACCCCGACCGGTGCAGACCGTTACCGTTGGCACGGCCCGCCTGAGTGTGAAGTTCTCCCCCACTGGGCGCAAAACTCCCTGGGCTGCCAGTAGCAATGGCTTTATTGCCGAAACCCTTACCACGGCTCGGCAACACATTGACCTGGCCCTTTTTGTATTTTCCGAGCAAGCCTTAGCCAATACCCTCGAGCACCAGCGGGGACGGGGGGCGACCATTCGCGCCCTGATCGATTCGGGGTTTGCGTTCCGCTCCTATAGTGAGGGGTTGGATATGTTAGGCATTGCCCTGGCTGAGAATTGTCGGTACGAGGCGGGTAACCGTCCCTGGTCCCCTCCGCTGACAACGGTTGGGGTGCCCCAATTAGCCCCTGGCGATCTTCTGCATCATAAATTCGCAGTTCTGGATCGCCAGACGGTGATCACGGGGTCCCATAACTGGAGTGCAGCAGCGAATCAGCAGAATGATGAAACCCTCCTGGTGGTCAATAGCCCGATCGTCGCGGCCCATTACCAACGGGAATTCGATCGCCTCTACGATCGGGCCGCCCTGGGTGCCCCCGCCAGCCTTCAGGCCAAGCTGACAGAACAACAACAACAGTGCCGCTAGGGAGTTAGCGATCGAGGGAACGGGCCTCCTCCCCCCAAAGGGGCGCAACCTGGGCTGCCCGTAAAATGAAGGCGGATAATTGTTCCATTTGCGTTGACGAGAGCCACTGCTCGGATACTTGCCGACAAATAAACTCAATGTCGGTGCCATCATAACTCATGGGTTCCCGCGAGAAGGCCACGAGGTTGCTGATGTTATCACGGGGGGGAGTCGCGCCGCGCAGGGCCTCAAGGGACAGGGAGATCGGCGGATTGGGTCGTGTTGTCCCGCCAGGATGACAGAGAATGCAGTGCTCCTTAAACAGGGCCTTCCCCTCGGAGAGATCAGCCGCAGTAAAGGATTTGGTCTCACCGGCTTGGTTGTAGGGGAGGTCGATGCTATCCGTGACTTTCAAATATTTTCTGATGTAGATATCATCAACAGCAAGGGCTGACGGGCTGGCGATCGCCCAACCGATACAGACCAACAAAATCATTAGGCAGAGTCGCCGTATGATGCCCGTCGAAACGCACTGACGTTGCATGGATATTCCCTTTCCTTTTAGTGCAAATTCAAGCTGAGATAAAAAAAATTTGGTGAGAACAGGGACGCTCTCACCCTAGGATCATCAACTCTGTGTTAAGTTCCGTCGAACCCACAGTTTGAAGTAATGCCGAAACGGCAACTTCAGTTAAGAGCACCTCGAAAAATACCCATCCTGCGCTCCCAAGCAACGTTATCTCACCGGTTGGGGCAGTTCCACTGCCCCCCTCCCAGATTAATCGAAGTGCCCTTAAAACAATGCTCAAAAGGCAAGTCGTTAAAACAATGCTTAAAAGGCAAGTCGTTAAAACAGTGCTTAAAAGGCAGGTAAGGATGCCTAACCTACGGGTTCAAGTCTGGATCGCGTCCGCAAGCCTTAGCGATAGGCTTTGCCGCCACCCCAGGCATCACCGACAATCTTGGGTTGGATCAGAATGTGGCCCGCGATCGCGACCAAATCGTCCTCACTCAGATTCCGCATTTCCGGGAAGATATCACGGCTGCGAATACTGGGGTGAATTTCCCAAATTTCCGTTTCGCCATCAAAGGTTGTCGGATTTTTTAAGAAATCGACCAAACCCTCAATGTTATTACGGGCTGGCGTGGCCAGCGATAGGGATTTCTCATCGAGGTTAATGTTGGGGTCCGTTTTGGTGCCACCAGTCAGATGACATTGACCACAGGCATTATTGAAAAGTAATTTGCCTTCCTTTACTTGCTTGAGACTCAGCGTGATCGTATCCCCCTTGTCATTGAGGGGGATTGTCCGGGTCGCTTCGTCGAGTTCAGCCGCAGCAGCCGTGCCCACAAACAGTTGTAGGGTTAGGCATACTGTGACCACAGCCAGCCAAATGAATCTCCTCAGCATGATTTCCTCAAAATTGCAGCACAGATAAACGCTAAATTGACTCGAATCGCACTGTCATCATTACCGTTAGCCTTCGGAACCAGACGCTCTCAAACCGAACCCCTGAGCCTGGGACCAAGCCAAACTGAAGGGAACCGTGGGCGATCGTCGCGATGAATCAGTGTTTCTTAATGAAAACTATCATGCCATTGATGCTGCCACTTTCAGCGTTTGCTTCTGGAATCCCCTGGGGAACGGCTACTGAAATGGGGGTGGTTGACGACCACCTCGCCTCACAGACTGACTTCTGAACTGGTTGGCTGACGCGGCTGGGCATGATCTAGGGAGAAGGGAGCGGGCGGGAGGAGGCTTTGGGGCGGCTGATGGAGTCGGATGAGTTGGGCTAGGGTTGGTTTGAGCTGGGTCCGGGGCACGATCACATCAATAAAGCCATGTTGTTGGAGGTATTCCGAAGTCTGGAAATTATCGGGCAGTTTTTCCCGCAGGGTTTGTTCGATGACCCGCCGTCCGGCAAAACCAATGGTGGCATTAGGCTCAGCCAGGATAATATCACCCAGCATAGCAAAACTAGCCGTAACACCCCCCGTGGTGGGATGGGTAAGAACCGGTAGGTAGAGTTGTTGGGCAGCTCGATGACGATCGAGGGCGGCAGAGATCTTGGCCATTTGCATTAGGCTGAGCATGCCTTCTTGCATCCGTGCCCCACCAGACGCGCAAACAATGACCACCGGAATCTGCTCTGCCGTAGCCCGCTCAATCAGCCGGGTGAGCTTTTCCCCCACCACGGACCCCATGCTGCCCCCCATAAACCGAAAATCCATTACCCCTAGGGCAACGGGCAAACCATCCAATTGTCCTAGCCCTGTCTGGACGGCATCCTTGAGGTTGATTTTGGCCTGGGTTTCGACAATACGATCGCTATAAGCCTTACGATCACGGAACCGCAGAGGATCGACCGGGGCCAACATTTCGTCAATGGCGACCCAAGTTTCCGCATCAATGAGTTGGTGAATCCGTTCATCGCTGAAAACTGGGTGGTGGTGACCGCACTCCGGACAGACCAACTGATTGGCCCGCAGGTCCTTGGTATAGATCATGACCCCACAGACCGCACACTTATGCCACAGACCGTCAGCAATCTCCCGTTCCTGGCGTTCTTTGCTGATCGGCGCTGACTTGCGTCGATTATCAAACCAATCAAATAGAGACATTTAACGCTGTTTTACCCCACAGGCAGAAACCGATAACCAGACCCCAATTGGCCACCCATACCCCAGGCAGTTACTCATTGAGTTGCAGTGGTCAACGACTGAAGTCATTACGACGAAAGATGAGCGACGACACACCTCATGCAACACCTCATTGGGTTGCGGTGGTGAACCCTTTGGGCAACTGCAATCGGCTAGGGATGTGTTCAAGATGGGTAAATCTTAGTTTACCAGAGCCGCTCTCCTGCCTTTCCGCAAGCCGCTTCCCATCGCCTTGATTCAGGACCACTCGACGGGTTGCGGCTGGGTAGTGGGGATGTGCTGCCGCTGAGCGAAAACAGTTGAATCTGCCCGTTGGAGTAAGTCCTGTACCACTTGCAGTTGCGCCATTGTTGGCGAGGCACAGGGCCGCACCTGTTTAAGCCAGTTCACCGCCTCCCACAGGTCTAGCTCGTGGTAGCGGCAGAGGTAGGCAATGCATACCATCGGCGATCGCTCAATTCCAGCGAGGCAATGCACATAGATAGGTAACTGTTGACTGAGGCTGCGGTGGACCAGATCAACAGCCTTGGCCAATCGCTCCACCCGCAGGTTGACGTCATAACGACTGTCGGGCAAGGAAACCCGGGCGCAGCGAAAATGCCGTGCGACCTCCGGAGGTAAGTCAGCTTCGATCGGGGCGGTGAGTGATAGGATCACTTGGATATTGGCTTGTGCGAGTCGCTCCCGATCGCCGGGTTGTGGTAAGTCACCCACCGCCAACTTACCCGGAATCACCCAGTCTAAAGGGTCAGCGGCACGTTGGCTCAAGCGCAGGGACCGATCCTTGGCCATGCGACGGGGCCACAACTGTGTGATGCGTTGTGGGAGCATCCCAATGAACTGCCATAACCATTGCCAGAATTGCTGGCCTTTGCGTTGCAACAATCTACCCTCTGCCCGATGGGTCGTCAGAATCCGCTTGCTCTCTACCCCGATTGATGGGGATCGGTGGCCCCAGTCCCCCACATTTTAGCCAATTTCTCCAAAGCGACACCCCGACAACCCCTAATTGCGGCCATGACTGACACGATCGCTGCTATTGCCACCGCTATTGTGCCCCAACAAGGCAGTATTGGCATCGTGCGGCTATCGGGTTCCCAGGCATGGGCGATCGCCCGAACCCTGTTTCAAGCCCCCGGTCGGCAGGTCTGGGAGAGCCATCGCGTTCTCTACGGCCACATCCGCCATCCCCAAACCCAGCAGCCTGTGGATGAGGCGTTGTTACTGCTGATGCGGGCGCCCCGCTCCTACACCCGTGAGGATGTGGTGGAGTTCCACTGTCATGGCGGCATTATGGCGGTGCAGCAGGTGTTGCAGTTGTGCCTAGAACAGGGGGCACGGTTGGCCCAGGCGGGGGAGTTCACCCTGCGGGCCTTTCTCAACGGTCGCTTGGACTTAACCCAGGCCGAGAGTGTGGCGGATCTCGTCGGTGCCCAATCCCAGCAGGCAGCCCAGGCGGCATTGGCGGGCCTTCAGGGGAAATTGCAGGAACCTATCCAGCAATTACGTGCCCAATGTTTAGATATTTTGGCGGAAATTGAAGCCCGCATTGACTTTGAAGAAGATCTGCCCCCTCTGGACGAGGCGTGGGTCCAAACCCAAATTTACCAGGTCGGCGTCACGATTCAAGCCCTGCTGGCGACGGCGGAGCGAGGGCAATTGTTACGCGCGGGGTTGAAGGTGGCGATCGTGGGGCGGCCCAATGTGGGCAAGTCGAGCTTGCTGAATGCCTGGAGTCGCAGCGATCGCGCCATTGTGACCGATCTTCCCGGCACGACTCGCGATGTGGTGGAGTCCCAGTTAGTCGTAGGCGGCATTCCCGTGCAGGTGTTGGATACGGCGGGGATTCGGGCAACGGACGATCGCGTGGAGCAATTGGGGGTCGCACGATCGCAGCGAGCGGCCCAGGCGGCGGATCTGGTGTTACTGACGATCGATGCCCAGGTGGGATGGACAGAGGGCGATCGACAGATTCACGAGCAGGTGCGCCAGCGGCCCTTGATTTTGGTCGTGAATAAAATTGATCAACTGGCCCCCGATCAGCCCTTACCCGACGCGAACGGTATTCCCTACCGTGTGGCCACCGCAGCCCTTCAGGGACAAGGTATTGAGGGTTTAGAAGCCGCGATTTTGCACGCAATCCAGGCGGACCGCTTGCAAGCCGCTAACCTGGAGGTAGCGATTAACCAACGGCAAGCCGCCGCCCTCACCCGTGCCCAGGAGGCATTACGGCAAGTAGAAGCCACGATCGCAGCGGCCCTCCCCCTTGACTTTTGGAGCATTGACCTGCGCACCGCCATCCATGCTCTCGGCGAAATCACCGGCGAAGAGGTCACCGAATCCGTCCTCGATCAGATCTTCAGCCGGTTTTGTATTGGTAAATAGAGAGACCCAAAACCCTTAGGATAACCTTGGTGCCTTCCTTCGTGGTCTTGGTGTCTTGGTGGTTCCGAATTGCTCTTGCTTACATGGGTACACCGATGGATACTCCCCTGCTCCAGATCGAAAATTTGCGCGTCGCCTATCCCCACACTGATGGGCCGCCCGGTTCCCCTACCGATGAATCTCTGCAATGGGCCGTCGATGGCGTGTCCCTAACACTGCGACGGGGGGAACGGTTGGGGTTGGTGGGCGAGTCGGGCTGTGGCAAGTCCACGTTGGGACGGGCGGTGATGCGGTTACTGCCCCAAGCACGGATAACCGGGGATATCCGGTTCAATGGGGAGTCGGTCTTGGCATTCACCCCCGATCGCCTGCGCCGGTTTCGCGGGGAAGCGATTGCCCTAGTGTTCCAGGACCCGATGACCCGGCTCAATCCGGTCTTGACGATCGCGGACCATTGCGTAGAAACCCTACGGGCACACCGGCCCAACCTGTCCCAGCGGCAGGCCAAAACCGTGGCACTGGCAACCCTGGATGCGGTGAAGATTCCGGCCAACCGTTGGACCCAATATCCTCATGAGTTTAGTGGGGGGATGCGACAACGGGTGGCGATCGCCCTGGCCTTGTTGTTGCAACCCCAATTGATTGTGGCGGATGAACCGACGACGAGTTTGGATGTGACGGTATCGGCCCAGATTCTTCAGGAGTTGACGCGGCTGTGCAGTGAGCGTGATATGGGATTGTTGTTGATTTCCCATGATTTGGCGCTGGTGGGGGAATATTGCGATCGCTTGGCGGTGATGTACGCGGGGAAATTAGTGGAACTGGGGCCAACGGCGACGGTGTTGAGCCAGCCACAGCATGACTATACGCGATCGCTGTTGCAGGCAGCGTTACACCTGCACCAGGGGGAAAACGAGCGCAGGCAGGATGAGGAACTAGGGCAACCCGAAGATACGAAGGCACGAAGGCACGAAGGCTCTAAAGGGCCACTGCTGCGACTGGAGCAGGTGCAGAAACATTATGTGATTGAGCCAAGTTTTTTGGAGCGGGTGTTGGCAAAATCCCCGCAGGTGATTAGGGCGGTGGATGGGATTAGTTTGGACCTGTATCCAGGAGAAATTTTGGGCTTGGTGGGGGAGTCGGGGTGTGGCAAAAGTACGCTCTCCCGGACAATTTTGCAGTTGATTCCGCCAACAGCAGGTCGGATTGAGTTTTTAGGGCAGGAGTTAACGACGCTTTCGCCGCGATCGCTGCGCCAACAGCGCCGACAAATGCAAATGATCTTCCAGGACCCCCATGCCTGTTTAAATCCGTTATTAACCGTGGGGGAAAGTATTGCCGATCCGCTATTTATTCACAAATTGGCCACCCCGGAACAAGCGCGGGAACAGGTATTGCAGATGCTCACACGGGTGGGCTTAACCCCGGCAGAGGTTTTCTACGATCGCTATCCGGGGGATTTATCCGGCGGGCAACAACAACGGGTGGCGATCGCGCGGGCATTGATTACCCAACCCAAGCTCTTAATTTGCGATGAGCCGGTGAGTATGCTGGATGCCAGTATTCAGGCGCAGGTATTGGACCTGATGTTGAGTTTGAAACAGGAGTTTGATCTGACCTATTTATTTATTACCCATGATTTGTGGGTGGCGCGATTTTTATGCGATCGCATTGCCGTCATGCAGGCGGGCCAAGTCGTGGAACTCGGCCCCACGACAGCAATTTTCACCCAACCCCAACACCCTTATACCCAAACCCTGCTACAAGCTGCCCCCCTATTGGCAAAGCAGCAGACGCTGTAGCCCATCATGGCGATTCAAATCTCCTGTAGGATCAGCCTCTGGCCAGTTGTGGGATTGGCCTCTGGCCAGTTGTGGGATCGGCCTCTGGCCGGTTAGGAACCCAAACACCTAGGTTGGAGACTGGACAGCCCGGTTAAACCGTCGCATCACTTCACTGCGGCGACCATATACCCCCCGAATCTGTTGCCGACAGCAACCGATCGCGAAGTCATCCAGGGCCTCCGGTTGAATGCCATACATTTCCTGAAAGATAGGGGCCTCCACCCGACAGAAGCGGGGACGATCGGCATAGACACGGCATTGACGGCTCTCCGGATCAAAGTGAATACACCAACCATCCTCCCCCACTAGGGCAAGATACTGGGCCAATTCCGTTGGGCTGAGGTAGGTAGCCAAGCCGGGACGGGCTGCTGGATCAAGGTGGCAGCAGGCCCCACACTGCTCAATACATTGCCAAGTTGCCATTGCCGACGGTCCCCTCTGGTGTGCTTCTAGACAAACTTATACTTTTGTAAACTTCCTTAAAAGAGAGTTCAAACAACTCGATAAGATTAAATGCGAATCAATTTGGCCTCATCCCTGCTCAGTTTATTCAGGAGGAAACATGGAAATCGTGTCTCAGCTTGCAGCGATCAACGTTTTCGGCTTCAACATTGAGCCGATTCTGCAACTGACCTTTGTCGCCCTGATTATGCTGGCAGGTCCAGCCGTGATTTTCCTCCTAGCGGCTCGGGGCGGCGACCTTTAAGGTTCCTCCGATCGTTTTGGCAACGCCTCCGAGGTGGGGGCGTTTATTGAGTCTGCCCCCTGCCGCTCCCGATTGCCCACTGTCGCGAGTCCCAGGGGGTGGCTTTGCGTTTTCTGGAGGAAATCCAGCAGTTGATGGGCAAAATCCAACTTGCTACAGGGTTCAATCCGCTGCTGTTGTCCGTGCCGATGGATAAAAACGGCCTGATTGGTATTGCTGCCAAAGCCCGTTTCCGGTTGATCGATGGGATTGGCCACGATCGCGTCTAAGTTTTTACGCTGTAATTTGATCAAGGCCGGCGGCACCACCTCACCGGTCTGGGCCGCGAAGCCGACCAAGCACTGGTGGGGCTGTTTGCGTTCCCCCAACTCAGCCACAATATCGGGAACCGGGGCCAGGGGGAGAGGATTCGGAAGCTCGTGTTTGGCAAGTTTATGGGGCTGGTACGTTGCTGGTTTGTAATCGGCCACGGCTGCTGCCATCAGGATGAGATCGGCATTAGCAAAATGGCTAAGCATTGCCTGCCGCATTGCATCTGCTGTGGTGACTGGCACCGTTTGCATTCCCATGAGGGCGGCGGGGTCGGTTCCGGATAGGGGACCATGTACCAGAATGACCCCTGCCCCCCGATGCAGAGCAGCTTGCGCCAAGGCCACGCCCATCTTGCCGGTTGCCGGATTGCCTAAATAGCGCACGGGATCAAGGTATTCCTGGGTACCCCCCGCGCTGATGAGGACCCGTTTACCCTGGAGATCGCGGCGTCCCTGGGTATAAAGCAATGACTGGAGATGGGCCAAGAGGATGACCGGTTCCGCCATGCGACCGGCCCCAACGCGATCGCAGGCTAATCGCCCCGATCCGGGTTCCGTCCCGTGGTAGCGGGGATTGGCCATGAGCTGCTGCCAGTTCCTTTGGACAACCGCCTGCTCCCACATATCCGTGTTCATGGCCGGAGCCAGCAGAATGGGACAACGAGAGGCCAAAACCGTATTGGTAAGGAGATTATCCGCCAACCCGTAGGTTAACTTGGCCAGGGTATTGGCCGTCAGCGGGGCTAGGACCAACCCTTCCGCCCATTCTCCCAATTCGATATGCAGGGGCCGATCGCGATCGGCCTGCCAAAAGTCGGCGTCGGTATAGGCACGATGACGACAGAGGGTGGCAAAGGTCAGCGGCGTGACGAAGGCTTGGGCCTTATCAGTCAGGATAGCTCGCACCTCTGCCCCCGCCTGGGCCAAGGTGGAGGCAACCGTACACAGCTTATAGGCGGCAATACCGCCCCCAATACCCAGCAAAATGCGGCGATTGGCAAACATTAACCGCTAGGCTTCATCATAGGCTTCAAGGTCGAGCAGGTGGATATAGGGTTCCACTAACTCAGGCCGCTGGAAGGCAATACTGCGGAGCAGGTGCCAGTCTTCTAAGCCTGCGAAGGCGTTGGTATAGTCGTCTTGCTCTAGGCGGCTGGCTAGTTCAGCGACATCGGCAGCCGTGAGGGTCGCCACGTTGTATTTCTCAGGACATTTTCCAGCGGGTTTCTTGGTATCGTTCCCAGGATAGGGTTCGGCCAGCGGGGGGGGGACGGATTCAGTGCGGCAAGTCTGCATAAGGCATACATCTCCCAAGGACCTCTCTCCCTAAGCTTAGGTCAGTGATGGCCGAATCGTGGGGGCTGATCCAAGATTCTTCTGTTTCTTCGTGTTTTGTAATGTTCGAGTGAGGAAATGGCTTGCGGAGCAGCACCCCCAGCGATCGGGAAGGAGGGCGATCGCGGCCCCTAGGCATTGCCACCGAGTTCCGTTACTATCCAACCTAGCGATCGGGTACTATCAGTTACCATTAGTTACCATCAAGATAGCTACGATCAAGAAAATCTCACCCTCAACATGGATCGTCCGGGATTGCCCATGCGTCTTTTTACCTTTCCTCCGGCCCACAACCGCCCAGCAACGTTGCTACCTCTGCGCCGATGCCTACTGTGCTTAACCCTGGGCCTAACGGCGCTGTGGGTTGGTGCTACCGCCCCCGTGCGGGCGGAAACGGCAGAAACAGCCCCTGATGCCCTGAAAGTGCTATTGACCGAAATTGACGAGGCGGCTAATCGTCAGGATCTTGAGGCAGTGATGCGGCATTACAGTCCGGCATTTGCGAACTCGGATGGCCTAGTCTATGGCACCCTTCAGGAAGATCTCAAAAAGCTCTGGGAACGGTATCCCCAACTGAGCTACCAAACCGAACTGCTGAACTGGGAGCAGGAAGGTTCCACCCTCATGGCGGAAACCGTGACCACCATTACGGGGACCCAAAGTCTTTCCAGTCGGGAGGTGCAGCTAAAGGCCCAGCTACGATCGCGTCAGGCAATCGACCAGGATAAGATTGTGCGTCAGGAGATTTTGGCAGAGCAGAGCCAACTGACTACTGGTGATGCCCCACCGACGGTAACCATTAAGTTGCCAGAAGTGGTTAAGGTGGGCCAGACCTTTAGTTTTGACGCCATTGTTGAGGAGCCGCTGGGCAACAGCTTGCTGTTGGGCGCGATCCAGGAAAAACCTGTGCGAGCCAACGACTTTTTTGAGCCAGTCCCTACCAATTTGGAGGTTTTGTCAGCCGGGGGGATTTTTAAGTTGGGGCGTGCACCGATTATGCCTGACAATCGCTGGATTACGGTGACCTTGATCCGGCCAGAGGGGATGACGTTTGTCACCCAACGCCTGCGGGTGGTGGAACGCATAGATCCCTAACCAGGGTTTGGTTTGGGCTTGGGGTGGCCGCAGCGCTCGGTCATTGGGCAGGGCATAGCGCTTATCCTGCTCGTCTGCCCATCTGGGTGGGTATTATCTGCGTGATTTTGCGGATAAGGGCGGATAGTTCACCCGATCGGATCAGTTATATTGGTGAGGCAAGAATTGGCGGACATCCCTATGCTGAAGGTTAGGGAAAGACATAGAACACCTCAGAAGTCCCCCCAGCACCTAGGGGGCTTTTTTTTGGCCATTTTTAGGGAGGCAAGCCCAGGCTACCCCTGACTGAGTTCAATAATGTTACCGTCTGGGTCCTGGGTGAACAGGGCGGGCCGTCCCGAAGCGCTCATCTGCACGGGTGCACCTGCCTGCAAGAGGGCTTGTTTTGCAGTCTCCAGATCGACCACAGCAAAAGCAATGTGGGGATTGCGCCCCCATTGCTCAGGGTTAGCGAGGGGAGGGTGGGGAGTGCCTGTGGTCATCAGGTGGATCTGAACGTTCCCAAGTTGATACCAGCAACCAGGGAAGCCCAGGGGGCGATCGACCCTAACCAGGCCCAAAACATTGCCGTAAAAGGCTTCTGCCCGCGACAGATCCGTAACCAACAAGGCCACATGGAGGTATTGGGTCAGGTGCATAGGCTAGGGACAGGGGGCAGGGGCAAAGAGGCTGGGCGCCGAGGTGGGCAGCAGGCTAGTACAGCAAACCTAAAGTTTCGCAATGTTGGGAGTAACGACTTTAGTCGTTGCAGGCTCAAGCCAGCACTACGAACGTTGCCGAATTTACTTCTCGCTCTACTAGTGATCTGTCATGTCTAAAAAACTTGTTGGCTGGTGTCGAGTCTGCGAGACCCCACACGCTCAACCGGTTTGTTGGGTCGCACTGCGTTTGACCCAACCTACAAAATCAAGCTTGATAGACCACTAGAGAACCTGGTGGGTATAGGCGTGTTGTTTCACATTATCTTCAGTGCGCACAATCCGTTCGGAGTTGAGAATCCGCTTGCGCTCTAGGGAGTGGTTCATATCCTGACGGGTGCTCCCGATCGGGATCAGGGATTGGCTTTCAGGACGGCGTTTGAAGGTCCGGGCAGCAGCGATCGCGCGTTCATGGAAGTCATCACAAAATTGGGCCGTGGCGGGGAACTCTGGCGGCAGTTGGGCGTTAGTGTCGTCCCGCAGGATACTCCCCAGACGGGTACCGCAGGCCAATTGGTAGGACGTGGGAATGCCTTTAACGATCGCTTCAATGGCAGCCGAGGGAATCGGTTCAGCCACTTGGACGGGATGGATTTCACCCTCTTCACGAATAAAACAGGTGGCAAGGCCAATCACCACATAGTCATCAGCAGTGAGATCAGGCGCAGAGGGGTAAGCGGTTGCCAGGGTCATCGTTGTCAGCACCAAAAGAATGAAGGCGGGTAGATCAAAGTTCAGTCGTTATGTATGGATTGTAAGACGGGACGATCGCATTTCTTACCGCATTTCCTCAGGACCGTCCAATCCCGCTGACCCCACTGAGCAGGAGGAAGAGGCCCCCCAGCACGATCGCGATCGCCACAATACCCATAAGCACGTCCAAGGAAGAGGTCGTTTCCATTGCATTACCCAGATTGGAGGATTTACATCAGTCACAGACAGACTTCACTCCACCATACCCCCTAGTGGCAAGCCTTAAAACCAAGGCTCAGTAGATCGAAAAAATTGTGGGGTAGGCATCCTGCCTGCCACTGAACCAGCCGAGTCTTCGATAGACTCAGACGGCTATCCCACATTCAATTTGTGATCTCCTGAAGTTCCTGTTCCCTCTTCCCTGTTCCCTGTTCCCTCTTCCCTAGCCCCTAAATCTGCAAAGCCCCCAAATACTTCCGCAGATAGGGCGAAAACACCTCATAAATCAACGTTAGGGGTTGGCCACTGTGCCAGAAAAGATAGTGCCGTCCCCAAAAAGGACCCGTTTCAGCAAAGGCCGCTTCGAGGCTGGGGGAGTGGCCGTAGTGAATGCCCTGGATGTCGCGATAGAGTTCCGAGTGCAGGCGGGAGAGATTATCCCAGATCGGGAGCGATCGATTTTGTAAATACTCATCCACCTGACTGGCATCCCACCAGGAAGCTGCATAGGCGAGCCGTTGACCGGAGGCCGTGCGTAACCAGACCTGGCGGCGGATGCGGGGACCGGGCACTGCTTCAATGAGGGCCGGAGCCTGATCGTAGCTCCTACCGATCGCCGACATATCGATGACATCTACCTCGATCGGTTCCCCCGTCAACAGGCGTAAATGGCGGGTTGGCGATCCATCCCCCAGCAGAAGGATTTGCCATGCAGGGGCCAGTTGGTGGTGAGGCAGCCCAGCTTGCACCACGTCCTCACCGCCCTGCCAGAGCGGACTGAGTTTATGCCAAGCCGTCGGCTGACTAGAACGACTCTTGATCTCGTAAGCGGTAGCCAAAGTCTTTACACAACTTAACGTTTCCTTCCGTATGATATCGCCTTTACCGCGAGGATAAATTGCCCGGTTGCCATCTGGCGGATGCGCCGGAGGGGATGACTAGGGCAAGAAGATTGTCCTAAGTTTTGTTGTCCTCCCCTTGTCGGAAACCGAATCTAAGCGCCACGATCGCGGATATACAAATTACCTTGTCAACCCCCATGCGCCGATCTGTATTGATCGCTTCGCTGCTGCTGCCCCTGGCCCTGCCGATCTCGATAGCAACCGGGGCACTGGCCCAAACCCCAGCCGCAGATGCCCAGCCCGCTGCCCCCGAACTCCGAACCACGGCTCAAGTCGTCGATCAGGTCTGTAATTTTCTCAAGACCCAGCGATCGTTCACTGTAGAGATGGACATCACCTATGACGATGTGCTGGACTTTGGCAATAAGGTCCAATACAGCGCCTATCAAACCCTGTCAGTCCAAAAGCCCAACCGCCTGCGTAGTGAGTATGTGGGGGATGAACGGGTCACCAACTTCTACTATGATGGCAGGACTGTAACGCTCTATGCGCCCAACTTTGAGTATTACGCCACTAAAGCTGCCCCCGCCACCCTTGATGCTGCCCTCGCCCAGGTGGAAGACCGCTATGGCATCACGATTCCCATGTCGAACTTGGTAGCGAGTGACCCCTGCGCTAACCTCAAGGCCGATGTCCAGGACATGATCTTTGTCGGGGTGAATATGGTCGATCGCGAACCCACATACCAGATTCTGATGCTGGGGAGCGATCGCGACTATCAAATCTGGGTTACCCAGGACCCCCAACCGCTCCTGCGCAAGGCCATCATTACCTATAAAGAGCTACCGGGTGAACCGCAGTATACGGTGTATTTTTCCAATTGGAATTTCAGGCCATCACTCCCAGCCAGTACCTTTACCTTTACCCCGCCGGACGCGGCGGTTGCGATCGAGATGCTCCCGATCGAACCCCTACCAGCGGTTGGTACGCATCAAACGCCCTAACGGTTACCCGCTAACGGCTGCCTGCTAACCAACGATTGGCTGGTCACTATACCAGTTTTGGAAGGATGCCATTGGAAGTCAACACCCAACCCATCTCCCTGTATGACGCTGATTATCAGCTTTGGTTAGCCCAAACGGTGACCCAATTGCGATCGCGGGATTTTGGTCAGCTTGACCTAGAGAACCTGGTTGAGCAGATTGAAAGCTTGGGTAGAAGTGAAAAACACGCGATCTCTAGCTATCTCATGCGATTGTGCGAACACCTCCTCAAGATGCAGTATTGGGAATCTGAACGAGAAACCTGTTTTCGCGGTTGGGATCGGGAGGTGACCAATTTTCGTCTGCAAATTCAAGAACACCTGGATGCGAGTCCCAGTTTGCAAGGGTTTCTGCATGAAATTTTCCGCAAACAATACCAAAATGCCAGAAAGTTGTTCCTGAAGAGCAGTCGCCTGAATCCGAAGCTGATTCCGGAAGCGCCTTGTTTTAGCCTAGTGCAGGCCCTAGATGAAGACTGGCTACCTTGGCAACCTGAGTGAGGACGAGCAATGACAGTCACCCCAAGGGGAGAGCAACGGTTATAGAGCGCTACTACCTTGCAATTCAGAAACGCAATTGGCATTGGGATTAAAAACGGAAAAAACAGGAGTCAAAACCATGTCGAGATCGCTACGCCAAAGCCTGTGTCTGCTATTTGCCCTCGTTCTGAGTGCTAGCCTATTTCCCTTGGATGATGCCTATGCGCGAGGGGGTGGCCGAGGGGGCGGCGGCGGGGGAGGTCGGGGTGGCGGCGGGGGCAGTCGCTCCAGTATTAGCCGAGGGGGCGGGGGCGCGTCTCCCCGTAGCAGCCGCAGTGTGAGTACGCAAAATCGGGGTAATTTCAACAGTCGTCCCTCAGGCAGCTATTCAACGGTGAACCGGTCTACGACCAGCCGTTCCACCACCACGAATCGCTCGACGGTCGATCGCTCAACAGTTGATCGCTCGTCGGTTGATCGCTCGACAGTGGATCGCTCCCAAGTGCAGCAAAATCGTCAAGGGGAACGCACGGAACGCCAGGATAGTCGCACGGATTACCGCACAGATCGCCAGGACAATCGCCAAACTACCCAGGGAGAACGCCAAGATAACCGCACGGAACGTCAGGGAGAACGCCAGGATTACCGCACGGATCGCCAGGATAATCGTCAAGACTACCGAGGCGATCGCGTGGACGATCGCCAGGATTTTATTGATGACAACTTTGATAACGGCTACTGGTATGGTGGCGGCTGGTATGGTGGCGGCTACCATGTTCCACCTGGTTGGGGCTGGGTTGGGTTGACCACGGGCCTCGTCATTGGGGCCGCGATCGCCGATCCCCCGCCCTACTACAGCACCATCTATGTCGGTAATGACGAATATCTCTACTCGGATGGGGTGTATTTTGAACCCAGCGGGGACGAGTATATTGTCGTGGCTCCCCCGACGAAGGCAGTGGTGACCTACCTACCCGATGGCTGTACGACGATCGAACAAAATGGCATGGTGTACTACAACTGTAGTGGAATTTACTATCAGCCAGTCTTCCAAAATGGAACAACGGTGTACCAGGTCGTGCAATTCTAACGCGATCGCGATCAACGGCTAACACATCAACGATGGTTCGCCACTGCCGCGATCGTCAATTCCGATCGCTCGGAGCATAATGCCCTGGTCTTGCAGGAATTGAGCTTTTCGGATCAACAGTACGCTAGCCAAATATCCGTTTCTCCAAAACCTGGATGAGACATTACTGGCGACTATGACTTTGTGTGACCAAATTATTGATCCGATCGTTGAGCAGTTGAACGGGAGCGATTCCAAGCTGAAGCTGTTGCTGAAGTCGGATAATCTCGGCGATCGCGAACGGTTGTAACCTGCTGAGTTACGCCTAGTCCCTGTCACGCCAAGCGCGATCGCGAAGTGCCATGATGTTTACTTTTCCCCCAGTGCGCATGAAGACGTTTAATGGGGGTATCAGCCGTCACGATGGGTTGGGAGGCAAAAGCAATGGCTTCTAGTGGTTTACTTGGACACGTGTTACTGCGGTTTGATGGTGACCCGACGGATATTGTGAGTGATCTGTCAGCCGTCGTCTTGACCCCAGAACCCTACCTGTGGGTTGGCTCGGATGAAACCACCACGATCGAACGGCTCAGCCCGATTCGCGCCGCGCTCCCTGAGAAAGGCACTCCTCAGGTTTGGGGCAATCATCACTCCTTTGCGATTGCGGATCTACTGGACTGGCCTACCGAGACGGAAATTGACTTTGAGGGGTTTGATTACGACGATCATTACCTCTGGGTCGTTGGGTCCCACAGTACTAAGCGCAAGAAGCCCAAGGGCAAAAATCCCGACAAAGATATTGAGCGACTTGCAGCCGTGGTGACGGAACCCAGTCGCTATCTGTTAGCCCGCCTGCCCCTGGTGGGGGGAACCTTACAGCGGCAGTGTGCCCATCCCGATGGGGGTAAACCAGACTTGGTAGCCGCCTGTTTACCGGGCTGGGAGCAGGCGGAGTCGTTGCTGGCAGTGTTAGCCGCAGATATCCACTTAAAGCCCTTTCTCAATCCCGCGATCGCCAGTAAGGAAAATGGGTTGGATATTGAGGGTATTGCTGTACGGGGCGATCGGGTCTTTCTGGGGTTACGGGGACCCGTTCTACGCGGTTGGGCGATCGTGCTGGACTTCCGGGTTGAGGATACGGCACCGGGGCAGCTGGGGCTTGTGCCGCAAAATGGCCTTCGCTATCGCAAGCATTTTCTCGAACTCAACGGATTAGGGATACGGGATCTCTGTTTCCACGGTGATGACCTGTTGATTTTGGCGGGGCCAACAATGGATCTGGCGGGGATGATGCAACTGTTTCGTCTCAAGGATGCCCTCGGTTTAACGGGTGATACGATCCACTCCCAAGGGGAAGGCAGGCTGGAATGGGTCTTTGATTTTCCCCTACGATCGCAGGGTGACAAGGCCGAAGGCATGACCCTATTTCCTACTTTTGCACCGACGGATTTGGATTCAGGCAATGGCCTCTTGGTGGTCTATGATTCGCCGTTACCGGAGCGTCTTCCCCACGAAAAAGCAATTTTTGCCGATGTCTTTGCCCTATCGTGATAGCCGCCAGGGGAAAAGAGACCCTCCCTAGCGATAATTGGTAAATTGCAACGCGATCGCAAAGTCTTCTTGTTTCACCGCCTGGATAACGGCCTGTAGTTCATCTTTTGACTTGGCAGAAACCCGCACTGCATCACCTTGAATTGAAGCTTGAACCTTCTTAAATTGATCCCGAATCAGTTTGCTGATTTGCTTCCCAACTTCCTGGCTAATGCCCTTTTTCAAGATAATTTCCTGACGAACTCGGTTCCCACTGGCGGACTCAATTTTGCCAAAGTCAAAAATCTTCAGCGATAGATTTCGCTTGGCCGCCTTCGTGCGCAAAATATCATGAATGGCCTCTAGGGTAAATTCACTATCCGTATTGACCGTGATGCGATCGTCCCCCAGTTCGACAGTGGTTTTGGTGTCCTTCAAATCATAGCGGGCATTAATTTCCCGCGTGGTTTGATCGATCGCGTTCACCAACTCCTGGCGATCGAAGTCGCTCACAATATCAAAGGAAAATGTGGCAGCCATAGCTCTGAACTGACAGTGGGTAACGGTGGGTACAGGTCTTAGGGTACAGGAAGACGTGAACCGGGGGTATCCTCATCCCAAGATAACGAGCCGCTCCCTTAGACCCAATGGATTAGGCCCAACGGATTAGGCCCATCTCATGGGGGGTAGTGAGATATTGGTGCCGGGGGAGCACCCGTAGCGATAGCCCCTGCAAGCCGCTGCGATGGTAGCTGACTGCCGCCGTATAGAGACTGCGGTGCTGATCATCGGTCCCCTGGTAGGTCATGGTTACCGGGACGCCGTTGACAATATCGCCCGCATCATTGATCACTCCCTGATAGAGTTCTACCTGCACGTCATCGGCACTCAAGGCCGCGAGGTTAATCCGTGCCTTAACGGCGATCGGTTCGTTTACCTTGATTTCCTCCGGCGCGGCAATATCCACATCCTCGATTTGAATGTTGTACCACTGCTCAAAAATGCGGGCCTTCCACTGGGCAAGTTCCTGGGCTGGGGCATAGTGATCCGCCGTCATCGTGCTATAGCGATCGCTCAGGGGGAAATAGGCTCGTTGGGCATATTCGGCCACCATGCGGGCCGTATTGAAATGGGGACAGTTGAGCCGGATCGCCTGCTTCATTTTGGCAATCCAACGCCGGGGTAGCCCTTCGGCATCGCGATCGTAGAAAGTTGGCACCACCTCTCGTTCCAACAGTTCATAGAGGGCGTTGGCCTCTACCTCATCCTGGTAGTCCGGGTCTGTATACACTTCACCGCGCCCGATCGGCCAGCCTGAATTGGCATAATCCGCTTCCGCCCACCAGCCATCCAGCACACTTAGGTTCAACCCCCCATTCATGGCCGCCTTCATGCCACTAGTCCCTGATGCTTCGCGGGGGCGTCGCGGGGTATTGAGCCAGACATCACAGCCCGCCACCAACAGGCGGGACACCTGAATGTCGTAGTTGGGAATGAAGATCATGCTATGGCGCAGACCCTCATCGTGAATGAATTTGATAATATCGCGGATTAACTCCTTACCCGGCACGTCCTTCGGGTGAGCCTTGCCCGCAATAATGAACTGCACTCGCCGTCCTTGGGCATGAAGGAGCTGTTGTAGCCGACCCACATCTCGCAGGAAGAGGGTGGCGCGTTTATAGGTCGCAAAGCGGCGGGCAAAGCCGATCGTCAACACAAACGGATCAAGGGCTTCCCGGACTTCCGCAATTTCAATCGGAGAGGCCCCCCGCTCCGCCAAGCTATGGCACAGGCGATCGCGGGCAAAGACCACCAGTTCGGAACGACACCGTTCATGATTCCGCCACAATTCCTCGTCTGGTATGGTCTCAATCCGCTCCCAGAGGGAATGATCGATCCCCGCACTGGACCAACTCGGACCCAGGTAGCGATCGTATAATTCCTGGGTGAACTTCGACACGCAACTGCGGGCATGAACCCCATTCGTAATCGAGGTAATCGGGACTTCGCTCAGGGGCAACTCCGGCCAATGGTTGCGGAAGAGCGATCGCGAGACTTCCCCATGTAGTTGGCTGACCCCGTTAATAAAACTGGCGGTTTTAATCGCTAACGTGGCCATATTAAAGGGAGCAGATAAATCCCCCGTATTCTCCCGACCCAGGGACAAAAACTCTTCCCGTGATAACCCTAATTTATGGGCATAGCTGCCGAGGTGGTGCATCACGCGATCGGCATCAAACAGATCAAAGCCAGCCGGTACGGGCGTGTGGGTGGTAAACATTTGACTGGCCTGGACGATTTGCTTCGCGTCCGTAAAATTCAGCCCCTCTTCCTCCATCAAAATCCGAATCCGCTCCAGGGATAGGAACGCGGAATGGCCTTCGTTCATGTGATAGGCAGTGGGCTGCAAACCCAGGGCGCGTAGCATCCGCACGCCCCCAATTCCCAGGAGCATTTCCTGGTGCATCCGCATATCAATATCGCCACCATAGAGCTTATCGGTAATATCGTGGTCATAGGGATTATTTGGCTCAATATTGGTGTCCATTAAATACAGAGGCACCGTGCCAATCTGAATCCGCCAGATACGGGCATAGACCGTGCGACCCGGACAATCAATCCCAATCCGAATTTCGGACCCGTCAGGATGTCGCTCTAGGTGCAGGGGCATATTATAGAAGTCGTTAATGGGATACTGCTCCTGCTGCCACCCGTCGGGGGTTAAATATTGGGCAAAGTAGCCTTCTTGATACAATAACCCCACGCCAACCAGGGGCAGACCCAAATCACTTGCCGACTTGAGGTGATCACCAGCCAAAACCCCCAAGCCTCCTGAATAGACCGGTAGGCATTCCGTTAGGCCAAACTCTGCCGAGAAATAGGCAATACAATCCTTGGGGGGATTAGGCGTGCGCAGACTGCTGGGATGATGGCGATGCTTGGTATACCACGATCGCTCCTGGAGGTAAGCGTCTAACTGGCGACTGGCCCGATCCATTTGCGCCAGGAACCCTTCATCCTCCGCTACTTCATGGAGTCGGGTTTGACTAATACTGCCCAACATCAGGACGGGATTATGGTGGGTTGATTCCCACAGGACCGGGTCAAGACGGTGGAAAAGATCCCGTGTTTCCGTATTCCAGTCCCAATGCAGATTATAGGCAAGGGTCCGTAGGGGTTCGAGACGGCTGGGGAGGGAGGGAGAAACTTTAAAGGTGCGAATCGGCTGCATGGCAGGGGGAGGTCCTGAGATCGGCTTTTCCCATTGTCCCCCCTGGGCTTGAACCGTCCGAGGAGTCTTAACAGTATCTTCGGCTACAGACATCAAGACGGTTATCTTGAAGCGGCCCACGCAGGCTGTCCAACTGTCCAACAACGCCCCCTGGCCGGTGTGCTATGGTTGCTGTTGTTGACCGTGGGGTGTCCGGTCCCGCGCGATCGTTGGCTATTTTTACCCAGAAACGTCGGCGTGTCTTAGGTTTGTGCTTTTGCTTAGCGCTGATTGCGTCCGGTTGGTTGGCCGTCAGTATGGCAAGGGCACAATCGTTGATGCGTTTTACGGTTTACGATCAGGCGATCGCACCCATTGACGATCGGCTATTTGGGCAGTTTCTCGAACGGGCGAGTTGGGGTGAACCCGGTCCTGAAATTGCCCTCCAACCGGGCACGCGCCACTTGCAACCGGCAGCCGTCGCCCTCATGCAACAGATGAAAATTCCCCTGCTCCGCTTTCCAGGGGGAACTGATGTGGATTACATTGACTGGCGCGACCTCATTAGCAATGTGCCGGGGCGAGGGCGCGATCGTCCGGTCACCGTGGGCTACCGGGGTCAGGAAATTACGAATCAGTTTGGGCTGGATGAATACTTTCAACTGCGGGATCAGTTGGGTGTTGAAACGATCCTGGTGGTCAACTTTTTAGATGCCCTGGCGCGCAAACTGCCCCTGACGGTGGCGGCACAGCGGGCGGCTGGGTTGGTGGCGTATGTCAATGCGCCCCTAGGGGCAACCCTGCCACCGGGAATGCCGGACTGGCCCGCCGTGCGTCAAGCCAATGGCCATCCGGCTCCGTACCGGGTTGAATATATTCAAATCGGCAATGAGATTTGGATGGAGCGTTTTCGGCAGCAGGTGCAGGCAGGGACTGGGCTGAGTGATCCGGCGGCTCTAGCCCAGTGGTATTTGCAATGCCTGAAAGCCTATATCCAGGCGATCGATACCGTAGACCCCACGGTTGAACTGATGCTTGACGGCACGCTGGGGCTAGACATGGAACAAACCGTTCTGGCCGATCCCGTGATCCGCCGTCGGATTAAGTCCGTGACTTTCCACAGCTATGCTCCAGGACGGGTTCAGGCCGTAACACGCGAGGGACAGCCCGTCCCGCCTCGATCGCTGTCGGCGGCTGACTGGTGGTATGCCTGGGTGGCCATGCCAGGGTACTTCGCGCCAGAATCTGGCGTGAATGAGGGGATAGCCCCGCAACTGCAATTCGCCCAATCCCTCGGCTACCGGGTTGCCATCACGGAATGGAACTGGAACGGTTGGGGGTTTGACGCGCTGGAACCGCCCCCTGCCCTCGATTGGCCCGTGGCTGCCGGTTTGGGGGCAGCCGGGTTTCTCAATGGACTCATGCGGCATGGTGATCAGATTGCGATCGCCTGTCAATCCCTGTTGATTGGCGCAACCTGGGATATTACCA
This sequence comes from Coleofasciculaceae cyanobacterium bin_20, assembly GCA_037445115.1. Taxonomy (GTDB): domain Bacteria; phylum Cyanobacteriota; class Cyanobacteriia; order B231; family B231; genus Trichothermofontia. Next base: position 60,136 of record JBBILC010000007.1, read on the forward strand.
GCATTCGGGTTGATCCCACAGCCCAAACGCCTCCCTACTTCTTGCCCCAAGGCCAAGTGACGCGGTTGTACAGCAACCATCATGGTTCGGCCCTGCTTCCGGTTGAGGCATCCGGGGTGCCACGCTATCCTCAACCCTTGGCGATGGGGTGGACCCACAGCCCCAAGGCTAAGATTGCCTTAGTTGACCTCGTGGCAACGGCGGATGACACAACAATTTATATTCACGCCATCAATCGCAAATTTGATGGTGATCTGACGGTTACCCTGAATCTGGCGGATCTGTCGCCCTTGGGGGATCGGGCCACCCATTACTGGTTTACTCAACCCTTAGCCCCTAACCCTGGGCAGCGTTTACAGGCAGGAGACATTCTCTCAGCCTCCCTACCCTTGGGGCGCAACCGGCTACGCGTCCGGCTCCCCCAACGTTCGGTTAGTGTTCTTGAAATTCCGAGGGCATGAGACCCAGATTCTGAGAATCCTACCTCCTGGCAAGGATGGGCTTGGTGGGAGGTAGGGGCGCTAGGCAGACACCAGCTTACCGGAGAAACGACGGGCTTTGCGAATTGTATGGGGCAAGACACCCACCATCAGGGCAAAGGCTTCATCCGGCAGGTGTAACACCGTCTCGGCATCGAAATAGTTTTCAAACTGGTTCAGGATCATCTGTGCCCGTTGCAGGGGAGATTCCATATCGGTGAATTGCTGGGTGAGGCGAATCCATTGCCGCCGGATTAGAAACGCCTTCTGGCGCTCCTCGCAGCTTCCGGGCACAACTAGAGACACATCCCCCACCGGGATCACCTGCTGGCAGTCGCGATCGCAGATACCACCCACCGTTGCCCCTGGCCCTGCAAATTCGGCATGGTAGGGCTTCATCAGAATCAGACCATTCCGACGATGGCTACTCACCACCAGCAATTGCTCTTGCTGTACCAAGGTGAGAATAGCAGCAGCATCCAGACAGTGCTCTGATAGGGTCTCTAGGGTATCCAGCATGATGACTCACCAAATGCCTGCGTTCACGATCGCAACATTCACCCACTCCCACCGTATCGTATCCCTCGCCCCATCGCTCACCGCCCGATCGGTCCAGCATCCGGGACTCTACCCAGCATCACTGCCTCACCCCAAGTCGGTACCTGGGCAGCCGCTCCCGATTACCCCTCTGGCCGCGACTATTTTGTCAGCTTTTCTTGACCCAAATGCCTGCGATCGCGATCGTGCCCATCCTGCCAACCTCTGAAACCATTATTCCAAAAGGGTTTTCGCCCTTGCTGAGAATGATCCTAAAGAAATGTTAAAGCAATCGCTTTTTTGCAAAACGGTAAAATACAATACAGACATGAAAAGAAATCGTTCATCTTCCTCCAGGAACCCAGAGAGTTTTCTCAATGGTCAGGGAAGACGGAAGTAGGGAGAGATCCCGAAGGAACGCGCCTCAAAACACACTACAAACTCTCTCTGAGAAAAGTTGGAGGCGACTAGGATGAAACTGACATATCGCGGCGTTACTTACGACTACACTCCCCCCGTGGTGGAATACACAGAAAGCGACAACGTTGGCACTTACCGGGGCGTGGACATTCGCTTCCGTGCGCCCAAGAAGCGCTTGGTGCTGGATTCTAACCTGGATCTGAAATATCGTGGCGCTGCTTATCAACCCACCGCGACGATGGTTGAAGCCACCCCGGCCACGGCTCCAGTTACGGCTCCGGCGGTAGCTCCTGCTCCTGCGACTGGGCTGGATGTGCCCGTTACCGACTGGGCACGGAGTCTCATGATGCGCCATTGTCGGGCGATCAAGAACCGTCAGCAAGCGCTACTCAGCCGTAGCGCCATGGAAGTGGGCATGAATGCTGACCAAGTGGCCAACTACTGGGGACGCATTCAAGGCAAGATTCACCCAACCTTCCGTGCGACCTACGATCGCAGTGCTGTTTCACTCAGCTAGACGATTTATTGGCTCAGTGATTGATTTTGGAATGTTCCTCTCAAGGTTTGACCAACCGTAGAACAGTCCTGATCAGGGAAACAACGGGGTAAATCAATTCACATCCCTAAGGGTTAATTAGGGGTGTTTTTTTTGGGCTAACCCCAGGTTCAGCCTCCGGTTAGGATAGAAGGATTGTTCACCCTTTGCTTATGGGAGGAGCCTTGGCAATGAATTATGCCCCCATCCAGCGATCGCTTGTCCTTGGGGCCATTGTCCTGACCCTCCTTTGCACGATCGTGGTCAATGCCTTACCGCTGAATGGTCTAACCACCAGTGCCGTCACCAACCGTTATTTAACCTATCTCACTCCAGCGGAGTTCACCTTCGGGATTTGGGGGGCAATAGATTTGGGATTATTAGGATTTGGCATCTATCAAATTCTCCCCAACACCTTCACCCAATCCCGTTTGCCCCATTATTGGCCCTGGGTTTTGCTCAATGGTTTCGCCACTTGCCTCTGGCTCGTTCTGTGGAGCTATGAATGGCTCTTTGGGAGTGTGCTGGCCATGCTGGGGATGCTACTATCCCTGATCGCCATTTATCAACAACTCCAAGCGGATCGCGGGCCAACCTCATGGCTGGCGTATGGCTGCGTTCAGGTTCCCTTTCGTCTCTATCTAGGGTGGTTAACTTTGACGATGATGGCGAATATGGCTGTCTGGTTAACCCAATCCCAATGGGATGGGGCCGGGGTGGCTGCCCCCCTCTGGGCCAGTTTGCTGGTTGGGGTGAGTGGCGTAATGGCTGGGACGATCGCGTGGAAATTTGCCGATGTGGCCTATGTAATCGGGGTCCTCTGGGCCTATACGGGGATTGCGGTTCGTTATGCGATGGTGCCGGTTTTGTACCCAACCCTCATAGGGGCGATCGTGATCGTGTTGGTTTTGTTGGGGATCGGCATTTGGCGGCGGCAGACCCAGGGATTGCGGGCCGAGGCATGGCACGGAGATCTCCCCTCCACTGGCGGTCCCTCCTGATTCCCCCTGTTTCCTCCTGATTGATTCCCCACGGGTTAAACCTAATAAACGACTAGACCTAAGCTACCGTCAAACGGCTAAAAATCTGCTTCACCACTTGTTGGGCTTTGGCATCCAGGGCATCCCAATCCACTTCGCCGTCAACATCGAGTAAATCCGTGTCGATTTCCACTTGCTGATCGCGTTCCGGTTGGATGGCATCCAGACTGGGATAGTTCCGAAAGCAAACTTGGAATTGTAATTGCCAGAGATCGATCGCGATTTGTCGTCCGGTTTGTTTCGAGGTTAATAAATAGCCGGGATGGGGTGTGGGGAGTTGGGCGAGGGTATGTTCGAGTTCAACGGCGGCTTCCGGTTGGGCTTGGCGTAATTGCTGTTGGAGGTCGATCACCTGCTGTTTTTCGGCTTCGGTAGTGGTATCTGGCCAGACAGCCCAGTCTTGCCCTTGCCAGTCGGTGCTTTGTTCCAGGTGTTTGCGCAGATTGTCAACCAGGCGAATGAGGGCAGGTTGCAGTAATAAATTGGCTTGCTCCCACGCGGTTACACTAGCAAACTTCAGCGCCATGCTGTTTCCCCTTTAGGAAATACGTCATCATGTCTCCCCGACCCTTGACCTGAATAATACCGCGTTCCTCAAACACATAGGTACTTTTCAGGCGATCGTAGACCGTTTGGGTCACCTGAATGCTATTGATCCGCCCTTGGGATTCCATGCGACTGGCGACATTCACCGCATCGCCCCAGAGGTCATAGATAAACTTTTTGATGCCAATCACACCGGCCACCACGGGTCCCGTATTGATGCCAATGCGCAGGTGGAAGGGTTTGCCATCCACGCGCTGAAATTGCCCGATCGCCTGTTGCATCTCCAGGGCCATATCGGCGACGGCTTCCGTATGATTCGCCTGGGGTAGGGGCAGCCCCCCCACCGCCATATAGGCATCCCCGATCGTCTTGATTTTTTCCAGGCCATGTTTTTCGGCCAACTGGTCAAAGGTGGAAAAGATCTCATTCAAAAGATTGACCAAATCGGTGGGTGTCATCTGACTGGCAAGGCCGCTAAAGTCCACCAGATCAGCGAACAGGATGGTGGCTTCGTCAAAACGTTGGGCGATCGTATTTTGGTTCTCCTTTAACTGGGCCACGATCGTCTCTGGCAGGATATTAAGTAACAGCCGTTCCGATTTTTCCTGTTCCAAGCGGAGTGCGGCCTCAGAGGCTTTGCGACTTTGGATCTCGGTCCATACGCGCTGGTACATTTGCTCAAAGGCGATCATTACCTCACCCAACTCATCGCGGCGGTGCGTGGGTAGGGTATGAAAATCCGCCATATATTCATCGCGGCTCAGGGCTTCCCCCGCCAGAATTAAGTTATCTCGTAGTCGCAAAATGGGGGTAATCACAATCACGCCTAGCACCACCATTGTGGTGAGGGTCACGACCAGGGAAATAATCACGACTAACCCGGTAATGCGTCCGCCAAAGGCCATGAGTTCGCGACGAACGGAACTGGCATCCACACGTAACACGAGGGCGTGCTGGTTATCGATCATCGCGGCGGGCCAGGCCACATCGAGACGGGTTCGTCCTGGATTGAGCTTGCGCACTTCCTGCGGGCCGTCCTGGAAGCTCTGCACCCCCAATTCGGGCACTTCCCCAAAGGTGGCCACCTGCTGCCCTTGCGGGTTATAAACGGCGGCTCCCTTGACTTCGGTATTTTCTGTCAGAAACTTCACCTTATCGATAAGGTCAGCCGTAGACAGATCTTGCTGCATGGCGGAGCGTTTCAGAGAGGTGACCGTGGCGACTGCGACTTCGCCGAGTTGCTGGAGGAGTTCCCGTTCACGGCGGGCGTAGGAGGGGATGAAAATAATGACTTCGATCGCGACAATGCTTAAAAACACCCAGCCCGTAATCTGCCAGGAAAGACGAGCTTTACACAGTCCCAACAGCGCACTCAATTGACGTGACATGGATTTTCCTCGGCAACCGTGGATCATTTCAGGGACAATTTGGGGGACACTCTGGGAAAAATGCAGGACGATACCCTTAACATTCTGCCTGTTCGTGAAATATCCCTGTCGGGGGATCGCTTCTACTTTCCAGCCGTAACCTGTTCTATCCGTGCGTATGTCCTCGAATCTTCGCGAAAATCTGGGGTTTGTGTTGAAGGTGCTGGTGGCTTCAACGCTGATTAGCGTCGCTATCCGGGTCTGGGGTCCCGAAATCCCGATCGCCCCAACCTCGCTAAATGCCTTGATTTTAGTCCTCTTGCCGGCAACTGTGTTTCTGGTCCTGTTTGGCTGGCTGTCCCTCCGGCAGCAGTCTTTCCACGATCGGGGTGATTGATGGGGACCGCCCATCCGGGATGGGGATGACTGAGCGCGGTGACCGATGGGAGCACCGATCGCTATGATGGTAGGCAACTGTTGGCCCCAAGCGTAGGCACCGATGGCGATTATCTCTTCCCATACCCCCCCCGATCGCGATCGCGACGCCCCCCCCGTGGCGAATCGTCCCCCCCTGCGTTCTGCCGCCGCTGCCCATCCGGCGCCCCCGCCCCACCGGGAGGCATCCCTCCTGGCAGCCAGTGCCGGTCCGGAGGAGCAAATCAATCCGGAGGAAAGCCTGCGGCCCCAGCGCCTAGGGGACTACATTGGGCAAAAGGATCTGAAGCAGGTGTTGACGATCGCGATTCAAGCGGCCAAGTCGCGATCGGAAGCGTTGGATCACCTGTTGCTCTACGGTCCCCCTGGTTTGGGCAAAACGACAATGGCGATGATTCTGGCGTCGGAAATGCAGGTGAATTGCAAACTGACGACGGCTCCGGCGCTGGAACGGCCCCGTGATATTGTCGGCCTGTTGGTGAATCTGCAACCGGGGGATGTGCTGTTCATTGATGAAATCCATCGCCTACCACGGGTGACGGAGGAAATTCTCTATCCGGCGATGGAGGATTTTCGGGTGGATATCACGATCGGTAAGGGACAAGCGGCCCGGACGCGATCGCTGACCCTGAAGCCCTTTACCCTGGTGGGGGCCACAACCCGTGTCGGTGCCCTGACTTCGCCGTTGCGCGATCGCTTTGGCCTGATCCAGCGGCTGCGATTCTATGAAGTTGAGGAACTGGTGGACATTGTTCTGCGGACTGCATCGGTCCTCAATACTGCCGTCACCCCCAGCGGGGCCAGCGAGATTGCCCGTCGGGCCAGGGGCACCCCCCGCATTGCCAATCGTTTGCTGAAGCGGGTCCGGGATTATGCCGAGGTGAAGCAGGTGGGTGAGATTACGGAATCCGTGGCGGCTGAGGCGCTGGAGTTGCTGAATGTCGATCGCTTGGGGCTGGATTGGACCGATCGGCGGCTACTTAGTGCGTTGATTGAACAGTTCCAGGGGGGACCAGTGGGGGTGGAAACGTTGGCGGCGGCGACGGGGGAAGATGCCCAAACGATCGAGGAGGTCTACGAACCCTATTTGCTGCAAATTGGCTATCTGCAACGGACTCACCGGGGCCGGGTGGCGACACCGATCGCCTGGGCACATTTGGGTTACCCACCCCCTGATCGACAATTGTCGTTACTGTCTTAGATCCCGCTCGTCGTTGAGATCAGAGATATTCCAGAAGTGTTTGATGTTAGTTGATTTGTGCGATCACTCCAGAAGTGTTGAATCTTAAGATTTTATTTTCTAAAAATAGACACACTAATCCT